>NZ_JBGGWA010000010.1:318017-334472 GCF_041321145.1 Paraburkholderia sp. IW21 | reverse complement strand
ATGTGTAAGGCATGCCGCCAGCGTTCAATCTGAGCCAGGATCAAACTCTTCAGTTCAAACCTGTTACTGTTTTTCGGGCTCTTCCGAACCCGGTCGCTCACTCAACGTACTGACGAATGATCCCCCTGCCGGCGTGAATCCACCCCAGCAGGAAAACCTTCCTTTAATACTCGTGTGAGTCTTGATACTTTCGCTTCCAGCAGACCCCGAAGAGTCCACCGCGCGTCGCGCATCAAGCGCCCACACTTATCGGCTGTTAATTTTTAAAGATCGAATACGCAATCACCACCGAACCGTGCCACCTTCACCTACCCGGCACCGCTTCGTTCTGCGTCGCTGCATCAGCAGCAGAGAAACGAGATTATGGAGAATCTCTTTCGTTTCGTCAATATCATTTTTTCGCTTTCGCTTAAAACCTTGCTGACGCTACGGCCACTGATTTCTGCAGCGGCGCTCGTTCGAAACGAGGAGGCGAATAATAGGCGAACATTAGCTATGCAACAAGGGTTTGACGGAAATATTTTTTGTCGGCTCACTTACGGGTTGAATTCACCAAAACAGTCACAGGAAACGCGTCGGCCATTGCGGTGTAGCCGGCGTCGCTGGGATGGATGTGGTCGCCGCTGTCAAAGGCGCGCTGCAACCGGTTGGGTTGCGCCGGGTCGCGTAGTGCAGCGTCGAAATCTACCACCCCGTCGAAAGCGTGGCTGGTTCGAATCCATTGGTTGACCGCTAGCCGGATACTCTCTCGCGACGCCGACAGTGATGCCGGCGTCAGCGTCGCGCCGAACATCTTAACGCCACGGTGCCGCGCGGCGGCGATCACCCGTTGATAGCCAGCAATAAGGTCGGCAGCCGTCACCGAGGTATGCGGGAAATCGCAATCGAGACCGCGGCGAGCCGGCATCTCCGCGAAGTTGATGTCGTTGATGCCGATCAGCAGAATCGCCGCCCTCACCCCCGGGCGTTCGAGCACGTCGCGATCAAAGCGCCGGACGAGCGCGTCGCCATAGCACGGTGAGTCGCTTAGCAAGCGATTGCCGCTAATACCCAGGTTGACGATCGCGGTAGCGCGGTTGCCGGCGCCGACGAACCGGCGAGCCAGCGCATCCGGCCAGCGCCGATTCTGATTGAGACTGGAGCGCATACCGTCCGTGATCGAGTCGCCGATCGCCGCAACGGCGGCCGATGACGGCGCATCCACCGACAAACCCGTCACCCACACATATTGCGTAAACCGGCCACGAAATGAATCGGCGGAGGTGTCGGCGGTGTGATTGCCCGGAGCGGAAATGTAATTCACCTGGTTCGAGACACGGTGCCACGCCACGATTCGCTGTTCCGGCCCCATGAATGCGCTGATTGCATAGGGGGCACCTTGGTCCATATCGACAGCAACCGGGTCGCTATCCAGTTCTGCGCCCGCAGGTATGCTCACGGAGTTCTTGCCGCCAAACGTCACGCGCGCCTCGCCATTGCCCAACGCCGCCGCGCCGCCGGCCGAGCGCGCGATGCGCAGGTCGTCGATGACGAGCGCAGTCTTGCCGTACTCGTTACTGAGATGGATTCGTGCGGATTTACCGGAAAGCGTCGGATATACGACCTGGCGAACCGTGCGCCCTGCTACCTCCGGAGCGCGATATAACGGCGGCAAGTCCGCCCGTTGCGGGATGGGTTGCAACGCCGTCGCCCATGCGGAGACCCAGTGCGCCGGAGCATCGGCGGCGAAAACGGTCGAGGAAACGGCAAATTGGCAAAGCAGCGCCGCGCCACATGCGGCAGCCAGAGAGCGAATGGTCATTCAGGTGGTCGGTTCGAGGCGAAGCGTGCATTGTGCCCGATCGCAATGGCCAGCGCGGCGCAGTGCCGCATGCCGCCCCCGCCGCCGGCGGTTGGATCGAAAGCGCACGTCCACCGCAAAACCAGATCAGGCCGTCTTGGCCCCAGTCATCTTTAACGCAAGCGCCTCGGCCACTTCGATGCCGTCGATGGCTGCAGAGTAGATCCCACCGGCATACCCCGCGCCCTCGCCGGCCGGATACAAACCCTCGACGTTCATACTCTGATAGTCATCCCGGCGACGCACCCGAATCGGCGACGATGTTCTCGTCTCAACGCCCGTCAGCACCGCGTCATGCATCGCGAAGCCGGCGATTTTCTTGTCCATTTGCGGCAACGCTTCGCGAATCGCCTCGATCACGTAATCGGGCAGCGCGGTGCTCAGATCGGTCGGATGCACGCCGGGTTTGTACGACGGCACCACCGAACCCAGCGACGTAGACGGCCGCCCAGCGATAAAGTCGCCGACCAGTTGGCCCGGCGCCATATAGTTACCGCCGCCGAGCTCGAACGCCCGCTCTTCCCATTTGCGCTGGAAGGCGATGCCGGCGAGCGGGCCGCCCGGATAATCGTCCGGTGTAATACCGACAACAATCCCGGCATTGGCATTGCGCTCCGCCCGCGAGTACTGGCTCATGCCGTTGGTCACCACGCGGCCCGGCTCGGAAGTCGCCGCCACCACGGTACCGCCCGGACACATACAGAAGCTATAAACCGCGCGCCCGTTGCTGCAGTGATGCACTACCTTATAGTCAGCCGCGCCCAGTTGCTTGTGGCCGGCGAACTTGCCGAAACGGCTGCGGTCGATCAGCCCCTGCGGATGCTCGATCCGGAAGCCGAGGGAAAACGGTTTCGCTTCGAGATAGACACCGCGGTCACTCAGCATCTGGAAGGTGTCGCGAGCGCTATGGCCGACCGCCAGCACCACATGATCGCAGCGCAAGGTCTCGCCGGTCGACAGCTTGAGCCCGCGCACCTTGCCCTGATCAATCTCAATATCGTCGACGCGCGTCTCGAAACGCACCTCGCCGCCCAACTCGTGGATGGTCGCGCGCATCTTTTCGACCATGCTGACGAGCCGAAACGTGCCGATATGAGGCCGGCTCAGATAAAGAATGTCTTCCGGCGCGCCCGCCCGGACGAATTCATCGAGCACCTTGCGGCCGTAGTGTTTTGGATCCTTGATCTGACTGTAAAGCTTGCCGTCCGAGAACGTGCCCGCGCCGCCTTCGCCGAACTGCACGTTCGATTCAGGATTCAGCACCGACTTGCGCCACAGCCCGAAAGTATCTTTGGTGCGCTCGCGCACGGCCTTGCCGCGTTCGAGAATGATCGGCCGAAAGCCCATTTGGGCCAGGATCAGGCCGGCAAAAAGTCCGCACGGGCCCATGCCGATCACGACCGGACGCGGGGAGGTCAGTTGCGTCGGCGCTTTAGCAACGAAACGGTATGCCATGTCCGGCGTTACACCGCAGTGCGGCACATCGGCGAGCCGCTTGAGCGCGGCCGTTTCATCCTTCACCTCGACATCGACGATGTACGTGAGCTTGATGTCGGCGCGCTTGCGCGCATCGTGCGCGCGGCGGAACACGGTGTAACGGATGAGCCCGTCCTCTCCCACACCAAGTTCTGCGAGGCGCGCGCGGACGGCGGCTTCGAGAACGCTCTCGGGGTGGTCGAGCGGGAGTTTGATTTCGCTTAAACGTAACATGAGTACCGGGGGACGCAGAAAGGCCGCAAATCGCGGCCAATTCGTGATTTTATAGGTTAAGCGTCGGCACGGGGCGGCGGCGGTCGCGAAACGCTCCGGCAGCGGACGCTCTTCTCGCTATCCATACCCGCTAGCCGTCTCAAAAAATTTATTAACCGACCGGTCGGTTGGTTTATACTGCGCAGACACAGACAACTTCCGCTGAGAGCGTCCCCATGTACACGCAATCCCTGGATATCCCCGGCAATGTCGCCCCGCTCGATACCGCAGCGAGTTCGCCTGAGCAGGCGCAGTTCGATGCAGTCATGGCCGCCGATGGCAAGATCGAGCCACAAGACTGGATGCCTGACGCTTACCGCAAGACGCTGGTGCGGCAAATCTCGCAGCACGCGCATTCGGAAATCGTCGGCATGCTGCCGGAAGGCAACTGGATCACGCGCGCGCCCAGCCTCAAGCGCAAGGCGATTCTGCTGGCCAAAGTGCAGGACGAAGCCGGCCACGGCCTCTATCTATATAGCTCGGCGGAAACGCTCGGCGTGTCGCGCGATCAACTCATCGCGGCGCTGCACTCGGGCAAAGCCAAATATTCGAGCATCTTCAATTATCCGACGCCCACGTGGGCAGACGTCGGCGTGATCGGCTGGCTGGTGGATGGCGCGGCGATCATGAACCAGATTCCGCTGTGCCGTTGCACTTATGGACCGTACGCCCGCGCGATGATCCGCATCTGCAAGGAAGAGTCATTCCATCAGCGTCAAGGTTTCGACGCGCTGATGTCGATGATGGGCGGCACCGAAGCGCAACGTGAGTTGGTCCAGCAAGCCGTGAACCGCTGGTGGTGGCCGGTGCTGATGATGTTCGGCCCGAGCGACAAAGACTCGATCCATAGCAGTCAGTCGTCGAAATGGGGCATCAAGCGCATCTCGAACGACGATCTGCGCCAGAAGTTCGTCGACGCCACCGTCGACCAGGCCAAGGTGCTCGGCGTCACCCTGCCGGACCCAGACCTGAAATGGAACGAAGCCCGCGGCCACCACGACTACGGCGACATCGACTGGGAAGAATTCTGGCGCGTCGTGAACGGCGACGGCCCTTGCAACCGCGAGCGGCTCGCGACCCGCGTGAAAGCTCACAACGAAGGCGCGTGGGTGCGTGAAGCCGCGCTCGCCCATGCCGAAAAGCAGCGCCAGCGGGCGCAACAGCAAGCCGCCTAAGCAAGGCGACAAGCCAGACAAAGTATCAGGAGATCAGTGATGAACAAGGAATGGCCGATTTGGGAAGTCTTCGTGCGCAGCAAGCAGGGACTCGACCATAAACACTGCGGCAGCCTGCACGCCGCCGACGCGCCGATGGCGCTGCGCATGGCGCGCGACGTCTACACGCGCCGCCAGGAAGGCGTGAGCATCTGGGTGGTGCCGTCGTCGGCGATTACGGCGTCCGCGCCGGAAGACAAAGCCGAGCTGTTCGAACCGGCGGGCGACAAGATTTATCGCCATCCGACGTTCTACACGCTCCCCGACGAAGTCAACCACATGTAAGCGCGGCCATGAACCTCACGCCCCAACATCTGCAGTACGTACTGCGCCTCGCGGATACCGCGCTGATCCTCGGTCAACGCAATGCCGAGTGGTGCGGCCACGGCCCGATCCTCGAAGAGGACATCGCGCTGTCGAACATGAGTCTCGATCTGATCGGTCAGGCGCGCCTGTTGTACACGCACGCCGCCTCGCTGGAACAGCAACTCACCGGAAAAAGCCGCACGGAAGACGATTACGCCTACTTCCGCGCGGAGCGCGAGTTCGCCAATTACACGCTGTCCGAGTTACCGCATTACGGCCCGCTCGCCGGCACCGCGCAAGCCGAGAAGGACTATGCGGTCACGATCGTGCGCAATTTCCTGTACTCGACGCTGATGGCGCATCTGTGGACCGCGCTTACTACGTCGAAGGATGAACAACTTGCGGCGATCGCCTCGAAGTCGATCAAGGAAACCAGCTATCACGTGCACCACGCACGCGAATGGCTGATTCGTTTCGGCGACGGCACGGATGAATCGCATCGCCGCGCACAAGCCGCGCTCGACTATCTCCTGCCGTACACGCGCGAGTTTTTCAGCACGGATGCCGTAGAGGAGACCATCGCCGCCGCCGGCATCGGGCCGCTAACGTCGAACCTCGAAGCAGCATGGCTTGAAGACGTACGCGCCACGCTCGACGAAGCCACCCTGACGCTGCCCGAACCGGTCAAGCATGTCACGACCGGCAAGCGCGGCGAGCACTCGGAGCACATGGGCTTCGTGCTGGCCGACATGCAGAGCCTCGCGCGCCAGCATCCCGGCGCCACCTGGTAAGCGCCTAACCGGAATCCGACGATGACGATCTCGACTGCCACGCACGCCGCCGACACCGCGCTTGAACGCGCATGGGCGGTACTCGAAACGGTGCCCGATCCGGAGATTCCGGTGGTATCGATTCGTGAGCTCGGCATTTTGCGCGACATACGCCGCGCGGCCGATGGCACGCTCGAAGTCGTGATCACGCCGACTTATTCCGGGTGTCCGGCGATGTCGCAGATCGCCGAAGACGTCGGGCATGCGCTCGAGGTCGCTGAACTGACACCCTATCGGATCGCTACCGTGCTCGCGCCGGCTTGGACCACCGACTGGATGACTGCCGAGGCCCGCGAAAAACTGCGTGTCTATGGCATCGCGCCACCCACGGGCAATTGCGGTTCCGCTGCGCCGTCTCAGGAAAAGGTGATGCGCTTCGTGCCGCGCGCGTTGCCGGCGCCCTCGTGCCCTCGCTGCGGCTCGGCGCATACCGAGCGTCTCGCGCAATTCGGCTCGACGGCCTGCAAGGCCTTGTACCGCTGTATCGACTGCCGCGAACCCTTCGACTACTTCAAACCCTACTGATATGGCTACCCCGCAATTTCATCCGCTGCGTATCCGCGATGTGCGGCCCGAAACCGCCGACGCGGTCTCGGTCGCCTTCGAAGTCCCTGTCGAACTGCGGGATCACTACCGCTTCACGCAGGGCCAGTTCGTTACGCTGAAAACGCACATCGACGGTGAGGAAACGCGCCGTTCCTATTCGATCTGCGTCGGCGTCACCGATTACGACCGCGATGGCGAACTGCGCATCGGCATCAAGCGCGTGCGTGGCGGGCGTTTCTCGAACTTCGCGTTCGACACGCTGCAGCCCGGCCACACGATCGACGTGATGACGCCGGACGGCCGCTTTTTCACCCACCTGAACGCCGACCAGGGCCAGCAGTACCTCGCGTTTTCCGGCGGCTCGGGCATCACGCCGGTGCTCGCGATCATCAAGACCACGCTAGAAATCGAGCCGCGCAGCACGTTCACGCTGGTGTACGGCAACCGCAGCGTCGATCAGATCATGTTCGCGGAAGAGCTCGAAGATCTGAAGAATCGGTTCATGAACCGCTTCGTGCTCTATCACGTGCTGTCCGACGACCTGCAGGACGTCGAGCTGTTCAACGGCGTGCTCGATCAACAAAAGTGTGCGGCCTTCATCGAGAACCTGCTGCCGGCCGACGCAATCGACGAAGCTTTCATCTGCGGGCCCGCCCCGATGATGGATGCCGCCGAGGCCGCGCTGAAAGCCGCTGGCGTGCCGCCGGAAAAGGTGCACGTCGAACGCTTCGGGTCGCCGCTGCCGCAGGCAGGTGTGCCGCCGGTCGAAATCACGGACGATACGCCGGCCGCCGACCTCGAAATCGTGCTCGACGGGAAAAGACGCAAGCTGCGTCTACCGTATCAGGGCGTGAGCGTGCTCGACGTCGGCTTGCGGGCAGGTCTCGCGTTGCCGTATGCATGCAAGGGCGGCGTCTGTTGCACGTGCCGCGCGAAGGTGCTGGAAGGCGAGGTGAAGATGGAAAAGAACTACACACTGGAAGAGCACGAAATCCGCGACGGTTTCGTGCTGACCTGCCAATGCCATCCGATCAGCGATCGCGTGGTGGTGAGTTACGACGAACGTTGAGTCGCGCGCGGCGCGCGGTCGTGCGACACCCGCAACGCTTTCGGCAGGTTCGCGATCCGCTTACACTAGGGGCCGCTCGCGATCGGACAACAGTCCCGGTCGATGAGCGGCCCCTTTTGTCCATTGCGTTATTTGCCAGGCCAAGCCACTGCCGATGAGCACGATCCACCTCACCAACGGCGATGTCGCCGCCGAGTCACTGCGCGCCGCGCTAGCCGAGGCGGCCCGCGACGATCGCGTGCACGCATTGCGCGACGATCTGGCGGTCGGTCCGCTGCGCGGTATCGACGACGCACCCGAAGTACGAGCGAATTTCTGGGATCGTGTTAGCGCGGACACCAAGCGGGATTTCCTTCGGGAATTCCGCGAGCAGGCGGCGGCACTGGAGAACATCGCGCGCGGCGACGCAAATCTGGTGGTCTGGCACGGCGAAAGCGCAGCCGATCAGTTGATGCTGCGCCGCGTCTGCTATCACCTGCGCAATAGCCCGCAGCGGTTAAATGAAGTGCGTCTGTCGATTCGCGAGCTCACCGATCCGGGCGCATGGGCACATAGCCGCACAGACCGCGCGACATCCGTCGGCATGTTCGCGCCCGCTGTGCTGCAAGGGCGTCTGCTGGACGCGGCGCCGATTTCGGTTCTGCGCATCAGCCGGCTCGCGCTCGAATGGCAGGAAGCCAAGCACGCGAACGGCGAAACGCGGCGCTGGCGCGTCAACACCTTCACGAGCGGCAGCTTCGCCGATCTGGACGCGCTGATTCTCGAGCACGTCACCGAGGACTGGCAGCCCGCCGCGCGTGTTGCCGCAGAGGTAATGACCGCCGAACTCTGGTTTCTGGTGAGCGACAGCATCGTGCTGTGGCGCTTCCGCGAACTGGCCGCAACCCGGCGCATCAAGCTGCGCGGCGACGCAAGCGCATGGCGCACGCTGGAATTGAGCGCGGCGCTTGCCCCCTGTCCACACTAATAAAATAGACGACCATGGCCCGCACCCGAGCCCCCGACCACGAAACCCAGCGCGACCAGATTCTCGAACTAGCCGCGGAGAAATTTGCCCAGACCAGCTACCCGAGCACCTCGATGGCCGATCTCGCCGCCGCGAGCGGTACTTCGAAAGCGCGCCTGTACCACTACTACGCGAGCAAGGAAGCGATCCTGTTCGATCTGCTGGACCGTTACACGAAGCGCCTGATGCTGATCATCGCCGAGGTGGAAGGCGCGAGCCAACGCCGCGGGCTGACGGAGCGGGAAACCTTCGCGGAGCTGATCCGGGCGTTTCTGTCCGAATACGAGACCTCTCACAGCCGACACGTTGCGCTTCTGAATGACGTGAAGTATCTGGTCGACACCCAGCGCGAGGTAATCCTGAACCGTCAGCGCGACGTGGTCGCGGCTTTCGCGCGGCAGTTGGCACGCGCCTATCCGGAACGCGCCACGCGTGAAAACCAGACAGCCCTCACGATGATGGTGTTCGGCATGATCAACTGGACGTTCACCTGGCTCAAGCCGGACGGCCGGATGGGCTACCGGGAATTTGCCGAGCAGGTGGTCGACATGGTGGACCATGGGTTGAGTTCAGCCGAGATCTGATTGCGCACGGCAGCATTATTCAGAAGGAATAATCGCTGCGAGTTGCCCGGATGCGACATCTTTTCACGCACGTTCGTTCAGTTTATTTTCATTTAATAATCAACAATATAAAAATAGGGTATCAACATCTTAGACCACCCCCTTGATATTTGATACGGGTTTTCCCTAGTACGAAACCAGGGTTTCCGTTAGAATGATTTTTGCGGTGCACCATGCCGCTTGATCTAAAGGAGAACCCGACCATGAACATGCTTACACCCCGCGCCGCTGAGCCGATCGTCGCGCACGATCGGCTGTTGCAGCCAGCCGGTCGCGCACCTGCTCTGGTCCGTGAACTCACCGCGATCGATCGCGATCGGCTGCTGACCCACTTCCTCGCGCTCGACGAAGACGACCGCCTCCTGCGCTTCGGCCAGATCGTGCCGAACCACGTCATTGAAAACTACGTCCGCGCGATCGATTTCACGCGCGACACGGTCTTCGGTGTATTCAATAGCCAGTTGCAGCTTACGGGCGTCGGCCATCTGGCGTATCTTCCAGCCGAAGCCGACAAGCGTACCGCCGAGTTCGGCGTGTCGGTGCTGGAAAGCGTCCGCGGCCAAGGGATTGGCTCCAAGCTCTTCGAGCGCGCCGCCATCCGCAGCCGCAATACGCATGTCACCATGCTTTACATGCACTGCCTGTCGCGCAATTCGACCATGATGCACATCGCGAAGAAGGCCGGCATGAAGATTGAATACGCCTACGGTGAAGCAGACGCCTATCTGACCCTTCCGCCGGCAGACCAATCGAGCATCATTGCTGAGATGCTGCAAGAACAAGCCGCAGTGTTCGATTACGCTCTTAAGCGGCAAGCGCGCCAGGCGTCGAAACTGTTCGAATCGTTTTTGCCGACAGCAGCGGCGGCCTAACCGGCCCGCGCTTCGCCGAAATGACAAAGGGCGGCCTTGTGGCTGCCCTTTTTGTTTTCCAACTCCTTGGCCGCCCGCGCTCACAAAATCGGCAATGCCGTCGTCTCCTTGAACTTCTCGAGCGAAAAGCTCGTCTTCACGTCGATTACAGAGGGATGGTGCAGCAACTGCTCCTGCACGAAACGTGAAAAGTGCGCCATATCCTCGACCTGCACCCGCAGCAGGTAATCCATGTCGCCCGTCATCGCGTGACATGCGACCACTTCGGGCCACGTCTGCACCGCTGCGCGGAACAGATCGGCATGCGTGGCGTCGCCGCGCGGACTGAGTGCGGGACCACTGCGCTTTTCCAATCGCACGTTGACGTAGGCCAACAGATCGAGCCCAAGCTTTTGCGCATCGAGCAACGCGACATATCCGCGAATCACGCCGCTCTCCTCCAGCCGACGGATACGGCGTAGACACGGGCTCGGCGACAGGTTGATGCGCTCGGCGATCTCCTGATTCGACAGCCTGCCGTTCTCCTGAAGGATCGCCAGAATGCGTCTGTCGATGGCATCTATCTCTATATTGGCCATTTTCTGCCGCCCACTTGAAAAATTGCGCTAGAAAATAGCTCAAGCGTATCGACATGCGATTAAGTTCGCAAGTTTTCGTCGTCAGCCGGCCTTTACACTTGCGGCACTCAGTCGTGCAATGCGCGCGCCCCTTAGGTTGGCATGGCACCGGAGTAAGCGCTGAAGCGCTAACTCCGGTCGACACAGGAGACAGACAATGCAGGTTTCAACTTGGGAAAATCCGGTCGGCACCGACGGCTTCGAATTCATTGAATACACCGCACCGGATCCGAAGGCGCTCGGCAAGCTGTTCGAACAGATGGGCTTTACCGCCGTCGCGCGGCATCGTCATAAAGACGTGACGCTGTATCGCCAGGGTGAAATCAACTTCATCGTCAACGGGGAACAGGATTCGTTCGCGCAACGTTTCACGCGCCTGCATGGCCCGTCGATCTGCGCGATCGCTTTCCGCGTGCAGGACGCGGGGAAGGCCTACCAGCAAGCCTTGGAAAAAGGCGCGTGGGGTTTCGATAACAAGACCGGTCCGATGGAACTGAACATTCCGGCAATCAAGGGCATCGGCGACTCGTTGATCTATTTCGTCGACCGCTGGCGCGGCAAGAACGGCGCTGAGCCGAACAGCATTGGCAATATCGATATTTACGACGTCGACTTCGAGCCGATTCCCGGCGCGAATCCGAATCCGGTCGGCCACGGCCTGACCTACATCGATCACCTGACGCACAACGTCCATCGCGGCCGCATGCAGGAATGGGCGGAGTTCTACGAGCGTCTGTTCAATTTCCGCGAAGTGCGTTACTTCGACATCGAAGGCAAGGTGACCGGCGTGAAATCGAAGGCGATGACCTCGCCGTGCGGCAAGATCCGCATTCCGATCAACGAAGAGGGTTCGGACGTGGCCGGTCAGATCCAGGAATATCTCGACGCGTACCATGGCGAAGGCATCCAACACATCGCGCTGGGCAGCAACGACATCTACCGCACGGTAGACGGCTTACGCGCCGCGAACATCTCGCTGCTCGATACGATCGACACCTACTATGAACTGGTCAATCGTCGTGTGCCGAACCACGGCGAGCCGCTTGACGAATTGCGTAAGCGCAAGATCCTGATCGACGGTGCGCCGGACGACCTGCTGCTGCAGATCTTTACCGAAAACCAGATCGGCCCGATCTTCTTCGAGATCATTCAGCGCAAGGGCAATCAGGGCTTCGGTGAGGGCAACTTCAAGGCGCTCTTCGAATCGATCGAGCTGGATCAGATTCGCCGCGGCGTGGTGCAGGACAAGGTTTGATGTCGCGCCTGCAGGCTTGCTGATGTCGGCGCAATAAAAAAGGGCGACGATCTTGCGATCATCGCCCGTTTTTCGTTGAAGCCATCGTCCGCAGCCGGACGGCAGCCTGATTTCAACCACCACGCCGCCTTAGCGACGCATCACGAATTCTGGTCTTCCTCACCGGTATTCGCGGATCGTGCAACTCGGTCCACCGCAATGCGTGCCTGCGCGACTTGCGCCGTACGAATCACTGCATTCGACAGCGCCCCTTCGCTGCCCGAGTTCGAGCGCACCGGCGCGCTCATGGCGAAGAAAGCGGCCGAAACCATCAGGAAGGTCTGGATATTTCTGGTGTTCATGCGTACTCCTTTTCTAACTGCCCTGCTGTCCTGAAGCTCCACCGAATGCGGATCGTTACGCAGACATTGCTCGCAGGTGGCTATTAGACAGACATTTCAACTGCGGTTCCGAAGATTTGTAGTTTTTACAGCTTGTTACAGCGGCATCGCGCCGCTGAAAGTAATCCGGTGAGTTTCATGAGTATCACGTTGCATCGCCGCATTTTTGGCACGCTGCGGCGGGTTTTCACCAGTGCTACCATCACTTAAAACCCGTCAATATGGCGACCCCGGCCCCACGCATTCACAAGATGCCGCGGCCCAAAAAAAGTTTTGGTGATCCCAAACTGGTTGGAGGAGTACACATAATGAATGCCCCGCTAGATGCAGGTCAGCGAGCCTCGCTCGAAGCCGCGCTGTCTTCCGTCACGCTCGACGACAAATACACCCTCGAACGCGGCCGCGCGTATATGAGCGGCATCCAGGCGCTGGTGCGTTTGCCGATGCTGCAACAGACACGCGACCAGGCCGCCGGGCTCAATACCGCCGGCTTCATCTCCGGTTACCGCGGATCGCCACTCGGCGGACTCGACCAATCCTTGTGGAAGGCAAAGCAGCATCTCGCCGCACACCAGGTCGTGTTCCAGCCCGGCGTCAATGAAGACCTCGCGGCAACCGCCGTGTGGGGTTCACAGCAGGTCAATCTCTACCCCAGCGCGAAATACGACGGCGTATTTTCGATGTGGTATGGCAAGGGCCCAGGCGTCGACCGTTCCGGTGACGTCTTCAAGCACGGCAATTCGGCCGGCTCGGCGCAACACGGCGGCGTTCTGGTGCTCGCCGGCGACGACCACGCCGCAAAATCCTCAACACTCGCGCACCAGTCCGAACACATCTTCAAGGCCTGTGGCCTGCCGGTGCTGTTCCCGTCGAACGTGCAGGAATATCTGGACTTCGGCCTGCACGGCTGGGCGATGAGCCGCTATTCCGGCCTGTGGGTCGCGATGAAGTGCGTGACCGACGTGGTCGAATCGTCGGCTTCGGTTGATATCGATCCCCACCGTACGAAGATCATTCTGCCCGAAGACTTCGCCATGCCCGAAGGCGGCCTGAACATCCGCTGGCCGGATCCGCCGCTGGTGCAGGAAGCGCGTCTGCTCGACTACAAATGGTACGCAGCGCTCGCCTACGTGCGCGCCAACAAATTGGATCGCGTCGAAATCGATTCGCCGCATGCGCGCTTCGGCATCATGACCGGCGGCAAGGCGTATCTGGACGTGCGTCAGGCGCTGACCGATCTCGGTCTCGACGACGAAACCTGTTCGCGCATCGGCATCCGTCTCTACAAGGTCGGCTGTGTATGGCCGCTCGAGGCGCAAGGTGCACAAGCCTTCGCGCGTGGTCTCGAGGAAATTCTGGTGGTCGAAGAGAAGCGCCAGATACTCGAATACGCAATCAAGGAAGAACTGTACAACTGGCCCGATGCGCAGCGTCCGCGCGTGTTCGGCAAATTCGACGAGAAGGACGGGGCCGGCGGCGAATGGTCAGTGCCGATGGGTAACTGGCTGCTGCCGGCGCATTACGAGCTGTCGCCGGCGATCATCGCCAAGGCGATCGCCACGCGGCTCGACAAGTTCGACCTGCCGTCCGACGTGCGTGCGCGCATTGCGATGCGCATCGCGGTAATCGAAGCGAAGGAAAAAGCCTTGGCGCGTCCGCGCGTGGAAGCCGAGCGCAAGCCGTGGTTCTGCTCCGGCTGCCCGCACAACACGTCGACCAATGTGCCGGAGGGTTCACGCGCGATGGCCGGCATCGGCTGTCACTACATGACCGTGTGGATGGACCGCAGCACCAGCACCTTTAGCCAGATGGGCGGCGAAGGCGTCGCGTGGATCGGTCAGGCGCCGTTCACCAACGACAAACACGTGTTCGCCAATCTCGGCGATGGCACCTACTTCCACTCGGGCCTGCTGGCGATTCGCGCGGCGATCGCGTCGAAAGCGAACATCACCTACAAGATTCTCTATAACGACGCGGTCGCGATGACGGGCGGCCAGCCGGTCGACGGCGTGTTGACCGTGCCGCAGATCACGCATCAACTCGCCGCCGAAGGCGCGACGAAGATCGTGATCGTCACCGACGAGCCGGAGAAGTATTCCGCGAACGTCGGTCTCGCGCCCGGCATCGATATTCATCATCGCGACAAACTCGATGAAGTTCAGCGCCAGCTCCGCGAGATTTCCGGCACCACGATCCTGATTTATGACCAGACCTGCGCGACGGAGAAGCGCCGCCGCAGGAAACGCGGCACGTATCCGGATCCGGCACGGCGCGTCGTGATCAACGAGGCAGTGTGTGAAGGCTGCGGCGATTGCTCGGTGAAGTCGAATTGCCTGTCGGTCGAGCCGCTAGACACTGAGTACGGCACCAAGCGTCAGATCAACCAGTCAACCTGCAACAAAGACTTCTCGTGCGTGAATGGGTTTTGCCCGAGCTTCGTGTCGGTGGAAGGTGGGCAACTGCGTAAGCCGAAGGCGGCGTCGGGCATTGTGGGTGACGCGATGCCGCCGGTGCCGGAACCTGAACTGCCGTCGATCGAGCGTCCTTATGGCGTGCTGGTGACGGGCGTCGGCGGCACCGGAGTCGTGACGATCGGCGCGCTGCTCGGCATGGCCGCGCATCTGGAGAACAAGGGCGTGACGGTACTCGACGTCACCGGCCTGGCGCAAAAAGGCGGCGCCGTGATGAGCCACGTGCAGATCGCCAAAAATCCGGCCGACATCCACGCAACCCGCATCGCGATGGGCGAAGCGAGTCTCGTGATCGGCTGCGACGCGATCGTCACCGCCAGCGACGAATGCGTCTCGCGGATGCAGGTGGGCCGCACGCGCGTTGTGCTGAATAGCGCGCACACGCCAACCGCCGACCTCATCAAGAACCCGAACTGGCGCTTCCCCGGCAGCAGCACGGAAGCGGATGTGCGTGCCGGTGCGGGCGACGACGGCGTCGATATGGTCGACGCGAATCACTTCGCCGTCGCACTGCTCGGTGACGCGATTTACACGAATCCGTTCGTGCTCGGCTACGCATGGCAACGCGGCTGGGTGCCGCTGACGTATCAATCGCTGATGCGCGCGATCGAGTTGAACAACGTGCAGATTGAGAAGAATCGTGCGGCGTTCGAATGGGGCCGCCGCGCCGCGCACGATCTGGCTGCGGTGCGCAAGCTCGCGCAGTCGCAAGGGCGGGGCGCCGCAGCGGAGACGACGAGCAGCAAGATTATTTCGCTGCACACGCCGAAAGCGCTCGACACGTTGATCGACAAGCGTGCCGACTATCTTGCAGCGTGGCAAAACAACGCCTATGCCGGCCGTTATCGCGCCTTGGTGTCACAAGTGCGTGTAGCGGAATCGGCGCTCGATTTGATCGACGGGCAACTGCCGTTGACCGAAGCGGTCGCGAAAAACCTGCACAAACTGATGGCATACAAGGACGAGTATGAAGTCGCGCGGCTGTACAGCGACCCGGCGTTCATCGAAAAGCTGAAGGCGAATTTCGAAGGCGACTGGAAGCTGCACATCCACCTCGCGCCGCCGACATTCTCGAAGAAAGACGCTCAAGGTCATCTGGTGAAGAAGAAGTACGGACCTTGGGTGTTCAGCGCCATGCATGTGCTCGCAAAACTCAAGTTCCTGCGCGGGACGGCACTTGATGTATTCGGTAAGACGGAAGAGCGTCGCACTGAACGTGCGCTGATCGTCGAATACGAGGCACTCGTGCGCGAGCTGATCGGCGGGCTGACCGCGCAGAAGCGCGAGCTGGCGGTCGAACTGGCGAATCTGCCGGACGGCATCCGTGGCTATGGGCACGTGAAGGAAAACAACCTGAAGGGCGTGCGGGTTAAGTGGAACGAGTTGCTGACGCGCTGGCGCTCGGCTGAAACAGGAAAGACGCAGCACGCGGCGTGATCCGGCCGGCTTGACCGGCTTGCGTCTGCCTGAAATGGAAAAGGCGGCTGTCCTCGCGGACAGTCGCCTTTTTTTGCCTGCTTCGACACGTGATGCGTGTGTACAAGAACAAGCGGTACTGCTTCTTCCAACAACACAATAACCAACCAAAAACAAACAACTACCAAAACAGCAACTACAACTACGAACTAATACTCCAACAACTGCCAACTTCAACTGCCAACTTCAACTGCCAACTTC
>NZ_JBGGWA010000010.1:0-317917 GCF_041321145.1 Paraburkholderia sp. IW21 | reverse complement strand
AACAACCAACTTCAACAACCAACTTCAACAACCAACTTCAACAACCAACTTCAACAACCAACTTCAACAACCAACTTCAACAACCAACTTCAACAACCAACTTCAACAACCAACTTCAACAACCAACTTCAACAACACACATTTACTGCCAGTACTGCAACCCATTGGTACTACTGTCTTCACCATCAGAACTACTGCCCTGCTACTGCTACTACAACCACCCAACATCAGAGGAAGCGCAGCACCTAACGCGATCCAAGGACTTACTAGCCGACTGTTCCGTTGTCGTCGCGATGTGCCGCGCTTCAGAAGTAACTTTACAAAAGTGTCACAGCGAATCGAATAGGAGCATTCTTAAAGATCGCCTAACGCTTTAAGAATTTTTAGGACCATAGGCCACACAAACAAGAATGAGCGCATAAAAAAACGCCACGAAATCAACTTCCGTGGCGTTCTCACAGGCTTTTCAGCGACGCCGTGGATGCGGCGCCGCTGCAACAATCAAACCATCCGCGTTACTGCGCGTTCACCCGCTTGCGTGCGTTTGCCGAAGCCACCGCTGTCATGTTGATGATCCGGCGCACGGTCGCAGCCGGCGTCAGAATGTGAACGGGCTTTTCCGCGCCCAACAGGAACGGACCCACCGTCACGCCTTCGCCGCCGATCATCTTCAGCAGGTTGTATGTGATGTTCGCCGCTTCGACGTTCGGCATGATCAGCAGGTTCGCTTCGCCGGTCAGCGTCGTGCCCGGGAACGCAGCCTTGCGGACCGCTTCCGACAACGCCGCATCACCGTGCATTTCGCCGTCGATCTCAAGCGTTGGCGCACGTTCAGCGATCAGCTTGCGAGCCGCGGCCATACGTTGCGACGACGAAGACGGGGCACTACCGAAATTCGAATTCGAAAGCAACGCAACCTTCGGCGTGATACCGAACTTCTCGATTTCGCGCGATGCCAGCATCGTCATGTCGGCGAGCTGTTCGGCGGTCGGCGTTTCATTCACGTACGTATCGCAGATGAACAGATTGCGGCCCGGCAGCATGAGCAGATTCATCGCAGCGAAGTTCTGCACGTTATCTGCCTTGCCCAACACCTGCTCGATGAAATTCAGGTGCGTGTGATACTGGCCGATCATGCCGCAGATCATGCCGTCGGCTTCGCCGAGACGCACGAGGATCGCGCCGATCAGCGTGTTGAACTTGCGCATCGCAGCCTTCGCGACATCGGGCGTCACGCCTTCGCGCGCGCCGAGTTCGTGATACGCCTGCCAGCATTGCTGATAGCGCGGATCGTCTTCCGGATCGACGACCTCGAAGTCTTCACCGCACTTCAGCTTCGAGCCCATCTTCTTCAAACGCATCTCGATCACCGACGGACGGCCAACCAGAATCGGCTTGGCGATCTTTTCCAGCAGCACGAATTGCGCGGCGCGCAACACGCGTTCGTCTTCACCTTCGGCGAACACGATGCGTGCCGGCTCCGACTTCGCAGCGGCGAACACCGGACGCATCACCATTCCGGTGCGATACACCGTCGTGCCGAGTTCTTCGCGGTACGCGTCCATGTCCTTGATCGGACGGGTCGCGACGCCCGAGTCCATCGCGGCTTGCGCGACAGCCGGCGCGATCTTGATGATCAGGCGCGGATCGAATGGCTTCGGAATCAGATACTCAGGACCGAATTCGAGCGAATGGCCTTCATACGCCTTAGCGACTTCATCGCCCTGATCCGTTTCTTCCGCCAGCTCAGCAATTGCGCGTACGCACGCGAGCTTCATTTCTTCGGTGATCGTGGTTGCGCCGACATCCAGCGCGCCGCGGAAGATGAACGGGAAGCACAGGACGTTGTTAACCTGATTCGGGTAGTCAGAACGGCCGGTCGCGATGATGCAGTCCGGGCGCACCTTCTTCGCTTCTTCCGGGCGGATTTCCGGCTCAGGATTCGCCAGTGCGAGAATTAGCGGCTGCGTGCCCATTTCAGCGACCATTTCCGGCTTCAGTACACCGGCGCTCGAGCAGCCGAGGAACACATCGGCGCCGCGGATCGCGTCAGCCAGCGTGCGTGCTTCGGTACTCGCCGCGTAACGTTCCTTCGACGGATCGAGATTGCCGCGACCTTCGTAGATCACACCCTTCGAGTCCGTGACCAGCACGTTCTTCTTCGACAAGCCGAGGTTCACCAGCAGATCCAGACACGCGATCGCCGCGGCACCCGCGCCCGAACACACCAGCTTCACTTCGTCGAGCTTTTTACCGACCACCTTCAGGCCATTCAGGATCGCGGCCGAAGCGATGATCGCGGTGCCATGCTGATCGTCGTGGAAAACCGGAATCTTCATGCGCTCGCGCAGCTTCTTCTCGATGTAGAAGCATTCCGGCGCCTTGATGTCTTCGAGGTTGATACCGCCCAGAGTGGGCTCGAGCATCGCGATTGCTTCAACCAGCTTGTCCGGATCGGATTCGCTGAGTTCGATGTCGAACACGTCGATACCGGCGAACTTCTTGAAGAGACAGCCCTTGCCTTCCATCACCGGCTTCGCGGCGAGCGGGCCGATATTGCCGAGACCGAGCACGGCCGTACCGTTCGTGATCACGCCGACGAGGTTGCCGCGCGAGGTGTACTTCTGCGCGTCGAGCGGGTCTTCGTAGATCGCCATGCAGGCCGCGGCGACGCCCGGCGAGTACGCCAGCGAGAGGTCGAGCTGGTTCGACAACGGCTTGGTGGGTGTGACCGAAATCTTGCCGGGTTTCGGAAACTGGTGGTATGCGAGAGCGCTTTGCTTAAGTTGTTCGTCCATTTTTTGGCCTGCGAGACGTAAGTAATTGGGCCCGACACACTGCACCGTAGGCGTCGCTTGCATCTATCGAATGGATAATCGACTGAGGCGGTTTTCGCATGCGCCGGTTGGGCGCGGCGTCGAACCTCGGCGGAGGGCAAGACGGTGCGGAGTGCTACGCGGGGTCGGTTAGTGTACACCCCGAACGTGTCGATGCACTGACTGGTTAACGCGGCTCGCCATCTGCGAAACAGCGGCCGGCAATGCTGCGGCGCCGCATCAGGCGACCGTTTTTCGCATTGCCACGCGTGTGTCATGAACGCGTCATTTGGGCTCGGCGCCACGTCGTTCGGGGATCAGACACAGCGGAGCGGCCCGGGAAATTCGCGTGAGTGTAAAGACGGCCCACGCCACTCACAAGCAGGCCAAAAAACAGCGTGGGAACAGCTGGCATTGGGCCCCCGAGCGAACCTCGCAAGCCCTGCACAGTGCTGCCGTTATGACCGTCATTCGCCGCCTGCACGCACTTCGGCCTCCTCGGGAGGGGCCATTTCAGGTAAAATATCGGCCTACGCGCGCAGCAAAAGCCGGCCTGCACCCCACTGAACGGCTGCGTATTCCGCCCACCATGGCGCGGCATACCCCCGCTTGCTGCGCCACCGGGCTTCGCGCCCGCTTCTCCCAGCTCACACCCAAGGATTCGCCCATGACAGGCTTCGATCGCCAGACGATCTCCGACACCACCGCCAAGATGCTGCTGGAAGTGCAAGCCGTGCACTTCAACGCGGAGAAACCGTACATTTTCACGTCCGGCTGGGCGAGCCCAGTTTATATCGACTGCCGCAAGCTGATCTCGTATCCGCGCGTGCGCCGTGGCCTGATGGAAATGGCCGAAGCTACCATCCTGCGCGACGTCGGCTATGAGCAGATCGACGCGGTCGCCGGTGGCGAAACCGCCGGCATCCCGTTCGCGGCATGGCTCTCCGACCGCCTGATGGTGCCGATGCAATACGTGCGCAAGAAGCCGAAGGGTTTCGGCCGTAACGCGCAGATCGAAGGTCTGCTGACCGAAGGCCAGCGCGTGCTGCTGGTCGAAGATCTGACCACCGACAGCCGCAGCAAGATCAACTTCATCAACGCGCTGCGCACCGCCGGCGCGACGGTGAACCACTGCTTCGTGCTGTTCCACTACAACATCTTCAAGGAAAGCGTGTCCGTGCTGAAAGACATCGACGTCGACCTGCATGCGCTTGCCACGTGGTGGGACGTATTGCGCGTCGCCAAGGAAAACAGGTACTTCGACACCAAGACGCTCGACGAAGTGGAAAAATTCCTGCACGCGCCGGCTGAATGGTCGGCCGCGCACGGTGGCGCAACCTCGACGCCGCAGTAAGCGCAGCCGCTTGATACGGATGGAATGAAAAGGCCGCCTGTCGATGAGACAGGCGGCCTTTTTCGTTGCACTCGCCCGCTGGACGAAACCGTAACAGCAAGCAGCAGCTAGGAAGCCTGTCCCGTATCGTCCGCCGAATGCGACGACAGATTCAGCAAACCATTGCTCTGCGCGTATTGGAACAACTCGGAATCGCGGTCGATGCCGAGCTTACGCATCGCCGTGTTCTTCTGCGTGCTGATCGTCTTGATGCTGCGATTGAGCTGCTCGGAAATCTCCTTGATCGTCATGCCCGACACGAACAGGCGCACGACCTCGAGTTCACGCCGCGACAGCATCACCTCTTCGTTCTTGCCACCGGCATTCATGCGCAGCGTATCAAGCGACGCCTTGACAGACGGACTCATGTATTCCAGGTTGCGGCTGACATGCTGCACCGCGAGTCCGATGTGGCTCAGGTCGTCTGATTTGTTGACGACCGACGTCACGCCGAGTTCGCTCAGCCGCTTGAGCAGCGCGGCATTCTCCAACATCGTCAGCACGACGATGGGAAGGTCGGGAAAATTGCGGCGCAGGTAGCCGATCAGCGGCAGACCATCGCCGTATTGGCCCCCTGGCATCGCCAGATCCGTCACGAGCACGTCGCAGGAAACGGTCTGCAGCACCTTGACCAGTTCGGTTGACTGCCGCGCACGCGCGACCACCTGCAGACCTGGAAACTTGAGCAGAGCTTGTTCGGCGCCGAACAGAATCACCGGATGGTCGTCGGCGACCACGACCCTGACTGGATCTTGCATTGCCCTCCCCTCGACAGATAAACCACTCTCCAAAACTTCTGACATGCCTTTCTATTGTTGGTACTTAGACTGATCGGGTACGCGGTCTGTGTGCGCGCGGACAATTCCTCCGACTATAGCCGATTTCCTGCCAGCCAAGCCCTGCTGGCAACAACAATGAACCGCCGCGAAGCTAATGTTAGACTTGATTCGACCTTGGGGCACAAAATAGGGACAATAATCATCGCGAGGAAAACCGCCTCGCGCCCTGACAGGAGAACCGGCATATGCGCTCGCGTTGCCTGGTTGTTTCGCTTGCTTCGCCGTACCGCCGTATGCCGACCTTCACCTGCGCGATGCTGGGTCTTGCGCTATTGGCGGCGCATGGCCCTCATGCACTCGCCGAGGGTGTGTTCGGGCTGACCAGCGCCAGCTTCCATGCGGGGGGCACCGTAGATGCCGCCCAGGTTTTCAATCAGGACGACTGCAAAGGCGGCAATCGCTCCCCGCAATTGACGTGGCACGATGCACCGGCCGGCACCCGCAGCTTCGCTGTCACCGTGTTCGATCAGGATGCGCCCGGCCGAGGCTGGTGGCACTGGGCGGTTGCCGGCATTCCGGCTACCGTGGGAAGTTTGCCGGAAAACGCCAGCGCGTCCGGCTTCCTGAAGAAACTCGGTGCGGTCGAAGCGCGCAACGACTTCGATATCGACGGTTACGGCGGCCCCTGCCCGCCGCCGGGCAAACCCCATCGCTACGTTATTACCGTTTATGCATTGAACTCCGCAGACCTGCGGCTTGCGCAAGGCCGTCCCGCGCTGATGTTCGATCACGAGATCGGCACCGCCGCCCTCGGCAGTGCGCGGATGATCGTCAATTACGGGCGGTAGCGGCGCCCGTCATATCGCGCACCCATTGCGCGGGGTACGGAGCCTAAGCGCGGCTGGAGCGGCGCTGGCGGCTGAGCATGGAAGAAGCGAATTGGCTCAGGGGCTGGCATCGCATTGGGGCCGCCGAGGAATTTCTGTCATCCGCGCACGCTAATGTGCAACCGAGGGGGGCGCGATGCTTGCCGACGTCGCCCGCCGCATGCGCTCACCGTTGCGGTGCCTAGCCCTCTTTTTTATTTACCATGCCGGAGAGTGCCGTGTCGAAGATCCTCATCGTTTATCACAGCGGCTACGGCCATACGAAGAAAGTGGCCGAGGCCGTGCAGGCCGGCGCCCTGGACGCCGGTGCCGACGCGAAACTCATGCCGGTCGGCGAGATCGACGACGCGGCCTGGGCCGAACTGGCGGCCGCCGACGCTATCGTCTTCGGTGCGCCAACCTACATGGGCGGCCCGTCCGCCGACTTCAAGAAGTTCGCCGACGCGAGCTCGAAACCGTGGTTCGGCCAGACGTGGAAGGACAAAATCGCGGCCGGCTTCACCAACTCGGCGACCATGAACGGCGACAAGTTCTCTACGATCCAGTACTTCGTCACGCTGGCGATGCAACACAGCATGATCTGGGCGGGCACCGGCATGATGCCGTCGAACACCAAGGCGGCAACCCGCAACGACCTGAACTACGTGGGTGGCTTTACCGGCCTGCTGACGCAGTCTCCGGCGGACGCCTCGCCTGAAGAAGCACCGCCCGCGGGCGACCTGGAAACGGCCCGGATGTTCGGCGCGCGCGTCGCCGGGGTGACGGCGCGGTGGATCGCTACGGCCCGATAACGCGCGTTGGCGGCGGCCTTTTCTTCCGCATGCATCGTCGTTTTTTCACCCCGGTTTGCACGCCCGCCGCCATCAGGTCTTAAAATAGCGTTCCGGCGCGGCGTCGCGCCCCGTTTCCAGCAAGCCAGTGAGATCGAGATGAGCACGAAAGTTTTTGTCGACGGACAGGAAGGCACGACCGGCCTGAAGATTTTCGAATACCTGTCGCAGCGCGCCGACGTGGAAATCCTGCGTATCGAAGAAGCGAAGCGCAAGGACCTCGCAGAGCGCCGTCGTCTCATCAACGCATCGGACGTCACGTTCCTGTGCCTGCCGGATGTCGCCTCGCGCGAATCGGCCTCGCTGGTCGAGAACGACCACACCGTATTGATCGACGCCAGCACCGCCTTCCGCACTTCCGCCGACTGGGCTTACGGTCTGCCTGAACTGGCTCGCTCGCAGCGCGAGCGTCTGCGCACCGCGAAACGCATCGCCGTGCCGGGCTGCCATGCGTCGGCCTTCGTGCTGGCCATGCGTCCGCTTGTCGAAGCAGGCGTCGTGGCGCCGGAGTTCGCCGCACACGCGTACTCGATCACCGGCTACAGCGGCGGCGGCAAGAAAATGATTGCCGACTACGAAGCGGGCGGCAACAACAAGCTCAAGAGCCCTCGTCCATACGCGCTCGGACTCACGCACAAGCATCTGCCGGAAATGGCGGCGCATACCGGCCTAACGTCCGCGCCGGCGTTCACGCCAATCGTCGGCGACTTCTATAAGGGTCTCGCGGTCACCACGTTCTTCTCGCCGAACCAACTGGCCAAGAAGACCACGCCGCGCGACGTACAGGCACTGTTCGCCGAATATTACGCGGGCGAAGCATTCGTGCACGTCGCGCCGTTCGATGCGGAAGCGAACCTCGACAGCGGCTTCTTCGATGTACAAGCGAACAACGACACCAACCGTGTCGACCTGTTCGTGTTCGGAAACGAAGAGCGCTTCGTCACCGTCGCGCGTCTCGACAATCTGGGCAAGGGCGCGTCGGGCGCTGCGATCCAGTGTATGAATCTCGCGATCGGCGCCGCCGAAGAAGCCGGCTTGAAACGCTAACAAGCTCGAAATACAGACGGCAATTCGCCGTCAATCCACCGAAAAGCCGGTCTGCAAAGACCGGCTTTTTGTTTTAAACGGCCGCCTGCGGAATTCCCTTTTTCGCGCTTAACCTGTAGTAGCCCGCATTACTTTAAAAATTAAAATGGGACTGCTTATCTACTGCCGGTAATTCATTCCTTAAAGTCAGCTTCGCTGCATTGTTTTCCGCCTAGGGAAACTCCGGATTTTTTAGCGAACGGTCGTTCGAAGATGATAGAGCCATTTTGCTGAAATGACCGCCAGACAAGGGAATGCGGCGAAACAACAGTGACGTGTCACGAGCGAAATTTCTTTTTTTGTTTAAAAGGGCCGCCAGCGTCCATAGGGCACGCGCCCGACAAAAATTGCGTTGTTTGAATCGATCTTTTTAGACGGCTCCTTCAATTGACAGGCAATAAGCGCACAGCGAAATTAGCTCGCACAATTACATGAAGGGAGACAGCAGCATGTCGCACGCCATTACACGAGGCCTGGCGATGGCCATTGCCACCGCCCCACTCCTCATCGCTTGCGGCGGCAGCAGCGCCGACAATCCAGGCGCGATCAATTCGCCGCAATGCTCGGGCTCGAGTTGCGGCGTGCAAGGACCGCCGGCCACCGGCACGAATTCGACCGCGCTGTGCCCCGCTACCGCCGACATCGTCAAGAGCACTTTCCTCGGTGGCGCGGGGAGTGGCGAAGTGGTGCGGTTGAATATCAATGCGACCGCGATGACGTACACGCTGAAGTGGCTCGAGTCGCCTATCCCGTTGCGCACGGGCAGTGTCACGCCGACACGCGCAGGCACGCAGATCACGGGCGCGGTGATCCACCCGCCGACCGGCGCGCTGCCGACCGCCGAACAGACGCGCTGCGCCTTCATTCTCGGCGCGGGCAGCGGCACCGGCGCCAACGACGGCCAGCCTTATACGACGCCTGATTTCACCAACAACCCCAATCCGCCGATGATCCTGGTCGGCCAAGGCGTAGCCGGCGGCGGGATCCCTGGCGCGACCGTCCAGTTCAGCGGTCTGAACCTTGGCCCGCTCTACCCGAACGTCGGCGCGGTGCCGAACCGGCACTTCGACTTCTATCCGTTCCTTGGTTTCGCCAGCACGACGACAGATATCACCAAGCTGCCTGGTACTTACAACGGTCTGCTCTATCACCTGACGCCGTCGGGCAACTACGCGACGGTCGCGACCCACACGGTCGAAACGTTCGACGCAAGCGGCACCTGTACGAGCAGCAACACCGCTAACCCGAGCTACTCGCCGAACGCCGGTGGCTGCCTGACCACCGGCGACCCGTTGACGCTGAACAGCAACGGATATTTCGACAGTCAGAAGGCCCCGCAAATCGTCGCGCAGTTCCAGCTCCCGCTCGTTGGCGCAACCGGCAAGTCGGGTGTCGCTCACATGATTCTCGGTCAGGTCAACGGCGCCACCGTGCCGCTGGTCGTACGCACCGGCTTTGTCGACACGAGCAATGTGGTAACGGCGAAGGTCGACGACGAATCCGGTATCGCCATGCTCGCTGCAGCGACGCCGCTCGCATCCGGGGGTTTCGACGGCGGCTATGTCGGCGCGGACTCGAACTTCAAGTACACCGCGACGTTGATCCAGCGTGCAGTCGGCACGTTCATCAATCCCTCCACGTCGTCAGCGGAAAGCGGTTTCGGTCTGGGCTATGGGCTGCCGAGCCCCGGTCTGGTCGGCGTACAGGACACCAATGGCAAGACCGGCCTGGCGGTCGCGTCCGGCGGTCTCTATGCGATCGAAATCCAGGGCGCGCAGAACGGCGGCATCACGTCGACGTCCGCCAACGCGGACACGCCGAGCGCCCCCTACTTCGGCATCGGAGCGCAGATCAGCAAGTAGCGAACGAAGAACAAGCAGTTCGCAGTACGAGACATCAATAGAGCAAAAGGTGGCCGGACCAGGAGCCGGCCCCACACAACGAAAAAATTCTGGAGGCGGTATGAAATGGAGAATCCTTTCGGTGCTCGCTCTTGCAGCACCGTTGCTGGGGGCGTGCGGTGGCGGCGGCGGCGGTGATGGACCGGTGATGGAAGTGCGCCTGTGTCCTTCGTCGCTCGACTACGGCACCGTGTTCACAGGCGGCGGCGGTGACGGCGAACTGGTCAAGCTGCAGATGGACACGACCAAGATGACCTGGCAGATCAGCTACATCGAGTCGCCGATCCCAGCGGCCACCGGCACTGTGGCGCCGACGCGCGCGGGCCAGAGCGCAAACGGCACGCTAACTCAGGAAACCTTGCTGCCAACGAACAAGCTCAACCAGTGCGCTTTCCGCCTGAACGGCGCGAGCCTGGACCCGAATCGCCCGGCGCGGATTTTTGTTGGCGAAGGCGTGGCGGGCGGCACGATTCCGGGCGCCGAAATTTCGTTCGGTGGGATTCTCGGTGTAGGCGCCGTACCCGATACCAAGTTCCCGTACTACCCGTTCATCGGCTTCTCGTCGATTGAAACGAATCTCGCGAACGTGGCCGGCACCTACAACCAGCTCGGCTATCACCAGGTTCCGTCGCAGAACTTCGCGCCGGTCGTGGTCGATTCGAAGATCACGATCAACGCGGACGGCACGTGGACCGAGTGCGACAACGCCGGGGTCGCTGCGGGCAAGTGTCAGCAGCCGGGCACGAACTGGGTGCCGGCGACTGACGGCAGCGGCGCGTTCGAAACCGACAAGTTTCTGGGCCAGGCCAAACCGACGCTCGCCACGACGCCCAAGGCTCGTGGCTACATGATCGTCGGCAAGTTGCGCAGCCAGTTGGTGCCGATCCTGGTTCGGACCGGCGCGGCGAACTCGTCGGTGACGACGCCGGTGAACGGCGAACCCGGTCCGTACGCGGACGATGAATCGGGCATCTCGATTCTGGCGCCGCAAAGCTCGGTGACGGTGAACTCGCAAAACGGTGAGTACATCGGTGTGGATAGCCAGTTCGACTATCGCACCACCGCGCTCGAAGGCACGCAGGCCACGCTGCTCGATCCGTTCAACGCATCGCAGGCATCGCTCGCGACCGCGCTGAATCTGGACTTCACGCAAGCCGTGCCCGGCGTGGTGACGACGACGCAAGTGGGCGCATCGACGGGCACGACGCCGACCGGAAAGATGATCTTCACGGGTGGCGTGTTCGGCTACCTCGATCGGACCAATGCGGCCTCGCCGTACTTCACGATCGGCGCCTTCGTCCAGTAATGGACGAGGCACGCGCCGCCGCCACGCAACGAGGCGTTCGCGTCCAGGCTGCCGCGCACAGTAACGGCGCGGCAGCGGGCATCCATAAGTCATTCAGCGCAGCGGCCAGGCAGCGGGCCGGCCGCTGCTTGCCGCTCGCCATGAGCACGATGAGCGCCTCAGGAGGAACACCATGAAAAAAATCTATCTCCCGATACTGGCCGCCTGCCTGTCTGCCGGCGCGCACGCCCAACATGCGGGTGACAACGTCGCGGTGCTAGGCTGGTTCCACATCATGCCGCAGGATTCCAGCACGCCCCTGACCACCCATGTCGCGCCGACGCCGATCAATACGCCGCTGCGTCTGCCGAGTTCGTTCACGTCTGCCGGCACAGGCTTGTCGACCAATAACGCCGACACTGTCGGCCTCACCTTCAGCCATTACCTCACCGATCACATCGCGGTGACGACGGTGGCGGGTGTGCCCCCGGTCTTCAAGATCTACGGTCACGGCGTCATCAAGCCGCCCGGACCGGCAGGCGCGCTCGGCCAGCAGGATCTCGGCGATCCGCAAGCCAATCCGATCGTGAAAAGCGTGCGGCAATGGAGCCCGGCGCTGCTGTTTCAGTACTACTTCAATGCGCCGACCGCGAAGTTCAGGCCGTTCGTCGGCATCGGCGTGTCGTATAACTGGTTCTCGGATGTCCAGCTGAGCCCGAACTTCGTCACCTCGACGCAGAACAACCTCGGCGCAGTGCTGGCAGCCGGCGCGGGCAAGCCCGGTCAGACGCAGGTGTCGGCGAAGGCTTCTTCGTCGTGGCAACCGGTGTTCAATGCCGGTCTGACGTACAGCATCACCGATCACTGGGGCCTCGTGGCATCGGTGACGTACATTCCGTTGAAGACCACATCGTCGGTCATCATCAAGGCCGCGGACGGCACGGAACTGGGTGTCTCGAAGGCGGAGCTGAAGGCCGATCCGATCATTTCGTTCCTGGCGGTCTCGTATAAGTTCTGAGTTCGGCGCTGCAGTAGGACAAGCGCGACAAAGCCGGCGTCCTTGCAAGAGGTCAGCCGGCTTGGTCCTTTCTGGACGACGCTGGAAATTCGGGGCAAAAAAAAGCCCGCCTATGTTGGCGGGCTGAATCCATATCAGAGGAGACATGGAGGAGACAAGAAGAACTATAGCAAATGGTTTGGTGCGTCGCAACATTCAAATTAGGGTTGACCCTCGGCGTTGCGTAAAGACAACAAGACGCGCGACGTGCCGGCGGCGTTGGCCGTCACGCTCGCTATTTGCCTAGTGCCGAACCAGCGCCATCATCGCGCCGAAGCCGACGAACACGCCGCCCGTCAGACGATTGAACATCCGGGCGACGCTGCGGCTCCTCAATCTGACGCCGATCCGGGTGCCGAAACCCGCGTACACCAGATACCAGCTCACTTCGATGGTCGCGAAAGTGGCGACGAGGACGCCGAACTGCGGCAGCTTGGGCTGTGTGGCGTCGATGAATTGCGGCAGCAACGCTGCGGCGAACAGGATCGCCTTCGGATTGCTGCTTGCCACCAGGAAGCCGTTGCGAAACAGTGCGAAGCGGGAGCGCGCGGGTTTTGCGGCGAGTTCGTCGGCAGCGGCGGCAGCGGATTCGTCAACCGGCGCACGCCACGCCTTGATGCCCAGATAGACGAGATACGCCGCGCCGATCATGCGCAGTGCGTTGAACATCGCGGGCCACGCTTCGAGAAACACGCCGAGGCCGGCCGCCGACACCGCCAGCATCAGCACCAGCGCCGACAGGCAGCCGGCCATGGTCGCGCTGGAACGGCGCAGCCCGTGCTGCGCGCCATGTGTCATCACCAGCAGCATGTTCGGGCCGGGAATCGCGGAAACGACAAAAACAGTGGCGGCAAACAGCCACCAGGTATGCAGACTCATTGGGATCGACGCGAATAAGGATCGGGCGGCCATTATGCCCGCCCGCATGGATCCAGGGTGCCGCGTCATCGCGTGGCTCCCTGCGCGGAGCGCGCCGGGAAGTGCTGCACGCTCGCAACAGCAAGCGCCTGCTCAGCGCCCTGCGCGCCGCGCCGCCACCTGGCCCAACACCGCGAAGTCCTTTTCGCCGTCTCCATGCGCCACGGCTTCCATCAGGCTGTCGCGCACCACGCTCGCGATTGGCAACGGCGTCGTGACCGCGTCGGCGGCAGCCAGCGCAAGGCGCAAGTCTTTGAGTCCGAGACGCGCCTTGAACAGCGCCGGCTCGTAGCGTTGCTCCGCGATCATCTTGCCGTAGCCGGAATAAACCGGCCCCGGGAACAGGCCGCTCGTGATGACGTCGAGGAAATCATGCATGGCAAGGCCATGGCCGGTCACGAGCGCGGCAGCCTCGCCGAGCGTCTCGACGGCCGCACCCAGCATGAAGTTGGCCGCGAGCTTCATCACGTTCGCCTGCTGCGGCAGCGAACCGATGCGCCAGGTTTTCTGACCGATAGCGTCGAAAATCGGCTGCACGCGATCGATCGACTCGGCCGGCCCGCCGGCGACGATCGTCAGCTTGCCCGCCGCCGCAACGTCGGGCCGCCCCAATACCGGCGCGGCGACGTAATGAACGCCGCGCGACGCATGCGCCGTCGCCAGTTCCTCGGCCAGCGCCACCGAAATCGTTGCCATATTCACGTGGATCAAGCCGCGCGGAGCATATTCCAGCAGCGACGCAGTGATGACTTCGCGCAGCGCGGCATCGTCGGCGAGCATCGAGAACACGGCGTCACCCGCAAACGCTTCGGCCGGCGTCGCGACGATCCGCGCGCCTGCGTCGGCGAGCGGTTGAGCGCGCTCCGGTGAGCGGTTCCACACGCGCACCTGATGTCCGGCTTTCAAAATGTTTGCAACCATCGCGGCGCCCATCTCGCCGAGACCGATAAAACCGATGTCCATCTGTCGCTCCGTCTTCTAAAGAACTGGAAGTAAAGCACATCCATGCGACACGCGCAGGACAGCGCGCAATGAAACACGGTGCGATACTGTGGCGATGGTCACCGCGACATTCCGCTTCTACGAGGAGCTGAACGACTTTCTCGCCCGGCCGCTGCGCCGGCGCGCGTTCAGTTACGCCTGCACGCAGGGTGCCACCGCGAAGCACATGATCGAGGTGCTCGGCGTGCCGCATACCGAGGTCGAACTGATTCTGGTGAACGGTGAATCGGTCGGTTTCAATCATCCGCTGTCCGACGGCGATCGCATAGCCGTTTATCCGAAGTTTGAAGCGCTCGACATCCAGCCGTTATTGCGCGTGCGGGAACGGCCGCTGCGCGTGATTCGCTTTATCGCCGATGCCCATCTGGGCGGTCTCGCACCGCTGTTGCGGCTCGCCGGCTTCGACACACTCTACGACAACCATTATCCCGACGCCGATATCGAAGCGCTGGCCGCCGCACAACAGCGCATCGTGCTGACGCGCGACCGTGAGCTATTGAAACGCCGCACCATCACGCATGGCTGTTACGTGCGCACGCTCAGACCGCGCGAGCAATTGCGCGAAGTGTTTGAACGGCTCGATCTGGCCGGCTGCGCGCAGCCGTTCCGTTTGTGTCTGATGTGCAATGCGCCGCTGCGGCGTATCGCCAAAGACGAAGTCGGCGCTCGCGCACCCGATGGCGTGCTGGAGCGGCATAGCCAGTTCGTCACTTGCGACGTGTGCCGTCGCGTGTTCTGGGAAGGCACACACTGGCAACGCATGCGCGCGCTGATGGACAGCGTGGCCGGCGCGCCGGGACGTACCCCTTGAGCGTCATTCGAACGCTTCGACTCCGCGCGGCTTGAGCACCACCCCAGCGTCGCTCGTACACTGAATCGCCGCCGCTCGCGCGACGCGCGGCGCGATGCGTACAATGCGGGATTACTTATCTGGCAGAGGCCTTCCGTATGTCGATGAAAAAGACCGACCTTGAAAAGAACAAGGCACTCAAGCTGAACAATGCAATGAAGCTGTCGACCGCCGAGCGCTTCGGCAAAGCCGCTGCCGCCGAGCCGAAGCTCGATCGCCGCGAACAGCGCAAGCTCGATCAGGCGCAGGGCCTCGTTGCGTTTGCCTGCAAACTGAACGGCGACCTGGTCGCTGAACTGAAGGTGCGGGCCGCCACGCATCCCGACGGGATGAGCGGGCTGCTGAACGAAGTCATCAAGCGTGGCCTCGCAGGCTAAACGCCGAAAAAACCGCTGCCCAATGCAAAAAGGCCAGAGTACGAGCTCTGGCCTTTTTGCTGGCAACGCCTTAAACCGAACCCGCGCTGCATGGCCGACTAGCGGCACGCAGCGGCGAACCAGGCAAGCCAGCGGACGAACCGGGCGGTCAGCTTAGTTCGTCGTGCCCTTGTCGTTCGTGCCAGATGCCGAAGCTGCCGACGAAACCGGAGCGCGCTTGCCGTGCGTCTTCAGCTTCTTGATGTGGTGCTTCTTCGGCGTGCTAGCAGCAGCGGCCGGCGCTGCTGCGTCCGATGCCTGTGCGAAAGCCTGGACGGAGACCAGCGCGAACGAAGCGGCTGCGAGCGAGACGATAAGTTTTTTCATGTGTTGTTCCCCAAACCTGACGACTGAGTCGATGTGAATGAAATAGCGGCACGGTGAAGCAGACAGGGCTTGAGGCGCCTTCCCGCTCCCCGCGGGAGAGTATTACGCAGTGTAGGCGGTTTGTCATGCCCAAAACTCGATATGTATTTTCCGGGAGACAGCTTGCTTTCGCCGCGCTTTCACTCGTTAAGCATGCCCTATCAGGGGGACTACCTAGTAGACCATCAGACCAGATTGCGCAGCAGGCTGGCGGTTTCCTGCAGGGTCGGCAACACCCGATGCAACGCGGCATTCGCCGACTCCTGACCGATCGGCATGCTGACGCTGATCGCCGCCACCACCGATCCATGCCGGTCACGCAACGGCACCGCGACGCCGCGCATGCCCAACTCCAGTTGCTGATCGGTGACGACGTAGCCATCGCGGCGGATTTCCCCTAGCACTTCGCGCAACCGCTCGGTGGTCGAATAGGTATGCGGCGTGAACACCTTGATCGGATACGAAGCGAGCCACTGTTCGATGCTTTCCGGCGACTGGAAAGCCAGCAGGACCAAACCCGCCGACGACAGCGGCGCGCTCGCCCGCGAGCCGAGCACGAAACCGACCGCCATCGCGCGATTCACGCCATTGCGCGCGACATAAACCACATCGTGTTCGTCGAGAATCGCGACCAGCGCGGTTTCCTGCACGGTCGCCGTGATGCGCTGGAGAAACGGCTGCACGGTGCGCGGCAAGCGCGCTGAATCCAGATACGACTGGCCGAGCCGCAACACGCGTGGCGCCAGCCAGAACAGTTTGCCGTCGGTATCCACGTAGCCGAGTTCGCGCAGCGTCAGCAGATAGCGGCGCGCCGCCGTGCGCGAGAGCCCGGCGCGCGCGGCCACCATCGACGGCGTCATGCGCGCATGCTCTTCGTCGAATGCTTCGATGATCGCCAGCGCTTTCGCGGCGCCGGCGATCCAGTCCTTCTCATCCATTGCGTTTTGCCTGAAAATCGGCCGGCTCGGCGAGTCGGTCATGTCGCGAGCCACATGGCCGTTGCGCGATTATCGCGCGAGTCGCCCGCCGTGCAACCGATTACCGGCTTTCATGGCGGCTACTTGCGACTCGCAGGGGCGGCATCGAGTGGAGCGCGCTCTGTGAACACTTTGGCCGCATTACTGTTGCCGGTAAGCAGGTCCGAATCGCACGACGCCGCACGTCATGGTTAAGCTGGATGCTTTGTCAAAACAACCGTCTTCGAAAATCGCCCTTGAAACCCGACACCTGCCAACACCTGCGCGCCAATCTGCTGATGCTGATCGCGGCGATGATCTGGGGCTCCGCGTTCGTCGCACAACGCCTGAGCCTCGATGCGATTGGACCGTTTCTGTTCACCGGCCTGCGTTTCCTGCTGGGAGCGCTGGTCGTGCTGACGATGATCGTCTGCGTGCGACGCCCTGCACGTGCCGAACTCTCCAGGCGCGAACCCGGCGGCGCACGTGAGTTGCTCGGCGCCGGCATGCTGCTCGGCGTCGTTCTATCCGTGTCGATCTCGTTGCAGCAGATCGGCCTGCAATACACCAAGGTCGCAAACGCAGGCTTTATCAGTTCGTTATACGTCGTGATCGTGCCGCTGCTGGGCGTGCTGTTTCGTCATCGAACCGGTTTCGGCACATGGCTCGGTGCGACGCTAGCGGCGCTTGGCATGTACTTTCTCAGCGTCAACGAGCACTTTTCGATGCTGTACGGCGACTGGTACCAGCTCGCCGGCGCGGTGGTGATTTCCGTACAGATGATGCTGGTCGGCCGCTTCGCGCTGCGTCACGACACACTCATGTTGGCGCTCGTGCAGTTCGTGACTTGCGGACTTGCATGCCTGCTCGTCGGCCTCGCTATCGAGCCGTTCAGTCTCGCGGTGATCGCGCGTGCGGCGCCCACGATTTTGTACGGGGGTGCGCTGTCCGTGGGCATCGCTTATACGATTCAGGTGGTCGCGCAAAGGCATGCGGCGCCGTCGCATGCCGCGGTGATCTTCAGCATGGAAGGCGTTTTTGCCGCGCTCGCCGGGTGGCTCGTGCTCGGCGAAACGCTGTCGGCGCGCGCGCTATTCGGATGCGCGCTGATGCTCGCGGGCCTGATCGTGTGCCAGGTGATGCCTGCCTGGCGACGCGGACGCGGACGCGAACGCTCGCCTCACGCTTCGTGAGGGCTGAGCCAGTCGCCCCATTCCAAGCCGAAACGGGCGAGATATTTGCGCAAGCGGTCGGCATCGTTCGGCTGCTTCCTGGATTGCCGCGACACGGCAAAGAGTTTGCGCCCCGCATCCGACAAACTCGCCGATGCCTCGCACACCTCCAGCACATGCTGCAGTTGCAAGCGATCGAACAGGTCGTAATCGTCGACACGCGCGCCGAGCATGCGTGACACCACATCCGCATCGGCAAGCGGCGGCGTCCACGTTCGTTGCAGCCGCTCGATTTCCTGCACCGCGTTGTCTTCCGTGATGCGCCCGGCGTCAGCCAGGGTCGCCATCCGTGTCATCGAGGCCGAGAGTTCGCGGAAATTACCGGTCCACGCGGCCCTCGAAGACGTGGCAAAAGCCAGATAACGGCGCCGAGCTTCGACATTGAAACGCACCAACTCGCCCTGTTCCCGCCCGAAGCGATCCAATTCAAACTCGAGGTTCGGCTCAATATCTTCGATGCGCCCGGCGAGGCCCGGCAAGTCGTAGGTCCACAGGTTGATCCGTGCGTACAAGTCTTCGCGGAATGCGCCCTGTGCGACCATGGTGCGTAAGTCGCGATGCGTGCCCGCGATCAGCTGGAAATCGCTGCTGACTTCCGCATCGGCGCCGACCGGCAGAAAGCGTTTCTCCTCCACTGCCTTCAGCAGCATGGCCTGTTCATCCATCCCAAGCTCGCCGATTTCGTCGAGAAACAGAAGACCTTGATTGGCCGCGCGCAACAAACCTCCGCGCGCGTTTTGCGCACCGGTGAATGCGCCTTTCACGTGACCGAACAGCGTCGACATCGCCGAATCGCCGCGCAATGTCGCGCAGTTCACTTCGATAAACGGCCCATCCAGCCGATGCCGGTTGCGTTTCAGTTCGTACACGCGTTTAGCGAGAAACGACTTGCCGGCGCCAGTCGGGCCGATCAACAGAATTGGCGCGCGCGAGCGGATCGCAACACGCTCGATCTGATCGATCAACGCGTTGAACTGTGGATTGCGCGTGGCAATACCGGCCTTCAGGAACGACACGGTCTCCTCGCGTTCGCGGGTGAAACGCTGAGCGATGCGGTTGTAGCGCGACAGATCCAGATCGATGATCGACACCTTGCCCGGCCCGCTTATACCCTCGTCGGTCTGTTGCGGCGGTGCGGTTTGTACGAGGCTCGCCGGCAAGTAGCGCGCTTCAGTCAGCAGGAACCAGCAGATCTGCGCGACGTGTGTGCCGGTGGTGATGTGGATGAGGTATTCCTCATTGTCGGTATCGAACGTATAGCTGCGCGCGAAATCGTGGAGCGACGCGTAGACCTCTTCGAAGTCCCACGGATCGTGTGTGACGATGGGTGTCAGACGCACTTCGGTTAGGGGCGAGACGCCGGCGAGGTCGTTCTTCACGCGATTGGCGAGCGATTCGTAGCCTGGCGAGTACAACAACTCGAACCGGTCGATGGGCATACCCGACTGCTCGCAAAGACTGATGGTGGGCCGCCAGCGTTGCCAACGCCGTGCGCCGCCCTGATCCAGCACCGTACCAAGGAAACCGATGGCAACGCGTTTTTTCATTTTATCTTTCTGTATAAGTTACTAGCTGATGATATCAATTATTGGCTAGATCGCACTGCTCACGTCACTTGGAAAACGAGAACGCGCGCCGCACCTTTATGATTTACATCAACTACTTACGCCGCCGTGAGCCGCACGCGTGATCGCGCTGGCATGCTCCTCGCAATACGTAGCGCGGCGGGGGTGCCGTAGCCCCCAGTCGAAAAAAGAACAGGGAAGAAAAGCAAAATGGATTACCAACTGATGGAAGTCGCAGACGGCAAGCCCGTCAAAATGTGGACCGAAGGTGTCGCCATCGATGATTTCGCGCGAGATCAACTCACTTACACGGCCAGGCTGCCGTTCATCTTCAAACATCTGGCGGTGATGCCGGATGTCCATGCGGGCAAAGGCTCCACGATCGGCAGCGTGATTCCTACGCTCGGCGCGATCATTCCGGCAGCAGTCGGCGTGGATATTGGCTGCGGCATGATGGCCGCGCGCACCACGCTCAAGGCTGCCGATTTGCCCGATTCACTGGCGCGACTGCGCAGCGCGATCGAACGCGCGGTGCCGCACGGCCGCGCACCGGGCCGGCGCGATCCGGGCGCGTGGGATCGGCCGCCGCAACCGGGGTCGACATCGCGTGGAAATCGCTTGCCGAAGGTTTCAAGCGCATCGTCGGCAAATACCCGAAACTCGCGCGGACCAATAATTACGTGCACCTAGGGACGCTCGGCACCGGCAATCACTTCGTGGAAGTGTGCGTCGACGAAGCGGACAGCGTGTGGTTCATGCTGCACAGCGGCTCGCGCGGCGTCGGCAACGCGATCGGCAATCTGTTCATCGAACTGGCACAGGCGGACATGCGGCAACACCTCGCCAATCTGCCGGACCGCAACCTCGCCTACTTCGAAGAAGGCAGCGAGCACTTCGACGACTATGTCGAAGCGGTCGGCTGGGCGCAGGATTACGCGCGACAAAATCGCGAACTGATGATGGGCGCAGTGGTCCGCGCAGCACAGTCGATCATCGCCAAGCCGTTTTCGATCGATGAGCACGCGGTGAACTGCCACCACAACTATGTGCAGAAGGAAACTCACTTCGGCACGGAGATTCTGGTGACGCGTAAGGGTGCGGTGTCGGCGCAGAAGGGCCAGCTCGGCATCATTCCGGGCTCGATGGGCGCGAAGAGTTTTATCGTGCGCGGGCTCGGCAACGCGGAGAGCTTTTGTTCATGCAGCCACGGCGCGGGCCGTTCGATGAGCCGCACCGAAGCAAAACGGCGCTTCTCGGTAGAAGACCAGATCAGGGCGACCGCGCACGTGGAATGCCGCAAGGACGAAGGCGTGATCGACGAAATCCCGATGGCCTATAAAGACATCGACGCGGTGATGGCAGCGCAGCGGAGTCTCGTCGAAGTAGTGCACACGCTGCGGCAAGTAGTGTGCGTGAAGGGGTAGCAGTAAGGGCGCGGATCGCCGATTCAGCGATCCGCACCGGCGCGCCTGTCGAGAGACCGCCGCAAGGTCGCCGCCGCTAGGCGGCGCGCGGCCACGCGAATAACTTCGGCGCATCGGCAGTGGGCGGAAACACACACCAGCAGCCGTCGTCGTGACGAAAGAAAAAGAGACCGCGCGAGCCTGCTTCAAGGGATGTCTCGACGCGCACATATCGCCTGCCGCCCACACGGGTGCGGCTGAATTCGGTAACGTGCACAGGAAGCCCCGGCGCCAGCCATTTCTCAACCAGGAAACGCAGCGATTGTTCGCTTTTGGCTCTCATGATCGGCTCCGGGCAGGCTTGTCGTGATGAGCCTCGCGTGCGGCGTCAGTGCTTTCGTCGCTATCGGCGGCATCCGCGTCGTGCTCGGCGGATGCGAGGGATATGGCCCGGTTGGTGGCTGCCGCCCGCAGCGTGCTGCAATGGGCGGCATGCCTGATATCCGAGAGAAGACGGACTAACTGTCGTGCTGTTCTACGTTTCATTACACACCCCCGCACCGCACCAATAACTTCAGAAAACACTTTAACTCTATGCCTGGATAGGCTTTGTTGAAATGGTTTTGACCAAATAGCAACAGTTGCGCTTGCAAAAACTAAGGCGCAATCTTTGTACCTTCCAGCTTCAATGTGCGCGTGCGGATGAGCCGCAGTCTGTACGGTGGCGAGCGCATGAGGTCGACGGAAAAGGCCAGGTCGTCGTCTGGGCGGGACGTGGCCGGATGCGTAAGTTATCCACAATTGCCTATGAATAACTTCGGGATAGTGCGTCGAACAGCCTGTGCGCGGAATCTTGATAAACCGGCATGGCAAGCGAGTGCCCGCAAAGTTATCCCATCTTTGTAGTTTTTCTACGGACGTGTTCAGCAAGGTTATAGATTTCGCATGACGTTGATGCGGCGGCAAATTTGCGATTTATCCACAGAAGGGGTGAGCCCTTGTTAACTATTACTACATATATATACGTATGAAGTAAAACACTTAGGATAAGTACCGCAGCGTGATTAGATCGCAGGCTGATCAGGCCGTGATCAGTCTAAACCCGCAAGCATGGGCCGATGCATCAAGGCGCAACGCCCGCGCCACTCGCTGGTTGCACGGAAGCCGCCTTGTCGATCGCATCTGGCATTTCTGGACGAGGCGCTGGAACCATCGCTTCGACCGGCACCGGCAACATGCGTGTCTCGATGCGACTGTTTGCAACCGGCTGCGTGCGTACCACCGTCTGCAGATAGTGATCCACGAGACCGAAGAAGCGGTCGTAGAACTTGCCCGACGGAATGGTCTCACTCGAAATCTTGACCATCGCGTCGCTGTTCGAGCGGATCGGCAGCGACAATGACCCCAGCACACTCAGCCCGACGCTCGCTGACGTATCGCTTTTCTTCAGCGCAAAGCCGTTTTGCACGGCATTGACGTAAATGATGCTTGTATCGCTCGCTTCTTCGCCTGGCGTACACACCACATGAAACTCGACCACGATGTGCGTATCGCCGGTCGGCTGGAAATTCTTCGTTCCGTCGACAGTATCGGTACCTGTCATCGTCGTCAGATAGCCTTGGCTCAGCAGAGCGCGGCGCGCGGCCTCGCAGGTGTCCCTGGTGTTCGAATTGAAGTTGCGGGCGTAAGGGCTCGCCCCCGTTTCGAACAATTCCTGCTGAAATTTCGGCTGCGGGGCGCTGCTGCAAGCTGCAAGTGCCAGCAGGCCGAGAAGCGACGCGGCGGTGGCTGTGGAAAACGAGGTGAACATGATCGATCGGAAGGCGCGCGGCGTGAGCTCGAATGGGAATGCATTGTAGAGCGGTTGCCCACGTGCGCGTAAAAAGCGCGCAGCGCACGCCCAATACCGCCTCACACGACGTGATGACTCAATCCCGCAGCTTTAGTACGGGAGGAATACAAAGAGGAAAAATAAGCGAGCGCTGTCGCTCAGCGCGACGGTGCAGGCGATGTGCTTTGCAGCGCCGCTGCGCCGTTCACACCGGAGGCATTGAAGACCGGTATCGAAAAAGCATCGGCCCAGTTGCCCGGAGCCGCGCAACGGTCGGGAGAATGAGCGTCGCACGCGCCGGCTTGTGCGTCCGTATGCTGGGCGGCGTCTTGCGGCCTGGCGACGTCGGCGAAATCCTCCACGCGCAAGCTCACCTTCTTCGCGTAAGCCTGCGATCCGCCGTAACTCTTGAGCGCCGCGCTCATGTCGCCGTTGGCCGAGCGCATGTAGCCGTACAGGATCGCCGAGCCCACTTCGATGTTGGTAGTCGGCTCAGTGAGGTCCTTGACGTTCCTCAGCAGCCCGCGATGAGCGCCCGGCACAACCTGCATCAGCCCGGTCGCGCCGTTGGCGCCCTTGGCCTTTTCCTTGAAGCGGGATTCGATCGAGATGATCGCCAGCAGCAGTGCCGGCGGCAGTGAATATTTGGAAGCGGCGGATTGCACCGCGTCGGAAATCTTTTGAGCCTTCTCCTTGGCAAGACCGAACTTCTGCGTCAGATACGCGGACATGCGGTCATTGCTTTCACCGGCCGTTGCGGTTTGCATCAGGCCGAGCGAAAGCACGATCAGGCAAAGTAACCGGCTCATAACGGAGGATGGGGGAAGGAAAGGATTCGCGCATTATAGCTCTGCCCCCAAAAGAGGCATCAAACGGCAGAAATTCTTCTTAGGAAAGCCACCATCGCGGCTTTGTCAGCGGCTTCAATCCGCGTAGTGGCGATGTAACGCGGCCGCAACTTCTGCCATGCGCGCGCAACTCCGGTGGCGCGAGTACGTCCTCTGATAGCGAATCTGCAATGGGTGGCCTGCGGCGCTCAAGGCGTCGATGTCGCGATAGATGGTGCGCAACGCGACCGCGCATTCGTCGGCGAGCGACTGCGCGGTGACCCGACCGCGCGCTTGCAGCGTCATCAGTATGGAAAGAAGGCGACTGGCTCTCATGCCGACCAGTGTAGTCATACCTGACACGAACTGACAGGTAGGGGGGCCTAGTATGGCTACATCCGGCGAGAGATGGACGCTGGTTTCCCAACAAACGCTCATTGACGAAGAAGGCCTCTGCCATGACTACAGACCGTACGATCACGCTGTTCCACTCACCGCAATGCCGTTCGGTCAGTGCACTCACGCTGCTCGAAGAGCTTGGCGCACCGTATCAACTGAAGGTGCTGAATATGAAGGCCGGCGAGCAGCGCAAGGCACCGTATCTCGCGGTCAATCCGCTGGGCAAGGTGCCGGCGATTCTTCACGGCGACGCGCTCGTCACCGAGCAGGTTGCGATCTTCATCTATCTGGCGGACCTGTTTCCCGAAGCCGGTCTCGCGCCGGCGCTCGACGATCCGTCGCGCGGGCCGTATCTGCGATGGCTGGTGTACTACGCGGCGTGCTACGAGCCGGCGCTCGTCGACAAGGCGATGAAGCGCGAACCGGCGCCGCCCTCCACCTCGCCTTACGGCGACTTCGAATCGATGCTCGGCACAGTGACGAGCCAATTGCAGGCATCGCCGTATTTGCTGGGGGACAAGATGTCGGCTGCGGATATCTTGTGGGGCATCGCGTTGCATTGGGGAATGATGTTCAAGCTAGTGCCCGAAACGCCGGTCGTACTCGAATATGCCAAGCGCATTTGCTCGCGGCCGAGCTTTGTGAAGGTCAGCGAGCGAGATGTGGCGCTGGCGGCCGAGCATGCGGCTGCAGTCAACGACGCTTGACGGTGCTGGCTGGCGGCCGGGCATACGGCGTCATCAACGACGCCGGACGACGCGGCAGCCGGCCGGCTGACCGGGCAACCGGTTGAAGGCGCCGGGATTTGAGACAATGAAGGCCGCCGGTGAATGTCTTCCCGGGACAACCGGGTGTAGCCTTGGCCATTCGAGCAAGTGCCGGCCCATTGGACAAGCGATGTTTTCAGGTATGAGCAAAACGGGTTTTATTCCCAGCGTCCCCGCGACGTCGGAGGACGATTTTGAAGTTTCGGCGACGTCGAAACTGGCCGGCTACCGCCGTTTCTTCGGCGTGTTGAAAGTGGTTCGCACCACCGATGGGCGTGTGCTGTTCCCGTTCGAGGGCGCGCCGGAACTCGGACCTTACGCGACCAAGCTGGAAGCCGTCGCGGCGGCACAGGTTTATGGCGAGCACATTGTGACGAGCGACTTGGCGCGTCCGGAGCTCTAGGCTCGGAGCGTGACTGGTTTGGCGCAGAGGGACGGTGCGCGGGCCGAAGCATCGGCAGATGCTGAAGGCTGCGGCGGGAATTCCGCCCGACGAGTTGAAAGTCGCGGACAGGGTGAGTGCGGCGTTTATTTCGGCGGCTGCGGCGGAGCTGGTGAGGGAATGAGGTGCAAAAAAACGGCCGCCCGCAGGCGACCATTTTTTCAACGTGACGCTAGTGATATCCGCGTATCAACCTCATTCCACCGTAACCGACTTCGCCAGATTCCGCGGCTTATCCACGTCCGTGCCACGCGCACAGGCCGTGTGATAAGCCAGCAACTGCAGCGGCACCACGTGCAAAATCGGCGACAACAAACCATAGTGCTCCGGCATCCGGATCACATGCAGACCGTCGTCATTAACGATCTTCGTATCCGCGTCCGCGAAAACATAAAGCTGACCGCCCCGCGCACGCACTTCCTGAATATTCGACTTCAGCTTTTCCAGCAGCGCGTCATTCGGCGCCACCGTCACCACCGGCATGGCTTCAGTCACGAGCGCCAACGGCCCGTGCTTCAACTCCCCCGCCGGATAAGCTTCCGCGTGAATATAGGAAATCTCCTTGAGCTTCAGCGCGCCCTCGAGCGCGATCGGGTAATGCAAGCCTCGCCCGAGGAACAACGCGTGTTCCTTGCGCGAAAACTCTTCCGACCACGCGATGATCTGCGGCTCCAGCGCCAGCACGCTATTCAACGCCGCCGGCAAGTGACGCAGCAGTTTCAGATATTCGGCTTCCTGCTCCTTGCTCACCTGCCCACGCAGCTTCCCGAGCGTCATGGCCAGCACGAACAGCGCAACCAGTTGCGTCGTGAACGCCTTTGTCGAGGCCACACCGATCTCGCGCCCCGCATGCGTCAGGAACGACAATTCCGTCTGACGCACCATCGCGCTCGTGCCGACGTTGCATATCGCCAGCGTATGTTTATGCCCCAGCGACTGCGCATGCTTGAGCGCCGCCAGCGTATCGGCCGTTTCGCCCGACTGCGAGATCACCACCACCAGCGACTTCGGATTGGGCACCGAGTCCCGGTAGCGATACTCGCTGGCAATCTCGACCTGGGTCGGGATCTTCGCGACCGACTCGAGCCAGTACTTCGCGGTCAGCCCCGAGTAGTAGCTCGTGCCGCACGCCAGAATCAGCAGGTTGTCGATCTCCGCGAACACCTTGTCGGCACCCTCGCCAAATAGCGACGCGTCGAACGAATCGGCCTGCGGGATCGTGTCGGTAATCGCACGCGGTTGCTCGAAAATTTCCTTCTGCATGAAGTGACGATACGGGCCCAGTTCGACCGCGCCGCCATACGCCGCGACCTGGCGCACTTCGCGCTGCGCTTCGTTGCCGTCACGATCGGCGATCCGCACGCCCTCGAGCGACAGTTCACAAACGTCGCCTTCTTCGAGGAAGATGAAGCGCTCGGTGCTGCCGGCAAGCGCCAGCGCATCCGAAGCAAGGAAGTTCTCGCCGTTGCCGAGGCCCACCACCAAGGGCGAACCTTGCCGCGCGCCGACCACCGTATGCGGTTGATCCTTATGCAGCACCGCGATCGCGTACGCGCCGTGCAATTGCGCGACGGCTTCACGCACCGCAGCGAACAGATCGCCGCGGTACAGGCTGTGAACCAGGTGCGCGATAACCTCTGTGTCGGTCTGCGAGACAAACGCGTAACCCTTGCCCCGCAACATTTCGCGCAGTGTCTCGTAGTTTTCGATGATGCCGTTGTGTACCAACGCGAGCGCATCTTTCGAGAAGATCGGGTGCGCATTGTCGGTCACCGGCGCGCCGTGCGTCGCCCAGCGCGTATGCGCAATACCCGTGATGCCGTCAAGGTGGCCCTCACGCACCTGCTCGTCGAGATCCGCGACGCGCGCCACACTGCGAGCACGGCGCGGGCCTTCCTTACCGAGTACCGCGACGCCGCACGAATCGTAGCCGCGATACTCGAGGCGACGCAGTCCTTCGATCAGGATGGGAACGATATTACGTTGCGCAACCGCGCCGACAATGCCACACATGGTTTATTCCTTTTCAGTGCTGGGTTTCAAGGAGCGCGCTCGTGCGCGAGTCACGCCCATCAGCTCTTTTTCCTGGTCGGGCGTGCATAGCCCGTCTTGCTTGTCTGAGTTTTGTCGTTCAGGACCAGCATGTCTTCTTCGACGTCCCTCCAGACCGTTGTGCCTGCCGCGATCGTCACGCCGCGCTTCACGCGTACCGGGGCGACAAGTTGCGTGTCCGAACCGACAAACACGTCGTCTTCGATAATCGTGCGGAATTTGTTCGCGCCGTCGTAGTTGCAGGTGATGGTACCCGCGCCGATATTCACGCGCGCCCCGATATCGGCGTCGCCGATATAACTGAGGTGGTTCGCCTTCGAGCCTTGACCGAGTACCGCGTTCTTCACCTCGACGAAGTTGCCGACGTGCGACTCGTCCTGCAACGACGCGCCCGGACGCAAGCGCGCATAAGGCCCCAGCACGACATTCGCGCCGACTTCGGCGCCCTCGATATGCGTGAATGCATCGACGCGCGTACCGGCGCCGATCGTCGCATTGCGGATGACACAGTTCGGCCCGACGGTCACGTTGTCGGCCAGCGTGACGCGCCCTTCGAACACGCAGTTCACGTCGATCGAGACATCGCGCCCGCATTCGAGCGTGCCGCGGACGTCAAGGCGCGCCGGATCGGCAAGCGTCACGCCGGCAACCAGCAGCGTCCCGGCGACATTGTGCTGATGAATCCGTTCGAGTTCGGCAAGCTGCTGCTTGCTATTCACGCCGAGCGTTTCCCACTCTTCGTCCGGCTGAGTGGTGACGACTTCGAGCCCAGCTTCGATCGCCATCTCGACCGCGTCGGTCAGGTAAAACTCGCCTTGCGCGTTGTCGTTCTTCAACGCCGCGAGCCAGCCGCCGAGGCGCTCGGTCGGGGCGACGATGATGCCGGTGTTGATTTCGGCGATCTTGAGCTGCTCGGCGGTCGCGTCTTTCTGTTCGACGATGCGCGACACCTTGCCATGCTGATCGCGCACGATGCGGCCATAGCCGCTGGGATCGTCGAGCGTGACGGTGAGAACACCATAGCCGCCCTGCCCTGCGCGATCGGTCAGCGCCTGCAGTGTGCTGGCACGCGTGAGCGGCACATCGCCGTAAAGCACGAGCGTGGGCGCGGACGGATCGAGCAGCGGCAGCGCCTGCTGCACCGCGTGGCCTGTGCCGAGTTGTTGTTCCTGCGCGGCGAACTGGACGTCCGGCGCGGCTACCGCTTGACGCACGGCTTCGGCGCCATGCCCGACCACGACGACGAGACGCGTGGGCTTGAGCGCGCGGGCTGTGTCGATGACATGAGCGAGAAGCGGCCGGCCAGCCAGGGGATGGAGCACCTTGGGAAGCGCGGAACGCATGCGCTTACCGGTGCCTGCCGCCAAAATCACGATGTTCATGGCGTCGGCAAATGGACAGTTTAGAGCCGACGATTCTATCATGCAGCCTATGACGGCCAAGGCCGCTTATTCGGCCTCAGAGCGAGCAGAAATGCGCGGAAACGCACGTTTCCCGCGCATTTTTCGCACCCCTCACAGTTCGCCGAACTGGACGATCGAGACCGGTTTCAATGCACCGGGCAACGCGCCCTCGCCGGTATCGGTCGAACACGGCTCTTCGTCGAAGGCGATATCGCCTTGCGGATCGGCCTCGCCCGTTGCACGCAGACCGGCAAACGGAAACAGCTTGTGATCCATCAGATGTGACGGCACGACGTTCGTCAACGCATTGAACATGTTCTCGACGCGGCCCGGGAAACGCTTCTCCCAGTCGCGGATCAGCGCCTTCATTTCGGCACGCTTCAGGTTCGGCTGACTGCCGCACAGATTGCACGGAATGATCGGGAATTCGCGCAGCTCCGCGTACTTCTCCAGATCGGTTTCCTTCACGTAGGCGAGCGGGCGAATCACGATGTTCTTGCCGTCGTCCGATTGCAGCTTGGGCGGCATGCCCTTCAGCTTGCCGCCGTAGAACAGGTTCAGCAGCAGCGTCTGCAGGATGTCGTCGCGATGATGGCCGAGCGCGATCTTGGTCGCGCCAAGCTCGCCCGCCACGCGATACAGAATGCCGCGACGCAGCCGCGAGCACAGCGAGCAGGTGGTCTTGCCTTCGGGCACCAGCCGCTTGACGATGCTGTACGTATCCTGGTTTTCGATGTGAAACGGAATGTCGAGCTGTTTCAGGTACTCGGGCAGCACATGCTCCGGAAAGCCCGGCTGCTTCTGGTCGAGATTCACGGCGACGATCTGGAAGTTGATCGGCGCGCGTTCGCGCAGCCGCATCAGGATTTCGAGCATCGCGTAGCTATCTTTGCCGCCCGACAGGCACACCATCACCTTGTCGCCGTCCTCGATCATGCTGAAGTCGCCGATCGCCTGGCCGACCTGCCGCGCAAGCCGCTTGAACAGCTTGTTGTTCTCGTAGGCTTCTTTCTGCTCGCGACGCGTGAGCGGCGTTTTGCCCACCGAGGCATGCGCGGCCTGCGCAGTCTCACGGGCCGCGGTGTCGTTCAGGATTTCCTGAGCATTCATGGCTCAATCCTCTTTGATACGAAAGACTTCGACGCCCACCGCGTCGCAGTCAGGATAAACGTCCGGCTTTTCGGTCGACACGCACACGGCGCGTACCTGCGGATGATCGAGGAGTGCCTTGACGAGGTCGTCGCAGAGGGTTTCCTGCAAGTGGATATGACCTTGTTCGACGCGGCGCGCGATAGTCGAGCGCATGAAGTCGTAGTCGACGACCTCGTTCAATTTGTCCTGAACCGGCGTGGACAGCGCGAGCGGCACGAACAGTTCGACGTTGATCACGACGCGCTGTTCGCCGCGCTTTTCGAAGTCGTGCACACCGATGTTGATGTGCACTTCGTAATTGCGCAGAAAGAGCCGGCGGCAATCGGCGAGCCGGGGATGCGAAAGAGCGGCAAACATGTTCGTTCCAGTCGAAAAAAGCGTGCGAGGCACGCAAGGGGACGCTTCACGGCGTGGGCGGCCGCCGGTTTGACCCGGCAAACAAGCACGCGCTTCAGGCGCCCGTCAAAAACATTACGTCGCGCGGCAGCGGCACGAGGTGCTGGCCGCCGTCGACCACCAGCGTCGTTCCAGTGACGCCCGCTGCATCGGCGAGATACAGCGCGGCGGCGACAATATCCTCCGGCCGCGACGCGCGGCCCAAAGGCGTGGCACGGTGAGCTTCTTCAAAACCTGCCGGCGTTTGATCGGCGGATTGCATCGTCAAACCCGGCGCGAGCCCGACCACACGCACTTTCGGCGCCAACGCCTGCGCCAGTGCAACCGTCGCTGTCTGCAACGCCGCCTTCGAGAGCGTGTACGACAGGTAATCCGGATTCATGTTGTACAGCTTCTGGTCGAGCACGTTGATGACGACGCCGCGCTGGCTTTCATCGGCGCGCGCGGCCTCCGGCGTCGCCTCGAACAGCATACGCGCCAGCACGAGCGGCGCGCCGAGATTCATCGCGGTCAGCTTCAGCAGCAGGTCGTAACCGACGTCGTACGCCGTGTCTTCCTCGAAGCAAGACGCGTTGTTGACGATACACGTCGGACGCCCTAGCGCGGAGGTACAGGCAGGCATGAGCCGCTCGACCTGAGCCTCGTCGCCCAATTCCGCGTGCAAGGCAACCGCCCGGCGGCCCAAGGCGACAATTTCCGCGACCAGTTCGTCGGCTTCCGCCTTCGACGCCCCGTAATGGACCGCCACGTCCCAGCCACGCGCGGCAAAGCCGAGCGCGAGCGCCCGCCCAATGCGACGGGCGGCGCCGGTAATCAGCACGATGCGCGGCGTTTCAGGCGCGCGGGCGGCGGTGTCCAAAGGGGCGGTCATTTACAATGCGGGGATGAATCCGAAAGCTCACCAACCCGATAGTTTACCTGCTCCCGGCCCGAGCGCGCTTGCGCAGTCCGAAGCGTTGGTCGCGACGATCCGTGAGGAACTCGAAAGCGCCGGCGGCTGGCTGCCGTTCGACCGCTACATGGAACGCGCGCTGTACGCGCCGGGGCTCGGCTACTACAGCGGCGGCGCCCGCAAATTCGGCCTGCGCGGCGACGACGGCAGCGACTTCGTGACGGCGCCCGAAATGTCGCCGCTGTTCGCGAGGACGCTGGCGCGCCCGCTTGCCGAAGCATTGCAGGCGAGCGGCACGCGCGACGTGATGGAATTCGGCGCCGGCACGGGCAAACTGGCCGCCGGTTTGCTATCCGCGCTGGAGGCGCTCGGCATCGAATTCGATAGTTACTCGATCGTGGATTTGTCAGGTGAATTGCGCGCGCGCCAACGCGAGACGATCGAAGCCGCGGCGCCTACGCTGGCCGCGAAAGTGCGCTGGCTGGACGCGTTGCCGGAGCGTTTCGAAGGCGTAGTGATCGGCAACGAGGTGCTGGACGCGATGCCCGTGCGGCTCTTCGCGTTTTCCGGCGGCGCCTGGCATGAACGCGGCGTGGTGTGGCGCAATGAGACCTTCGCGTTCGACGACCGTCCGGTGGCAGCCGCAGTGGACATTGCGTTTCTGGCGGAGATCGAAACTGCCGCCGACGACTACGTGACCGAGACGCACGACGCCGCACGGGCGTTCACCCGGACGATTTGCACGATGCTCACGCGTGGCGCGGCGATCTTTATCGATTATGGTTTTCCGCGTCACGAGTACTACCATGAGCAGCGTGCGCAGGGCACGCTGATGTGTCATTACCGGCACCGTGCGCATGGCGATCCGTTCGTTTATCCGGGCTTGCAGGACATTACCGCGCACGTGGAATTTACCGGCATCGCCCAAGCCGGAGTCGAGGCTGGCGCGGACTTACTGGGGTTCACTTCGCAAGCGCGGTTCTTGTTGAATGCGGGGATTACCGAGGCGTTATCGGCGCTCGATCCTTCGGACACGATGAAGTTCTTGCCGGCGGCGAATGCGGTGCAGAAGTTGTTGTCCGAGGCGGAGATGGGCGAACTGTTCAAGGTGATCGCGTTTTCGCGCGGGCTGGATGACACGCTGCACGCGTTTTCCAGTGGCGACCGGTCGCATACGCTGTGATTTCTTGCCTTAGGGATTTGCAATGATCCGCTGGCTGTTGACTACGTTTGTTGCGGTGGCGGTGTTGTCGGCCTGCTGGCCGTGGCTCCGGAAGATCGGGATCGGGCGGATGCCCGGCGATGTGACTTTGCGGCTCTTTGGGCGCGAGTATCCGTTTCCGTTCATGTCGACGCTTGTACTGTCGATGGTGTTGTCGCTTATTGCCAGGGCTTTGTAGGTTGGTCGGCCGTGGGCGGCGGCACGGCATCGGCTGCCCGTTTGCCGCGCCGCCCCAGGCAAAGGAGCATTAGCCGATCGCCATCTCAACGGCCCGCACTCTTTCCTGATGCACGGCGTCCTTGATTCCGGCAGGCGCGTCGGCAAGCCGCCTGGCCACCGCGCCGGCATCCACGCCTCGCGCGGCGACAAGCGCAAGCCGTAATCGCTCCGCTTGGGGATACGCCTGCATCTCGAACCCACGCCGCCCGCGAGCATCAGCCTCACAAGCTTGCAAGGCTTCGGCAAACCGCGCAGGTTTCCGAATCGCATCACTGCGCTCCAGCAGCCTGACAAGCGCGGCAGCACCCATCTCCATCACGCGATGAATGTTGCCATGCTCCCGCGCGACCAGCGTCGCGAGATCGCGGCAATCGTTCGGCACACGGATCCGCTCGCACAGGGGCTTCAGCAAGTCCACGCTGCGCCCCTCATGGCCGATGTGCCGCGGCAAAATATCTTCCGGCGTGGTCGCTTTGCCCAGGTCATGCGTCAAAGCCGCAAACCGAACCGGCAACGCATACCCTTGCTGCGCCGCATGGTCGATCACCATCATCACATGCACGCCCGTATCCACCTCGGGGTGATAGTCGGCCCGCTGCGGCACGCCGAACAACGCGTCGATCTCCGGCAGAATCCGCGCCAACGCGCCACAATCCCGCAGCACCTCAAACATGCGTGACGGCTTCTTCTCCATCAATCCGCGCGACACTTCCTGCCACACGCGCTCGGCCACCAGCGCATCCACCTCACCGTCGGCCACCATCTTGCGCATCAGCGCCATCGTCTCCGCTGCGACCGTGAAATCGACAAACCGCGCCGCGAACCGTGCAATCCGCAAAACCCGCACGGGGTCTTCAAGAAACGCACCGCTGACGTGACGAAAGAGCCGCGCCTGCAAATCGCCCTGCCCGTTGAAGGGGTCAATCACCGGGCCGGTCAGTTCGCCGTCGGGGCGCACCTCGCGCGCCATCGCATTGATCGTCAGGTCGCGGCGCGCCAGGTCCTCTTCGAGCGTGACGTCTGGTGCGTAAAAGAACTGGAAGCCGTGATAGCCCGCCGCCGTCTTGCGCTCGGTGCGCGCGAGCGCGTATTCCTCATGCGTCTGCGGATGCAGGAACACCGGAAAATCCTTGCCCACCGGACGGTAGCCCTGCGCCACCATCTGCTCGGGCGTCGCGCCGACCACCACATAGTCGCGATCCTGCACGGGTACGCCCAGCAACTCGTCGCGAATCGCTCCGCCTACCGCGTAGATATTCATGGGCATGCGTCTTGATAGGGAATCGCGTGCGTTTCCCCAAGCGCGTCGTCGATCCACGCCTTCACCGCAGGCAGCGCCGTCATACGTCGAACGTAACCCGCCGCGGCTTCGGACAATGCCGGCTGCCACGTGTTGAAGCGCATCACCACCGGGGCGTACATCGCATCGGCGATGCTGAACTCGCCGAACAGGAAAGGGCCGCCATACGTGTCGAGACAGTTGCGCCAGATCGCCTCGATACGCGCGATATCGGCCAGCGCACCGGGCGTGGCATTCTTGCCCGGAAACGACGCGCGAATGTTCATCCACATGTTCGAGCGCAAGTCGCCGAAGCCCGAATGCATTTCGGCGCTCACGCTGCGCGCGTGGCGACGCGCCGCCGGGTCGCGCGGCCACAGCGCATGCTGCGGGAAGCGCTCAGCCAGCGCCTCGGCGATCGCCAGCGAATCCCAGGTGGCCGCCTCGTCTTCGCCGATCAAACACGGTACTTTGCCCGGACCCGTCGGCGCGTAAGCCAGAATCGCGGACTTCGTGCCGGATTCATTCAGATGAATCAGCACTTCCTCGAACGGAATGCCGAAATGTTTGAACAGCAGCCACGGACGCATCGACCATGACGAATAGTTCTTGTCACCGATAAGCAGCTTCATGCTTCGTATTGGAGGAGAGAGAAAAAGGTTCAACGCCCCGCACTGGCGCGAAACGTGTCGAAGCGCGAACGCGTCGACACGCCGGTCAGATACACGGGCGCGATCGTTTCGATGCTAGCCGGCTCGATGCCGAGCTCAGGCGCAAGCGGTCCACTCAACACGTTGTCGACTTTCATCGAATCGAGATTGTCGCGCGAGATCACCGGTTCGCCCGGCGCCATTTCGAACGTCAGCGCCTGCAGGCGGGCCAACGCCTCCGGCAGACGAATGATCCGCGCATGCCGGCCAAGCACGTCGCCGCAATATTTGACGAGGTCTTCGAGCGTATAGACGGTCGGGCCGCCCAGTTCGTAGGTATGACCACTCGCGGCATCGAGATCGAGCACGTTGCAGATCGCTTTCGCCACATCGCCGACATACACGGGCTGGAACTTCGCATCCGGCATGGCGAGCGGAATGGCCGGGAACACCCGCTGCAGGAAGGCAAATTTGTTGAGGAACTGGTCTTCGGGACCGAACACCACCGACGGCCGGAAGATCGTCCACGCCAGATTCGCCGCGTGCACGGCCTTTTCGCCGTCGCCCTTGGAGCGCGAATACATGCTGGGGCCGTTCGAGGCGGCGCCGAGCGCGCTGATATGAATCAGCCGATGCACGCTCTTGCCTTCGCAAGCCGCAACGATTTTGGTCGGCAATTCGACATGAGTTCGCGCGAACTCGGTGCCATACGGCGTGCCGCGCTTGCCGTGCAGTGTGGCAACGAGGTTGATCACGCAATCGGCGCCTTCGACGAAGCGCGCGAGTTGCACCGGATCGAACACGTCGGCTTCGATCACGTCGATGGGCAACAGGGTGAGATGGCGCGCGTTGTAGCGCCGCCGGGTGGCAATGCGCACGTCCTTGCCCATTTCAACGAGGGCGTTGACGAGATGGCTGCCGATAAAACCGGAACCGCCGATGACCGCTATGGCTTGATGTCGCATTTTTCGACTCCCTGGTGGAAGCCGCGGCAACGGCTGGCGTGGCGCACCGCCGCATCAGAAGTGACGCGGCGGCGGCACGGCGCTTACGGTGCGATATAACCCAGACGCGCCTTCAGCGATTGCGGACGGCCTTCGAACAATGCCGCGTAGTAGACCGTGTTGGACAGCACATTCTTTACGTAGTCGCGCGTTTCCTGGAACGGAATCGCCTCGGCGAAGATCGCGCCTTCTACCGGATGTTGCAACTGCTGCCGCCAGTTGCGCGGACGGCCGGGACCGGCGTTATAACCGGCGGTGGCCAGCACGGCAGACCCGTCGAACTGATTGTAGATCATCGACAGATAGTTCGTGCCGAGCAGGATGTTGGTGTTGATGTCGTTCATCTGCTCGCGCGAAATCGGACCGAGACCGATCTTCTTCGCGACCAGTTGAGCGGTGCCCGGCATCAACTGCATCAAACCGCTCGCACCGACTTCCGAGCGCGCGTTCATGATGAAACGCGACTCCTGGCGAATCAGGCCGTAGGCCCATTCGACGTCGAGCCCATTCGACTGCGCATCGCGCTCGACGATATCCTTGAACGGCGACAGATAGCGCAGCGAGAAATCGTGTTCGCTCTTCGTGCGGTCCGCGGTGTTGACGGTGCGGTCATACAGCTGGATACGGCGAGCGTATTCGGCAGCGGCCAGCAGTTGCCGGTCGCTCATGTTGCGCAGCGGCCAGTTCCATTCACGATTGCCTTCGAGCCGCAGATTCAGCGCATAGAACCGCTGCGCGAGCTCGAAGCCCGGCGTGTTGGCGGCTTGCTGGACTTCGGCGTCGGTCACCGTGGTTTTCGGCGGCACGGTGATCTTCTGGCCAAGTTCTTCCGCGGCCAACTGGCCGTAGAAGTTGAAGCCCTGCGAGATCGACTCGAATTCCTGGTTGGCGGTGGTCGTCTCGCCGGCTTGCTTGAGCGCGCGGGCATGCCAATACACCCACGACGGCTGATTGCGCAGCGCCGCCGGCATCTGTTCGATCGACCAGCGCACCATCGTCCAGTCGCCTGCCAGCAGCGCGGAGCGGGTGCGCCATTCGTACGCCGGGTTCGACAACGGCGCATTGACCGACAGACGGTACCAGTCGACCGCGCCCGGCATCTGCTTCGTGGCGGCTTGATAGGCAATCGTGCCCCAGCCGATCGCACGCTCCGGCGAGCTTAATGACGGCGCCACGGATGCGAACGTGGCCGCGGCCATGGCCGGGTCGTTGCGCGCCATGCGTGTGATTGCGAGCAGCGCGAGTTGGTGCGATTGCGTATCCGGGCCGACGCCCCGCGCCAGCAACAACGGCGGCGTACTCGTGGCCTGATTGAACAACACCGGATCGGGCGGCTGGTTGCCGAGCGCGTCGACGAGCCTGCTGCCGGTGTTCGTGTAGTTCTGCTCGTACGCGAGACGGATCTGTTGCCACACGTCGTCGGAACTGAATTGCTGGTTGATTGCCAGCGAGGTGATCAGATCGACGCAGCCGTCGCCGTACCATTTCGGGTCGACCAGCAGCGCGCGCGCCGCGTCGGCAACGTTCTCGCCACGTGAGGCGCGCGATTCGAGCGCATAGCACTTCACCTGCGTATCGTCGTTCAGCACGAAGCGCGCGTATTGCTGATCGAAGTTGCGCCAGTCGTGACGCGCGCCGAGCACCGTGAGGTAGTCGTTGCGCATGCGGTCAGCAATGGCCTGGCCCTCGTACTTCTGCAGGAACGCCAGCACCGGCGCATCTGGCGCGTCGACACGCGCATGGCCGCTGGAATCGAACAACTGCGGCTTGAGCTGGAAGTACTCCAGATACGAAGGCGCCGGATAATTCGGGATCATGCTCGCCAGTTGCGCTGCCCGCGCCGCGTCATTATTGCGGGCGGCTTCGCGAAGCTGGACGAAGATCTGGTCGTCGTTCGTGAGTTGCGAAAGGGGAATGGGCTTGACGGCAGAGGCGGTGCTGCATGCGACGAGCGCCGCTGCGGCAAGCGCCAGACCGACCGCGCGATATACTCGATAGAGGCGTTTTGACATCGTTGTTTCTGGAGCGCGAATTGAACCCAAGCATAGCATGCAACCCCGTCACGGAATCGAAAAAGGCGCTGCGTCGAATGCTATTGGAAGCAAGGCTACATGCGGCTTCCGAGCCGGCGCACAATGCCGCGCTCAGCCGCCGCATACTCGATGCGCTGAAGCACCATGGTGTGGACAGCGTCGGATTCTATTGGCCACTGACAGGCGAATTCGACGCGCGTGCCGCGATCGCGATCTGGCTCGCGGCACGCGCGCAACGCGAGGCGAGTTTGCCGATCGTCAAGGACCGCGGCGTGCCGCTCGAATTTCATGCATGGACGCCCGATACGGCGATGAAGATCGGCCATCACAAGATCGCGGAGCCCACTTCCGGCCGCGTGGTGATTCCCGAATTGCTGTTCGTGCCGTGCGTCGGCTTCGATACCGACGGCTACCGGTTAGGCTACGGCGGCGGCTACTACGATCGCACGCTGGCCGCGTGGCCGGGGGAGAAGAAGCCGATCACGGTCGGCATCGCCTATGAAGCGTGCCGCACTGAAGCGCTGCAACGCGAAGCCCACGACATTCCGCTCGACCTGATCGTGACCGAGGCCGGCCTCTATCCGCAACCGGCGCAATAAGATCAAGCGTTCGGCCGAACCACGTGCGCCGCGTCCGCGGCTGCGGCCGAACGCAGCCGCGAAGACCGGCTATAAAGACGCCGCCGCGCGCGCGGCCGTGTCGTAGAGTCCGGAGGCGTTGCGCATCAACTGCGCCGCCTCGCCGATCTGCTCGTTGGTCAAGCCGCTTTCCTTCAGCGTCGAAATCAGGCAGCTCTCGCGCACCTCGCGATACTTAAGGCAAAGCTCCCGGCCCGCCTCGGTCGCGGAGAAGAATACTTCCTTGCCGGTCTTTTCGCTTTTTACATACCCTCTAGCTACGAGCTTCTTTAACGCGTAGGTGGCGACGTGGGTGTCTTCGATGTTCAGCACGAAGCAGATGTCCGCCAGCTTCTTGCGCCGTTCGCGATGGCTGACGTGGTGCAGCAGCGAGACTTCGATAGCCGTCATGTCCTTCTCGCCGGCTGCCGACATGCAGCGCACCATCCATCGGTTGAACGCATTGCCCGCCATGATGAGCGCGTACTCCAGCTCGGACAGCTCAGCACTTGTGTCAGACACGAGATGTTCCGAGGAGACAATCTTGGTGGGGTGGCGCGACATGGTGAAGATTCTCGAGAAGCGGGATGGGAAGGTGTCGGGAGTGTACGACGCGCGACTCATTTCCGGGAGCCTGGCGAAAACGCTTATTGAGAAATTGTTGATACTTTATTGATAATGTACGCTTCAGAATCGCGCACCCGATGTCGATAACTATCCATGAGGTCCGCTATGCTCGACATCTCCGACTCGACCTGGGCCAGTAAGTGATGAGCCAACCAAGAATCTTTCCGCTGGGCGACGCCGCGCTCGTCTGCGAAGCGCCGCCGCCTGCCACGCTCGAGTGCCAGCGGCGCGTGTGGGCCGCCGCCGAGGCCGCGCGCGACTGGCCGCATGTGCTGGAGGTCGTGCCGGGCATGAACAATCTGACACTCGTATTCGATCCGCTCGAAGCCGACCGCGAAGCCCTCGTGAGCCATTTGCAAGCGGCATGGAACGCGGTGAGCGATGCGCCCGCGCTGGGCCGTGAAGTCGTCGTCCCGGTTCAGTACGGTGGGGAGTTCGGCCCTGATCTGCAAACGGTCGCCAATCACACGGGCTTGAGCGTGCGCGAGGTTGTGCAACGTCACGCGGAGGGCGAATACGTGGTGTTTTTCCTCGGCTTCCAGCCGGGCTTCGCCTACATGGGCGGGCTCGATGCAGCGCTGCACACGCCGCGCCGTGCGTCGCCGCGGCTGGAAGTGCCGGCCGGTTCGGTCGGTATCGGCGGAGAGCAGACTGGCATTTATCCGGCTACCGCGCCTGGCGGCTGGCAGTTGATCGGCCGCACCGAATTACCGCTGTTCGATCCGACGCGGCGCCCGCCCACACTGCTGCAGCCGGGCGACCGGGTGCGCTTTACCGTCGCGGGGATACACGCATGATCGATGTAATTCGCGCGGGTCTGTTGACCACGATTCAGGATCTCGGCCGTCACGGCTACCGGCATCTCGGCGTCGCGATGGGTGGCGCGCTGGATCGTCTGTCGCTGGAAGTCGGCAACCGGCTGGTCGGCAACCGGCCCGACGCGGCCGGTCTGGAAATCACCTTCGGCCCGACCGTGCTGCGCTTTCTGCGCGCCACGCGCGTGGCCATCACCGGCACCGAATTCGGCGCGACGCTCGACGGCAAGCCGGTCTATTCATGGTGGAGCCTGCCGGTGCAAGCCGGCCAGGAACTGGTATTGAACGCGGCCAAGCGCGGCATGCGCGGCTATGTCTGCATCGCGGGCGGCATCGACGTTTTGCCGATGCTCGGCTCGCGCAGCACCGATCTCGCCGGGCATTTCGGCGGACTCGGCGGCCGGGCGCTGCGCGACGGCGACCGTCTGCCGGTCGGCGCGCCGCTGCAACGCGGCCACGTCGGCTTCACGCCCGAGGCGCCGGAATTCGGCGTGAAGGCGCCCGCCTGGTGCAAGTTCGTGCTGGTCCATGAGCCGTCGCGGCGCGGCCGGCATCCGTCCGGCGTGCCGTGGGCCGTGCCGATCCGCGTCCTGCGAGGTCCCGAATACGACAGCTTCACTGAGCAGGCGCACGAATCGTTCTGGGCCGACGAATGGCTGGTCACGCCGAACAGCAACCGCATGGGCTACCGCCTCGCCGGCACTGAGCTGAAGCGCACCCAGAAAGGCGATCTGCTATCGCACGCGGTGTTGCCAGGCACGATTCAGGTCCCGCCGAACGGCCAGCCGATTGTGCTGATGAGCGACGCGCAAACCACCGGCGGCTATCCGAAGATCGGCGCGGTGATCCAGGCGGATCTCTGGAAGCTCGCGCAGGTTCGGCTGAACGCCGCCGTCCGCTTCATCCCGACGACGCCCTATGAGGCACGCCAGGCTTTACTGGAAGAACGCACGTATTTGCGGCAGATCGACGCCGCGATCGCCATGCACGAAGAGCGCTGCGCGCGCCAGCCGGCAGTCGCAGCGCTGTAACACTAAGTAGAGGAACACCATGGAAATCGATTTGAATGCCGACCTCGGCGAAGGCTGCGGCTCCGACGAGGCGCTGCTCGACCTCGTCAGCTCGGCGAACATCGCGTGCGGCTGGCACGCGGGCGGCGCCAATGCGATGCGCGACTGCGTACGCTGGGCCGTGCAAAAAGGCGTGTCGATCGGCGCGCACCCGAGCTTCAACGATCCGGAGAATTTCGGCCGCAAGGAAATGGACCTGCCGGCCAACGACATTTACGCGGGCGTGCTGTATCAGCTCGGCGCACTGTCGGCGATTGCCCTGGCCGAAGGCGGGCGCATCGCGCACGTCAAGCCTCACGGCGCGCTGTACAACCAGGCCGCGCGCGACGCGAAGATCGCCGACGCGATCGTCTCGGCGGTCCATGATTTCGACCCGTCGGTCGCCGTGTTCGCGCTTGCCAACAGCGGACTCGTGACAGCCGCACGCGAAGCCGGCCTGACCGCCATCGAAGAAGTATTCGCCGACCGCGGCTATCGCGCCGACGGCTCGCTGGTACCGCGCAAGGAGCCGGGCGCGCTGCTCGACGACGAAGACGTCGTGCTGGAGCGCACGCTTGCGATGGTGCGCGAGCGCCGCGTGAAAGCCGTCGACGGACACTGGGTGCCGCTTAACGCACAAACCATCTGCCTGCACGGCGACGGACCGCATGCGCTGGCCTTCGCGCGGCGTATTCGCAGCGCGCTGCAGGACGCCGGCATTGAAGTTCACGCGGCCGGCGCCGCGAGCGTCTGATCCACGCGTCGGCCAACGCGAGCCCGACCCCGCTGTTCACCCCTTGCCAGCCCCGAGACGCCCCGCTCCATGCGGGGCGTTTGCCAGGTGCAGGACGCATTGCGGTAGCCGCGGTAACACAGCAAATCAGCAGCAAATGCAGATGCAGATGCAGATGCAGATGCAGATGCAGATGCAGATGCAGATGCAGATGTAGTCGAACCAACGCGGCCGTCAAGAGCCGTGGCAGCAAGACGGCGCATGGATCCCCTAGCGCCGGCTCACGTTAGCCGCCACAAGCGGCAAGGTTGAAACCCTGTTTGGAGATCCAGATGCAAACAACAGTCAGTCTATGGCCGCTCATCGGCGTGGCCGTCATCATCGTCGGCTTTTTATTGCGGTTCAATCCGATGTTGATCGTAGCGGTTGCCGCGATCATCACAGGCCTCGCCGCGCACTTTCCGCCTGAAAAGATCCTCGCTGAAATCGGCACCGGCTTCATCAAGACCCGCAACATCCCGCTGATCATTCTGCTGCCGCTGGCCGTGATCGGTCTGCTGGAACGGCATGGCCTGCGCGAGCGTGCGCAAGCATGGATCGGGGGCATCAAAGCCGCGACCGCCGGGCGCCTGCTGATCGTCTATCTGCTGATTCGCGAGCTGACCGCCGCTGTCGGCCTGACCGGTCTCGGCGGCCACCCGCAGATGGTGCGTCCGCTGATCGCGCCGATGGCCGAAGGCGCCACCGAAACACGCTTCGGCAAGATCAGCGACGCGGTGCGTTTCAAGCTCCGCGCGTTCTCCGCGGCAACCGACAACGTCGGCCTGTTTTTCGGCGAAGACATTTTCGTCGCGTTCGGCGCCATTGTGCTGATGACGACCTTCCTGAAAGAAGCCGGCATCGTCGTCGAGCCGATGCACGTGGCCGTCTGGGGCATTCCGACCGCGATCTCCGCGTTCATCATTCACGGCTTCCGCCTGCATCTGCTTGACCGCAGGCTCGAACGCGAACTGCGCGGAAATGCGGCATCGAATGCCGCTGCTGCTGCGCCGGTTTCGCCGACGCAGTCCGCCGCAGGAGACAAAGCATGACGCTCACGATTACCTATCTGTTCTGGCTGCTGGGCGTGATGCTGCTCGTCATCGGCGGCATGATCGTCACGGACAAGGAACACCCGCGCCGTTTCACCGCAGGCGGTTTCTGGATCCTCTACGCGCTGATCTTCCTGATCGGCGACAAGATCCCACCCTCCGTGGTCGGCGTGCTGGTGATCGTGATGGCGCTGATCGCGGGCTTTGGCGGCGTGACCGCGGCCAAGCCGAAACTGCTGTCGCTCGAAGCGCGCATGGCTAGCGCCGCGCGACTGGGCAACAAGCTGTTCGTACCTGCGCTGACGATTCCGGTCGTCACCGTGATCATTACGCTGGCGGCCAGCCACCTGATCTTCGGCGGCATGCCGTTGATCGAGAAGGCCAACGTCACGCTGATCGGCTTCGGCATAGGTTGCGTGATCGCGCTCGCGATTGCCTGCGTGCTGACGCGCGACACCGTCGGCCAGTCGATGAAGGAAGCCCGCCGCCTGGTCGACGCCCTGTCGTGGGCCGCGGTGCTGCCGCAGATGCTCGGGATGCTCGGTCTCGTGTTTTCGGACGCCGGCGTCGGCAAGGCGGTCGCTCACGTGACCACGGCCTACATCAGCCTCGACTACCGGTTTGTCGCGGTGGCTGTGTACTGCATCGGCATGGCGCTCTTCACGATCGTGATGGGCAACGGCTTCGCCGCATTCCCGGTGATGACGGGTGGCGTCGGCGTACCGATCCTGGTCGGCGTGTTTCACGGCAATCCGGCCGTGATGGTTGCGATCGGCATGTTCTCGGGCTACTGCGGCACGCTGATGACGCCGATGGCCGCGAACTTCAACATGGTGCCGGCCGCGCTGCTGGAACTGCCGGATAAGAACGCGGTGATCAAGGTGCAGGTGCCGACCGCGTTGACCTTGCTGGTTGTGAACATCCTCCTGTTGAATTTCCTGATGTTTCTGTAGGACTTTCAGCCAGACCGCGCGGCGGTGACGGGGATAAGACCGCGGCAAACGGACGCCGCCGAATTAGGAGGCGTCCGATCGTCATGAAAGGGGCCGGAACATAAGCTGGCGGATGGTCTCCCATCCACATGCAACGGCGCGCGCAACGCGCGCCGGTGCTCTCCAGCAGGTCCTTCATGGAACATCAATCCCACCCCGACACTGCGCGCGCCGATGCGCCGCCCTCCGCTTACCTCACCTCGCTGATCGACGCCGCGCTCGAAGCGCACCAGGCCGGTCGCCTCGATGCCGCCGAACCCTTCTATCGCGAAGCCCTCGCGCTCGATCCAGCATATGCAAAAGCGCTGCACTACTTCGGCGTGCTGCAACATCAGCGCGGCGATCATGGCTTCGCCGCTGAGTTGATGAGCGAAGCACTCAAACTGGATCGCACCGACGCCGCATGCTGGAGCAACCGCGGCCTCGTGGCCGCCGCGCTCGGCCATCTCGACGAAGCGATGCTTTGCTATGACCAGGCGTTGCAGTTGCAGCCGGATTTCGCCGACGCACGCAATAACTTCGGCGTCGCGTTACAAGCGCAAGGCTCGCTTGACATAGCGATCGAGCAGTATCGGCTCGCACTGAGGGCGAATCCGTCGCTGGTCGACGCGCATCTGAACCTCGGCACGGCACTGGGCAAGCTTGGCCGCTACGACGAAGCGCTGGCGAGCTATCAAGACGCGCTGTCGCTCGATCCGCAATCGGCTGAAACGCACTTCAACGCCGGTAATGCGCACCACGCGCAAGGCGATCATGCCGCAGCCATCGCCAGTTTCGAACGGGCACTGGCACTGCGTGGCGACTATGCCGAGGCGCGCATCAACCTGGGCAGCCTGATCGGCAAACTCGGTGACTACGCCGGCGCCGAATCGCACTATCGACGCGCGGTCGCACTGAAGCCGAATCCCACGAATCTGGTTTGCCTCGGCGGATCGCTCGGCGCGCAAGGCCGTCTGGATGAAGAGGAAGTCTTTTACCGCCACGCGCTGGCGCTCGATCCGAATTATGCGGATGCGCATCAGAATCTCGCATGGCTGTTGCTCAAGCGCGGCGATTACAAGCAGGGTTGGGCGGAGTTCGCGAAGCGCTGGCGCAAGAGCGACTACGAGGCGCTCGCCGTGCCGGGCGTTGCCGAGTGGCATGGCGAGCCGCTCGACGGGCGCCGTCTGTTGCTGGTCGGCGAACAGGGTTTTGGCGACCACTTCCAGTTTCTGCGCTATGCGCGCTTGCTCGAGCAACTCGGCGCCACGGTCGATATCCGCGTGCGCGAGCCGCTGCTGCCGCTGGTTGAGCGCATCCCTGGCGTGCATCGCGCGTTCAGCGGCAAACCTGACGGCCAGTACGATTTCTGGGTGCCCATGATGAGCGTGCCGTCTTGCGTCGGCACCGAACTGTCGACCATTCCCGCGGATGTGCCGTATATGTTTGCCGAGAAGGCGAAGATCAAAGCATGGCGCAAGCGAGTGGACGCAGCCGGCAAATCGAAACGCAAAGCAGGTCTGGTGTGGTCCGGCAGCCCGACGTTCGGCAACGACCGCTACCGGTCGATGGCGCTGGCCGATCTGAGTGCGCTAAGCGAGCTGGAGAACGTGGCGTGGTACCCGCTGCAAAAGGGCGCCGCGCACGCGCAGTTGGCCGATGCGCCTGAAGCCTTCCGCGTCCACGATTTCACCGCCGATCTGAATAGCTTCGACGATACCGCCGCGCTCATCATGAATCTCGATCTGGTAATTGCCGTGGACACGGGCGTCGCGCATCTGGCGGCTGCGCTGGGCAAGCCGGTGTGGGTGCTGCTGCCCGCCAACTCAGACTGGCGCTGGCTAGAAGAACGCAGCGATTCGCCGTGGTATCCGACGATGAAACTGTTCCGGCAGACGACCTTGGGAGATTGGGCGCCGGTGGCAACGCGCGTGTCGGAAGAACTCCGCGGGGGCAGTCTATAAAGGCTACGCTGCGCCGAGGCACCGTGTTTCCGCGCAGCGTCTTCTCAACCCATTGAGCCATACACGGAGTACCGCGCCGCCGCGCTTTAAGGACGTCGACGCTGATGCGCCAGCATATAAGCACGCAACAATTTGTTGATGCGCGTCTGATATCCCTGCCCCTGCTCCTTGAACCAGCTCAGCACATCGGCATCCAGGCGCATCGTCACCGCCTGTTTCGGCGGAACATGCAGTTCGGCGCGGTCAAAAAAATCGTCGCCCAATTCGGGCAAGTCGCTTGTGTCGATTTGCGCGTCGCCCGCCTTTGCAAGACGCTTCCAGTCGGTTCCTGATGGTTTGCTCATAATTTCACCCGTGCTCGTTTTCTGCCAATCGCCGATGTTTCACGTCAATTCCAGACGCTGTGCTTGTAGCGTCTGACCTCATGTTTCGTCGCTTTGCGGGCCGAAACGACGCGGATCACATCCACATTGCGTTCGACGTACACCACCACGCCGACGATGGCCGCCATCCAGCCTAGCGCGATCCAGCGGTCCTCGCCGTAGTCTTCCCGTTCGTCTATCGCCGTCAATACCGGATGATTGAACACGTCGATGGCGTCTCTGAAATCGATGCCATGCTTACGGATGTTGATTTGATTCTTGGTTTCGTCCCACTCAAAGCGCACACGCCACCTGTATTGACGTTTGTACATACATCATAGCATGCACGGGCATGCTATGGCCGCGTGCGCCGCGAGCATTTTGCGGCGCACGTCAGCATCGGACTAGCCGCCCAAATACCGGTTCCTATTCTGGCCGGATGGCCTATCCTGGCCAGGACTGGCAACCCATGCACGCGTCTCGCATAAGAGCCGAACACACCTCACCCCGCCTCCACCACAAACCCGTGCTGCCGCAAAAGCTGCAGCACGCCCTTGCGGCCACCCAGATGCAATGAGCCAATCGCCACGAACACCGGCTTGTTCGGCGCGGCGATCAGCAGCATTCGCGAAACGAAGCGCCGATTGCGCTCGTACACGATCTTGTTGTCGATCGAATCGGAGATGCGCTTGTCGCGTGCCAGCTTTTCGGATTTCGCGGCCTGCCAGGCCGCAATCGCATCGGCGTCGCCCACTCGCCAGAGCCGATGCAACGTCTTCACATCGTCGACGTTTTCCGCAGGCGTCTGCACCAGGTCCTGCGCGAGCATTTCGCGCTGCTGCGCCAGCGTGAGACCGGTGAACGCGTGCATTTGCTGCGACAGGGTCTCCAGACCGACAATCTTGCCGCGTGTCCTGATATACACGTTCTGCAGTTGTGCTTCCGTGCCGTACTCGGTCTGCAGCCCGGCGCTCAACGAAGCATAGGTCTCGACCACTAACGAAGCGAGCCACGGCCGCATCGTCTTGATTTCATCCAACGCTGCGGGATTGCCACGCAAACGAAACGCAAGCCGGCGCCACAGTGGATCGGGCAGGAGGCCCGGCAGACAGTCGCGGCGGCATATGCCGTACTTCGACACGTCGTCTTGCGAGACCAGCAGTTCGTCGGGTGAGAGTTCTAGCGCCAGCGTCGGCGAGGCGGCCAGTGCGCCGAGGATCGGCGCGCGGAACGGCTGCCTGGGCGGATAGTCGGCGGGATCGCCGACGTGCAACGTGCCGAGCACGTAAATCGTGGTGGTGCCACGCGTTGCAACATAGAACGGCATGCGTGCCGGCTGCAGGCGCACCGGCCCGCTCGCGGTGGTGCCCGGCGTGGCGGGCGGCGGAGTGAAACCCGGCAAGGTGGCGCGTGGCGACGCCGGCAGATTGGGCACTGGCAATGCCGGGCGCCCCGCCTGAGAAGGCGTATTGGCGGCCGCTCCCGCCGCATGCGCGACGCCGATCAGTCCCGCGGTCGGATGAAAAGCAGAACAAACGCCGAGGAGCGCGGCACCGGTCAGTGCTCGCGCTCCCCAGCGCCGCGCGAAAGCAGCGTGGCGGCCACCCTCACGCGAGCGGCGCGTAAGACGACGCGCCGCCACCCCATCAGGCATCCACGTCCCCCACCTCCTCAGCGCGGTGACACGAAACCTGACGGCCATCCACTTCGCGCAGCTTCGGTTCTTCGCTACGGCACCGGTCGATCGCGTACGGGCAGCGCTGATGGAAAGTGCAGCCCGAAGGCGGATTCAGCGGCGACGGCATCTCGCCTTGCAGCTTGATCTTGATGCTGCGATCCGCTTCGAAGATAGAGGGCGTTGCCGACATCAGCGCACGCGTATACGGATGCCGCGGATTCGAGAAAATCCGCTTCTTGTCGCCGAGCTCCGCCACGCCGCCGAAGTACATCACCATCACATCGTCGGCGATATGCTCCACCACCGAGAGGTTGTGCGAGATGAACACGTAGCTGGTCTTGAACTGTTCCTGCAGATCCATGAACAGATTGAGAATCTGCGCCTGGATCGACACGTCGAGCGCGGACACCGGTTCATCGGCGACCACGATCTGCGGATCGAGGATCATCGCGCGCGCAATGGCCACACGCTGCCGCTGACCGCCCGAGAACATATGCGGATAGCGTTTTGCATGCTCCGGGCGCAGGCCGACGGTGCGCATCATCTGCGCGATCCGTGCGGTACGTTCGGAGACGTTTAGTTGCGTGTTGATCGCGAGCGGCTCGCCGAGCGTCTGCTCGACCGTCTTGCGCGGATTCAGCGAGGCAAACGGATTCTGGAACACCATTTGCACGCGCCGCCGCAACGCCGCGATCCTCGCGTGATCGGCGCCGGCCACGTCTTCGCCGTCAATCAGCAAGCGGCCCGCAGTGGGCGCTTCGATCATTGTCAACTGACGCGCGAGGGTGGATTTACCGCAGCCGGATTCGCCGACCACCGCCAGCGTCTTGCCACGCTCCAGCGCGAACGAGACACCGTTGAGCGCCTTCACCGTGCCGTGGCTGAACATGCCGCGCTTGACCGTGTAGTAACGCGCGAGCTTGTCGGCAACCAGCACATGATCGCCCGCATGGGCCGACTGGCGCCGCGGTTCGAGTACTGCGTTCATCGTGCGCCTCCATGTGTGTGAACGTTGGCGTCGCCGCTCAGGTTCAGGGGTTTGATGCAGCGCACGCGCGCTACTTCAGCGTGACCTTGCATCGGCGCCAGCGCGGGCCGCGCCTTGGTGCAGTCGTCGACCACGTACTTGCAGCGCGGTGCGAAGAGACACCCTTTGGGCCGGTCGTCACGCCCCGGCACCATACCCGGCAACGCAGCCAGCCGCACCGCGCCGACGTTGTGCTCGGGAATCGCCGCCAGCAGCGCTTCCGTGTACGGATGATGGGGCGCGGCGAAGATATCCGGCACGCGGTTCGTTTCGATCACTTCGCCAGCGTACATGACCGCGACGCGCTGCGCGACTTCGGACACCACCGCCAGATCGTGCGAGATCAGCACCAGCGCCATGCCGCGTTCCTTCTGCAGCTTGATCAGCAGTTCCATGATCTGCGCCTGGATCGTGACGTCGAGCGCGGTGGTCGGTTCGTCTGCGATCAACAGCTTCGGGTTGCAGGCAATCGCCATCGCGATCATCACGCGCTGGTTCATACCGCCCGACATCTGATGCGGGAACGACGTGATTCGGCTCTTCGCGTCCGGAATGCCGACCTGATCGAGCAGCTCCAAAGCGCGTTTGTCCAGGGCGCTACCGCGCAAGCCTTCATGCAGCTTCAGCACTTCCTTGATCTGATAGCCGACCGTGTAGCTCGGATTCAGACTGGTGAGCGCGTCCTGGAACACCATCGCGATCTCTTTGCCGATGATCTTGCGCCGTTCTCTTGCCGGTGCCTTCAGCAGGTCCTTACCGTTGAAGGTGATTTCATCCGCAGTGACCTTGCCAGGCGCGTCGATCAGGCCCATCAGCGCCATCATCGTCACGCTCTTGCCCGAGCCGGACTCGCCGACAACGCCGACCACTTCGCCCGGCGCGACGTCGAGGTTAATCCGGTCGACAGCGGGCAGTCCATTGAAGTCCACCGCGAGATTGCGGATGGTCAATAAGTTGCCGTCAGTACGCGCACGGCCGCCCGAAGCGGGCTGGCCCGCCGCCTCGGGAGGCAGCGATTGGAATGAACGTGGGGATTGTTCCATGTCAGGCCATCCGTTTCAGTTTGGGATCGAGTGCGTCGCGCAGCCCGTCGCCGAGCAGATTGATCGCGAGCACCGAGACCAGGATGGAGAGACCCGGCATCGTGACGATCCACCAGGCGCTATCGATATAGTCGCGCGCCGAGGCCAGCATCGCGCCCCACTCCGCCGACGGCGGTTGCACGCCGAGACCGAGAAAGCCGAGCGCTGCGGCATCGAGAATCGCCGACGAAAAGCCCAAGGTTGCCTGCACGATCAGCGGTGCGGTGCAGTTCGGCAGCACTTGCGAAAACATCAGCCGCATGGTGCTGGCACCTGCAACGCGCGAAGCCGTCACATACTCCTTCTGCAACTCGCCTTGTGCCGACGCACGCGTCAAACGCACATAGCCTGGCAACGCGACGATCGCAATCGCCAGCATCGTGTTGACGAGACCCGGACCGATGATCGCGACCACCGCGACTGCCAGCAGCAGCGACGGCAACGCGAGCAGCACGTCCATGATGCGCATGATCGGCGTATCGGCCCACTTCTCGAAGAACGCCGCGATCAGACCGAGCACGATGCCCGGAATCAGCGCGAGCACCACCGAGACGAAGCCGATCCAGAACGACAGCCGCGCGCCATACATCAGACGCGAGAGGATGTCGCGGCCCGCTTCGTCGGTGCCGAGAAGGAATTTCCAGTTGCCGCCGTCAAGCCATGCGGGTGGAATCTTCACCGAATCGCGGTACTGCTCGATCGGGCTGTGCGGCGCGATCAACGGCGCGAAGATCGCAATGAAGACCAACACCAGCACGATGATGCCGGCGCCGACCGCGCCGCGGTTACGCGAGAAGTTCGCCCAGAATTCGCGGGCGGCGATGGCGCGGCCGCTTGGCGGCGTCACTGCTGTGGGGACGGTATTTTGAATGTCTGCCATGATCGTTTATGCCTCCCGCCGAGCCGCCTCAAGGGAGGCATGCGCCCCCTCGGGGAGCACCGAACGCAAGTGAGCGTAGGGGTTCATATTTTCACCTCGTATGGCGAATGCGCGGATTCAGCACGCCGTACAACAGATCGACGACGAGGTTCACGACGATCACCAGCGTGGCGATCATCAGGATGCCGCCCTGCACCACGGGATAGTCGCGCCGCCCGATCGCGTCGATCAGCCATTTGCCGATACCCGGCCACGAAAACAGCGTCTCGGTCAGCACAGCGCCGGCCAGCAGCGTGCCAACCTGCAAACCGATTACGGTCACGACCGGAATCAGCGCGTTACGCAACGCATGCACGACGATCACGCGCCCGGGCGACAAGCCTTTCGCGCGCGCAGTTCGAATGTAATCCTCGCGCAGCACTTCGAGCATCGACGAGCGCGTCATCCGCGCGACCACTGCCAGCGGAATCGTGCCGAGCACAATGGCCGGCAGAATCAGATGGCTCAGTGCGGACTTGAACGCGCCTTCGTCGGTGGACATCATCGCGTCGATCAGCATGAAGCCGGTCACGTGCGGAATGTCGTACTCGACCGCGATGCGGCCCGACACCGGGGTCCAGCCGAGCTTCACGGAAAACACCATGATGAGGATCAAGCCCCACCAGAAGATCGGCATCGAGTAGCCGGTCAGGGCCGTGCCCATCACGCCGTGATCGACCACCGTGCCGCGCCTGAGCGCCGCGAAAACACCCGCCGGCAAGCCGACGATCAGCGCAAACATCATCGCGCAGAGCGACAGTTCGATGGTGGCGGGAAAGCGCGCGAGGAATTCGCCCATCACGCTGGTATTGGTGATGATCGAGGTGCCGAGGTTGCCGTGCATGGCGCGCCCGACATAGTGGACGTACTGCATCGGCAATGGCTCGTCGAGCCCGAGGCGGTGCAATGCGGCGGCATGCATCGCCGGATCGACGCCGCGCTCGCCCATCATCACTTCGATGGGGTCGCCCGGGATCAGGTGAATCAGCGCAAACGCGAGGATCGTGATGCCGATGAAAGTCGGTATCACCATGCCGATGCGGCGCAAAACGAAGCGGAACATGGTTCGTCCCTATGATCTTGATGAAGAAAAAACGCAACCGGCGACAAGGGCTTGTGACCCCGGTCGCCGGACCATTTCGACCAGTTTTCTAACCGTGCGAAAAGCTACTGCGTAAGCTTGACTGTAGTACTTTTACTTGACGCTGACGCCGTCGAAGCGCGCATAACCGAGCGGCTCGATACGCATGTCGACCACCTTCTTGCTGACAGGCTGATACACGGTCGAGTGGGCGATCGGCGAGAACGGCAGTTGCTGCGCGAAGATCTGCTGCGCCTGCATGTAATCCGTCGTGCGCGCGCCTTGATCGGACGTCTCGCGACCCTTCTGGATCAGGTCGTTGAACGGCTTGTAGCACCACTTCGAGAAGTTGTTGCCGTTCACCGCGTCGCAGCCGAGCAGCGTGCCGAGCCAGTTGTCCGGATCGCCGTTGTCGCCGGTCCAGCCGATCAGCATCGTGTCGTCCTCACCTGCGTGCGCGCGCTTGATGTACTCGCCCCATTCATACGTGACGATCTTCGCCTTCACGCCGATCTTGGCCCAGTCGGCCTGGATCATTTCCGCCATCAGACGGGCGTTCGGGTTGTACGCGCGTTGCACCGGCATCGCCCACAGCGTGATGTCGAAGCCGTTCGGATAACCGGCCTTGGCCAGCAGAGCCTTGGCTTTCTCCGTATCGTAGGGCGCGCTCTTCAGGTTTTTGTCATACGACCATTGGGTCGGCGGCATCGGGTTCGTCGCGGCCTGGCCTGCGCCCTGGTACACCGACTCGACAATCGCCTTCTTGTTGATCGCCATGTCGAGCGCCTCACGCACTTCGACCTTATCGACCGGCTTGTGCGTGACGTTGTACGCGAGGTAGCCGAGGTTGAAGCCCGGCTGCGACGGCATCGCGATGTTCGCTTCGGCCTTCAGCGGTGCGATGTCGGCCGGACGCGGATAGCTCATCACCTGGCATTCGTCGCGCTTGATCTTCTGCACGCGCACACCGGCGTCCGGCGTGATCGAGAAAATCAGCTTCGAGATCTTCACCGCGTTCGGCTTCCAGTAATCCGGATTGCCGTCGAAACGGATCGTGGCGTCCTTCGTATAGCTGCGGAAGATGAACGGGCCCGTGCCGACCGGGTACTGGTTGATGTCGGCAGCCTTGCCGGCCTTCATCAACTTGTCCGCGTATTCACTCGACAGGATCGACGCGTATTCCATCGCCAGATTCTGGATGAACGGCGCGTTGACTTCCTTCAGCGTGAACTTGACCGTGTACGGGTCGACCTTCTCGACGCTGGTGATCAGCTTGTCGAGGCCCATGTCCGTGAAGTACGGGAATTGGACCGGATACGCCTTACGGAACGGCTGGTTCGTGTCCAGCATGCGCTGGAACGTGAACACGACGTCGTCCGCGTTGAATTCGCGCGTCGGCTTGAAGTACGCCGTGGTCTGGAACTTCACGCCGTGGCGCAGATGGAACGTATAGGTCTTGCCATCCGGCGAGACTTCCCACTTTTCCGCCAGGCCCGGCTCGACTTTCGTGCCGCCGCGTTCGAACTCGACGAGGCGGTTATAAACGGTGAACGTGTTGGCCGTGAAGTCGACGCCAGTGGTGTACTGAGCCGGATCGAAACCCGCGGGACTGCCTTCTGAGCAGTAAACGAGTGTTTTGTTCGGAATCTCGGCATGCGCGCTTGTGGCGCCCAGCATCGATGCCGCTGCAGCTGCGACGAGCGTGGTAACACGCGCGGCGCGCAACAGGTTGTTTTGCTTCATGTTTCCTCCTGGTTCAGGGCCGGCTTAAGCCAGCGTAGCGCGATATTACTTGAGCTTGGCGCGCAGCAACAAGCGGAGGAAATTCCCACTGTTGACGATCGGAAACTATTGAGGCATAAGGGGCAGCCGCACGCGGGTGCTGACCGGCGCGTGCGGCTTTGGAGGGCGGGCTCGAAAAACAGCCCGCCAATAGTTGCCAGTGGCTATTTCAGGCCGACATTCATGAATTGGGTCGGACCGAACGGGTCGATCTTGAAGCCGGTAACGTCTTTGCTGATCGGTTGATAAACGGTGGAGTGAGCGATCGGGGTAAACGGGACTTGCTGTTTGAAGATTTCCTGGGCTTCCGTATACGCCTTGGTGCGCTCGGCAACATCCGTCGTGCCACGGCCTTTTTTGATCAGGTCGTCGTATGGCTTGTAGCACCATTTGGAAAAGTTGCTGCCGTTTACCGCATCGCAGCCGAGCAAGACGCCTAACCAGTTATCCGGATCGCCATAATCCCCGGTCCAGCCAATCAACATTGCTTCGTGTTCGCCTGCATGGCCGCGGCGAATATATTCGCCCCATTCGTAGGTCGTGATCTTCACCTTGACGCCGATCTTCGCCCAGTCCGATTGCAGCATTTCCGCCATCAGGCGGGCATTCGGATTGTAAGGACGCTGCACGGGCATTGCCCACAACGTCAGCTCGAAGCCGTCCGGATAACCGGCCTGCTTGAGCAATGCTTTAGCTTTGTCGACGTCGTATGGCGCGTCCTTCAGATTTTTGTCATAGCCCCATTGCGTCGGTGGCATTGGGTTTGTCGCGGCCTGGCCGGCACCTTGATACACCGATTCGATAATCGCCTTCTTATTGATCGACATATCCAGCGCCCGGCGCACCAGCACATTGTCGAGCGGCTTTTTGGTCGTGTTGTATGCGATAAAGCCGAGATTGAAGCCGACCTGATTCGGCATCGCGAGCGACGCATCGGCTTTGACTTGCGGAATATCGGCCGGACGCGGATAAGCCATTATCTGGCATTCGCCGCGCTTCAGTTTTTGCAGGCGCACCGCCGGATCGACGGTAATCGAAAATATCAGTTTGCTTACTTTAACCACACCCGGCTTCCAGTAATCCGGATTGCCGTCGAAGCGAATCGTGTCGTCTTTCGTATAGCTGCGGAAAATGAACGGACCGGTGCCGACCGGATATTGATTGATATCCGACGCCTTGCCGGCTTTCAATAATTGATCCGTGTATTCAGCCGACAAGATCGAGGCGAACGGCATCGCAATCTGCTGCAGGAACGGCGCGTCGACTTCCTTCAGCGTGAAGCGCACCGTATACGGATCCAGTTTCTCGACCTTCGCAATGTTCTTCGCCAGACCCAGATCGGTGAAATAGGGGAATGGCACCGAGTATGCCTTGCGGAACGGCTGATCCGGATCGAGCATCCGCTGATAGGTGAAAACGACGTCGTCGGCGTTGAGTTCGCGGGTCGGCTTGAAGAACGAGGTGGTCTGGAACTTCACGCCGTGCCGCAGATGGAAGGTGTACTGCAAACCGTCTGGCGACACATCCCACTTCTCGGCGAGGCCCGGCTCGATATCGGTGCTGCCCTGGGCGAACTCCACAAGCCGGTTATAGACCGTGTACGAGGCAGCGGTGAATTCGACGCTGGTCGTGTACTGCGCGCTGTCGAAGCCCGCCGGACTACCTTCGGAGCAGAACACGAGGGTTTTGTCGGGCAGCGAAGCCGCCTGAACCGCAGTGGCGGGCGAAAAGGTCGCCCCGAGGACCGCGCAGGCGCTTAAAGCAGGAAGGCAGGCATGGCGAACAGCAACCAGCAACTTTGATACCGTCATCACGTTCTCCGCACAGCAGCCACGTCAGCTGCGCTTGGATCATAGACAGCACAAAAATCGGGTTCAATCAGGGCTTACGCGCTGCGAAGCCGGGTCGGACGGGCATGCATGTTGCGGCGCAGCAGCGTTTCGCCTTGGCGTAAAAAAACCGCACGGCTCGCTGAACCGCGCGGTTTCCATGCGAAAGTCTGAACGCCTTAAACGCCCAGCCGTTCGCAGATCGCCTTGGTCGCCGCGGCGCCATTCAGCGTGTAGAAGTGCAGGCCCGGCACTTTGGCGTCAATGAGACGCCCGCACAGGTCGGTCACCACATCCAGCCCGAACGCGCGAATCGACTCGCGGTCGTCACCGAAGCTTTCCAGGCGCCGCGCGACCCAGCGCGGCACTTCCGCGCCGCACATCTCCGAGAAGCGCATCAATTGCGAGAAGTTCGTGATCGGCATGATGCCCGGCACGATCGGCACATCGACGCCGAGCTTCCTCGCATCGTCGACGAAACGGAAATACGCGTCCGCGTTGAAGAAATACTGCGTGATCGCGGAATTGGCGCCGGCCCTCACTTTGTGAGCGAAGTTTTCCAGATCGTGACGCGGCGAGCGCGACTGCGGGTGGTACTCCGGATAGCCGGCCACCTCGATCCAGAACCAGTCGCCGAACTCGGCGCGGATAAAGCTCACCAGCTCGGACGCGTAGCGCAGCTCGCCGACTTCGCCCATGCCGGACGGCAGATCGCCGCGCAGCGCGACGATATGACGGATGCCATGCGCGCGGTACTCATTGAGGATCCCGCGCAGGCTCTCTTTCGAAGAGCCGATGCACGACACGTGCGGTGCCGCTTCGAGCCCTTCCTTCGCCATATCGACGACGGTATCGAGCGTGCCCTGTTGCGTCGAGCCGCCGGCGCCGAACGTGACGGACACGAACTTGGGCTTGAGCGAAGCGAGCTGCGCGCGGGTGGCGCGCAGTTTGTCGACGCCTTCCTGCGTTTTCGGCGGGAAGAATTCGAATGAAAGTTCGATCGGGTTCATGATTCAGTGGGTCAACCGAGACTGCGGTTGCCGAAAATTAGCGCGGACAGCAGCCACGAAACAATGCTGTACAGAATCGAGCCGAAGAACGCCGACCAGAAACCCGACACTTCGAAACCCTTAAGGAGCGACGCGCACAGCCAGAAGCACAGCGCATTGACCACCAGAATGAAGAGTCCGAGCGTGACGATCGTGACGGGCAGCGTCAACAGGATCAGCACCGGTCGCAAGATCGTATTGATCAATCCGAGCACCACCGCGACGATCAATGCGGTGCCGAAACTGCGGATATGAATCGACGGGACGAGGTAGGTGATGATCAGGAGCGCAAGCGCATTGATCAGCCAGGTCAGCAGCACGGTCATGTAGAGCTCCTTTCAGGCAGGATGTCCGTTTGAACGGAAAGAGGCGGGCATGGCGAACAAAACGGCGCATTACGCGCCGCTTTGTCGTCACACTGTCATGCGTTTAAACCGCCCGCGTGCTTAATATTACTTAGTAGCGGTAGTGGTTCGGCTTGAACGGACCGTTCTTGTCGACGCTGATATAGCTTGCCTGATAGTCCGACAGCACCGTCAGTTCCGCGCCGATACGACCCAGATGCAAACGGGCGACCTTTTCATCAAGGTGCTTCGGCAGCACGTAGACCTTGTTTTCGTACTTGTCGCCGTGAACGAACAGTTCGATCTGCGCGATCGTCTGGTTGGTGAACGATGCCGACATCACGAACGACGGGTGGCCCGTCGCGCAACCCAGATTCACCAGACGCCCTTCAGCCAGCAGGATGACGCGCTTGCCGTCCGGGAAAATGATGTGATCGACTTGCGGCTTGATGTTTTCCCACGTGTACTGGCGCGTCGATGCAACGTCGATTTCCGAATCGAAGTGACCGATATTGCAAACGATCGCGTTGTTGCGCATGGCAGCCATATGATCGTGGCCGATCACGTGGAAATTGCCCGTTGCCGTCACGAAAATGTCGGCCTTGTCGGCGGCATATTCCATCGTCACGACGCGGTAGCCTTCCATCGCTGCCTGCAGTGCGCAGATCGGATCGATTTCCGTGACCCACACCGTGGCGCCCAGACCGCGCAGCGATTGTGCACAACCCTTGCCCACGTCGCCGTAACCGGCCACGACCGCGATCTTGCCGGCGATCATCACGTCGGTCGCGCGCTTGATGCCATCGACCAGCGACTCGCGGCAACCATACAGATTGTCGAATTTCGACTTCGTGACCGAATCGTTCACGTTGATGGCCGGGAACGGCAGGCGCCCTTCCTTTTCCATCTGGTACAGACGATGCACGCCGGTCGTGGTTTCTTCGGTCACGCCCTTGATGTGCGCGAGACGCGTGGAGTACCACACCGGGTCAGCGTCAAGGTGCCTGGCGATCGACTTGTACAGCGCGACTTCTTCTTCGTTTTCCGGCTTCGAGATGACCGAGCGGTCTTTCTCGGCCTTCGAGCCGAGGATCAGCAGCAACGTGGCGTCGCCGCCGTCGTCGAGGATCATGTTGGCGAATTCGCCGTTCGGCCATTCGAAAATGCGGTGCGAGAATTCCCAGTATTCGTCGAGCGATTCGCCCTTGAATGCGAACACCGGCACGCCGCCTTGCGCAATCGCGGCGGCGGCATGATCCTGCGTCGAGAAAATGTTGCACGATGCCCAGCGCACGTCCGCGCCAAGTGCCGTCAAAGTTTCGATCAGCACGCCGGTTTGAATCGTCATGTGCAGCGAACCCGCGACGCGCGCGCCCTTCAGCGGCTGCGCGCTCTTGTATTCCTCGCGCGTCTGCATCAGGCCGGGCATTTCGGTTTCAGCGATATTCAGTTCCTTGCGGCCCCAGGCGGCAAGCGACATATCGGCGACGAGAAAGTCTTGCTTGTTTTTTGAATCGAGAACTGCGGCGTTCATCACGCCCTCCTTTCTAAGAAATTGACTAGAAATTTGACGTGAGCGCGGTTCGATGCGGTGGACGGGAAAGCGCTAAGCGCATCCGAGCCCTCCGATTGAAGCCTTCGAGCCTGGCGGGCGGCCGGCGAATAGACTGATTCGCGGTACCCGTCGCAACGCTCCTCGAAGACGAACGGCGATTGTAGCAAATCGAGACGGCTTCGGGGCGTGGAGCCGGTTGACGGACTCGGCGCTTTGAGTGCGGTTGCCGCGGGTGGTAGTGAATATGGGCGCGGCGTGCCTTAAGGCATTTGGAGCGAGAGCTCGTGCACATGCGCGGTGCGCCTTAGCCCCGTTGTGGAGCCGCTTGAGCGTGTGGTTCTATGCCGTGTGATTCGGCAGGGTCGATGCGGCAGGTTCGGCCGCGACGCTTGCCATGCGCAGTTGCGCGATACCCGCGCGCGCGGCCTCGAGATACTGCCTTGAGAAATGGAACGCGTCGACCAGATCGGCAGGATCGGGCTTCCGCATGCCGAGCGCGATGCGGAAATAGCGTTCGGCGTGAATGCCCGAGTGGTAATGCATGCGCACGCGCTTCGCATCGTCGAGGCGCCGGTTGCCGAAAATTTCACGCAGGGCCCACGAAAACGCGCCGTCTTCGCCGCCGATGCGGCGAAACGCGTCATCCATCGGGAAACCGCCGAGTGCGGCATACACCGCGCGGCGGATGATCAAGCTGCTCGGCACCGTATTGCTGAGCGTCGCTGCATGCTTGTCGAAATCGGAATGGCCGGTGATGTCGGCCGGAAAATCCGTGTACTCGACGTCGAGCCGCACGGACACTTCGTTTGGGTTCTGTGTGAGGAACCTGCTCGCGGCGGCCAAGGCGCCGGGCAGGTATTCGTCGTCGGCGTCGAGGAAGGCCAGCAGTTCGTGCGATGCATGCATCGCACCCCAGTTGCGCGCCCGCGCCGCGCCGCCGTTGTAGGGCATCCGCAGCAAGCCCACGCGCTGGTCGAGGCTTCCGCAATACGCAACGAGGTCGGCGGATGCGTCGGTCGAGCCGTCATCCACCACGATGATCTGCGCGGCTTCGGGCTGAATCAGGCAACTTTGGAGCGCACGCGCGAGTGTCGCCGCGCCGTTGTAGCAGGGAACGATGATTGAGATGGGCGTCATGAATTGAAACGGGCGCTGCGGGCCGAACGATAGGGAACCAGCAATGTTATCCCGCTTCCCGGCGCGTCCATCCTGAAATGCAGATCGCAGACCTGCGCGGCGCGATTCCGCCGCAGAACAGGAGCGCGAGTAGCGCGACCAGACCGACCACGCCGCCAGTACCGGCAAATGCAGCACGCGCACGGCGAAATCGGCGACGAACCAGAGACCGGCAAGCGCGGCACTCTGCACGGCGATCCGCGCGACGCGCATGAGACCGCTTGCGCGGCTAGCGTTGGCGAATCGGGAGAGGTGCCGCCGCCATGGCAATCCCTAAGTGGACTTCTGTTGAAAGTCAGCATGGGCTGCGCCGCATCATAAATATAATGACTTACAATCATCAAAACCATTCCAATTTGGAATTCTGGAGCCTGAGATCGTGGAACTACGTGCGCTGCGGTATTTCGTCGAAGTGGTTCGTCAACAGAGCTTCACCGTCGCCGCCGAGCAGATGTTCGTCACTCAGCCGACCATCAGCAAGATGGTCAAGTCGCTGGAAGACGAAATCGGCTCGCCACTGCTGCTGCGCGACGGGCGCCAGATGGTGCTGACCGACGCCGGCCGGATCGTCTACCAGCGCGGTCAGGATGTGCTGGCAGCGCACGCGCAGTTGCAGGCCGAGCTGAACGATCTCGACACGCTCGGCCGCGGCGAGTTGACCATCGGCATTCCGCCGATGGGCGGTTCACTCTTCACGCCTGCCATTGCGGCCTTCCGCCAGCGCTACCCGAAAATCGAGCTGAAGCTGTTCGAGCAAGGTTCGCGCGCGATCGAAGCCGCGCTGATCAACGGCGAGCTCGAACTGGGCGGCGTGCTGCAACCGGTCGACCCGGAAAACATCGACGTACTGCCGATGACGCGTCAATTGCTGTGGCTGGTCGCACGCATCGGCTCGCGCTGGGACGATCTCCACGAGGTGCCGCTCGCCGAACTCGCCAACGAGCCGTTCGTGTTCTATGGCGAGAGCCTGGCGCTCAATGATGTCGTATTGAATGCGTGCCGCATCGCCGGCTTTGCGCCGACCATTGTCGGGCGCAGCGGGCATTGGGATTTCATGGCGGCGCTGGTGCTGGCCGGTGTCGGCATCGCGCTGTTGCCGGCGCCATATTGCCGGCGGCTCGACGCAGCGCAGTTCACCTGCCGCCCGGTGGTGGAACCGGAGATTCCGTGGGAAATGGCGATCGGCTGGCGCCGCAACGGCTATCTGTCGCACGCTGCGCGCGCATGGCTGGAGGTGGCTCGCGAGGCGCTGCCAGGCCAGGCCGGCGACGACTTCATGCTCGGGCCGGGCATCGGCGTGACCGGCATCACGGCGCCGGTTCAGACGCCGCAGCAAATGCAGCCACCGCAAACGCGGCCGGCCAAATGACAACATGCCGCCCGGCGCGAACCGGGCGGCATGTCTCGATCGTGCACCTCAAAGGCTCGCTTCAAAAGCTTGCCTTGATCGCTCATTGAGCGCCGTCATTACTGCTGCGCGACGAACTCGATGCGGCGGTTGGCAAAGCGGCCGCTCGCGGTGTCATTACTCGCCACCGGACGTGCATCGCCGTAACCTTGTGCGACCAACGAATCGGCCGGCACGCCCGTCTTCACGAGATACGCGCGAACCGCTTCGGCGCGCTTCTTCGACAACTGCAGATTGGCTTGCGCGCCGCCGACGTTGTCCGAATAGCCGGCCACTTCGAGCTTGGCCGTCTTGCCGTTGCGCGCACAGGCGTTCAGCACTTGCGCCGACTGGTTCAGATCTTCAACGGCCGAGACCGGCACGCGCGCGCTGGCGCTCGTGAAGTTGATCACCTGCAGGTTCAACACCTTGACCACGTCCGCTGTCGCGCACGAACTGTCCGGCGTAAGCAGGCCCTTGATCGCGCCACGGAAGTTCTCGGTTGCATTCGCGACCGCCTGCTCGACATTGAACGAACCGATCTGGTACGACGCGCCGAACAGCGACTTCAGTTTGTCGAGCCAGCCCAGCTTCGCGTTTGCCGCGCTGCCGCTCAATTCGATATGCGCGCCGTCCACTTTCACTTCCGCACCCGGCAACGCCATCAGCGGCAGCAGACCGTCGAGATGAGCGAGCCAGTCGGCCGGCTTGGTGTCCTGATCGACCGTAACGTTCGCAACGAAATGGTCCGCACCGAAGCGCTTCGTCAGCGCGTCGATCAACTGGGTCTTTTCGGCTTCGCTGCCGACCGTCGCGGTGAGCGTCGGCTTGCCCGCGGCGTCGACCGTGAAGCTGATCTGGCTGTCTTTGGCCGGCGCGGGCGCGGCGGCCGGCTGCTGGACTTCGCTGGCTGCGCTTGCGGCGACAGCGGCGCTGGCCGCGGGCGTCGAAGCCGCGACATCGCTGGCCGCTACGGCGGCGGCCGGGGCCTCCGCCGGCGCGGACGCGGGTTGCGCAGTTGCCGCGCTGCTGCGCTCGCTGCTTTGCTCGCTATGACAGCCGCGCAGGAACAGGAAGGCCAGCACCGCTGCGATCGCCGCGAGCAGCCACCACAGCCACGAGCGCGAACGCCGCTCTTCGCGCACCACCGCGTCGACCGGCACGCGGATGTTCGACAGAGTTTCCGCCACCGGCTTGGCAGCCGGCGTAGGGTGGTCGACGTGCGCCGAAACCGCCTTCAACTGCGACAGAATGTTGCCGGTGAAGGCGCCGAGGCCGCTCAGTCCGAGGCCGGCCATCAGGCGGTCGTTCAGATACGGTGCAATGGCCGGCAGTTGATGACCCAACAGCGTCGGCAGTTGGCCGACGTTGCCCTGACCTTCAAGAAAATGCCGCTTGAGCACGCCAAGGAGCGTTGCGCCGACGATGCCCGTCATGGCATGCGTGGCATGTGCCGGCACGCCGGTTTGGGTCGCGACTTCATCGCTGAGCGTATCGACGCGGCGATCCAGCACGCGTTCGAGCAACAGGCGCCCCGCGCTTTCCAGCTGGCTCACGCCGCCGGTGCTGCCAAGCAGTTGCGGCAACTGCTCCGCGATGTGCCCATTCACCTCGGGCGCGAGGACCGCGGCGAACAGCGAGCGCGCGCCGTCGAGCGTCGCGCCCTTCTGCATCAGGCCGGCGACCAGCGCCGGGCCGGTCGTTGCAAGCACCTTTTGGGTCGCGTCCGGCGGCAGCCCGAAGCGGGCCGCCAGTTGTCGCACGACACCGTCCGTCAACGCGGACTGAATCAGCTGAATCACATTGATACTCATCGCTTCGCTTCCTTGAGTTCCCGAACGCGTCACCTGACGCGCTCTTTTTCGCGGCGCGATTATAAGTTTGGGGAAATCTCATAAACGAAACGGCACAATTTATGACGAATTAACAGACGTTGGCCTAAATTTTCTTATATTTGCGAGCCAAATTAGGAAGATTGACGTGTCAAGCCGCGACGCCCGCCGACGCCACCGCCGACACCGTTTGCCCCTCGCGCCGCGCCGCCGCGATCAGTTCGGCCGCGCGCTCACCGATCATCACGGTCGGCGCATTGGTGTTGCCGCCGATCAGCGTCGGCATCACCGACGCATCGACGATGCGCAGCCCCGTCACGCCTCGCACCCGCAACTGCGGATCGACCACCGAGCGCGCATCGCTACCCATCCGGCACGTCGCCACCGGGTGATAGATCGTGTCCGCATGCTCGGCGATGGTCCGGCGCAATTCCGCCTCCGTCTGGCCGGGATGCGTGTACAACTCCTCGCCGCCATGCAGTGCGAGCGAAGGCGCATCGAGAATGCGCCGCGCCATCCGCGCGCCTTCCACCAGCAGGTCGAGATCGCGCGAGTCGCTGAAAAAGCGCGGATCGATCACCGGCGCGGTGCGCGCATCGGCGCTGGCGAGAGTGACCGTGCCGCGGCTATGCGGCCGCAACACGCACACGTGCAGCGAATAGCCGTGGCCCCAATGCATATGGCGGTTGTGATCGTCGACGATCGCTGCGCAGAAATGCAATTGCAGGTCCGGGCGTTCGAGCGTCGGCCGGCTCTTCAGAAAGCCGCCCGCCTCGGCGACATTGCTCGACAGCATGCCGCGCCCATGGCGCATGAAGGTGACGAACTGCGGCAGCATCCGCGCGATGCCGCGAATCGAAAAGCCGGTTGGCTCGATCGACGACACCCGTTTGTTGACCGTGAAGTCGACGTGGTCGATCAGATTCCGGCCGACTTCCTGCGCATCGTGCAGCACCGGAATGCCGAGCGACTGCAACTGTGCCGCGGGCCCGATTCCCGAGCACATCAGCAGTTGTGGCGAATTGTCTACGTGAGTTTCATCGGCATTGTAGGGAGCGTTCGCGCGCCACGGCGGCGTCGTGTCAGAGCGATCCCTCTAAACGAAAGCGCCGCAGCGACCCTATGATGAAAGACGCGCATGCGCCCGCCGGGCGCTGCGCGGAGCATTCAAACGCGGCGCTCCACGCGCCGTCCTCTGAGCGTGCGGCATGACACGCAGTGATAAAACAGCACACCGTCGATCAGCGCCGGCGCGCATCCGGTGAACGGAGACAGCAGATGGAACGGCACAGCTTCGGCCCCCCCCACGACGTGACAAATCAGGCGCCGCCGCTCGCGGACTACAACCTGTTTTCAAGCGACGCGGCGTTGTGCGCCGCCGTCGAACGCGAAGGCGCCGCCTGGCATCGCGAGGCGCTGCAGCGGCACGGCGCAGCGCTCACCACGCCGGAAACGCTCGCGCTCGCTGAACTGGCGAACCGCCACGCGCCCGAACTCATCACGCACAGCCCGCGCGGCGAACGCATCGACGCGCTCGAGTTTCACCCTTCATGGCATACGCTGCTGTCGCTGTTGCGCCGCGAAGGCCTGCACGCGCTGCCGTTTTCGGATCCGCAGCAAGGCGCGATGGTCGCGCGCTGCGCCGGCTACTTCCTGCACGCGCAACTCGAATCCGGCTCGCTGTGCCCACTCACGATGACCTTCGCGAGCATTCCGGTGTTGCAACGCGAACCCGCTTTGTTCGACACGCTGCGCGACAAGCTGTACGCCCGCGAACATGATCCACGCGACGTGCCGCTCACGCAGAAAACGTCGGCGATGATCGGCATGGGCATGACCGAGAAACAAGGCGGCTCGGACGTGCGCAGCAACCAGACCCGTGCGTATGCCACGCGCGGCAGCGGCCGTGGCGCGGAATACCGGCTCGTCGGCCACAAATGGTTTTTCTCGGCGCCGCAATGCGATGCGCATCTGGTGCTCGCCCGCACCGACGATCACGAAGGCCTTTCATGCTTCTTCGTGCCGCGCTTCGCGCCGGACGGCAGCAAGAACGCCGTCCAGATCCAGCGTCTGAAAGACAAGCTCGGCAACCGCTCGAATGCCAGCAGCGAGGTGGAGTTCTTCGACGCATTCGGCATCATGATCGGCGACGAAGGCCGAGGCGTGCCGACCATCATCGAAATGGCGAACTACACGCGGCTCGATTGCGTGATCGGCAGCGCAGCGTTGATGCGCGCCGCGCTCGTGCAGGCGATCCACCATGCGCGGCACCGCAGCGCGTTCGGCCGGCATCTGGCCGATCAGCCGCTGATGCGTAACGTGCTGGCCGACCTGGCGTTGGAGTCGGAAGCCGCGACGGTGCTGTTCATGCGACTCGCGCGCGCGTTCGAAGAGTCGGCCGATGCGTCGTCGGCCGCACCCGCCGAACGCGCATGGCGACGGATCGTCACCCCGGCGGCGAAGTACTGGGTCTGCAAGCGCACCCTGGAATTCACCGGCGAGGCGATGGAAGTCTGGGGCGGGAACGGCTACGTCGAAACCGGTCCGATGGCGCGCCTTTATCGCGAAGCGCCGGTGAATTCGATCTGGGAAGGCTCGGGCAACGTGGTGTGCCTCGACGTGCTGCGCGCGATGGAACGCGAACCCGAGGCCGCACAGGCTCTTTTCGCGGCATGGCAAGCGGATGCGCAAGGTCACCCCGGACTGAGCGCCGCGCTCGGCAAGCTCACAGCCACGCTCAACGGCGCACCCGAAACGCGTGAAGCATCCGCGCGACGGATCGCGCAGCAGATCGTGCTGACCGCGCAGGCCACCTTGCTGGTCAAGCACGCGCCCGCCGAAGTCGCTGAAGCCTTCATCGCGACGCGTCTCGCCGACGGTTGCGGCGAGAGCGGCCGGGTGTACGGCACGCTGCCGGCGACGTTCGACCACGCGGCGATCATCGAGCGGGCATTTCCAGGCTAAAGCGGGTGGGCCAACCGCGATTGCGCGTTTCAAGTTTGAGGCGAGCGAACCAGGCCGTGTTTTGCAGGACCGTTTTGCCATACCGTTTCGCCATACCGTCGCAAGACAAGACAACAAACCCATAAGCGCGACTCAACGCGCACCGATATCCATCAGGGAGCGGTCACACATGAAGAACGATCTGCCAGAGGTCGCCGCGCTCCAAGCGCTGCTGCGCGATCAACGCCATGCTTATTTGCGGGCGCCGTATCCATCGTGGGAAAACCGCGCCGCGCATCTGAAAGCACTACGCAAAGTCATGCTCGACAACCGCGACGCGCTCGCCGACGCGATGAGCGCCGACTTCGGCAATCGTGCGAAACAGGAAGTCCTGCTCGCCGAATTCCTGCTGGTCAAGGAAGAGATCGACGCCGCGCTCAGTCACGGCAAACGCTGGATGAAAGCGCAGCACCGCAGCACCAACAAATGGCTGATGCCGGCACGCGCGAAAGTCGTGCCGCAGCCGCTCGGCGTGGTCGGCATCATCGTGCCGTGGAATTATCCGGTGCTGCTCGCCGTCGGGCCGCTCATCAGCGCGCTGACGGCCGGCAACCGCGCCATCATCAAGATGTCCGAACTGACGCCACGCACCTCGGCGTTGTTCGAGCAACTGATCGGTCAGACCTTCGCGGCCGATCACGTCGCCGTGGTGAACGGCGACGCTTCATTGGCCGCCGCGTTCAGCGCGCAACCGTTCGACCATCTGCTGTTCACCGGTTCGACCAAGGTCGGCCATGAAGTGATGCGCGCCGCGGCCGAACACCTGACGCCGGTCACGCTCGAGCTAGGCGGCAAGTCGCCGGCGATCATCGGCGCACATGCGCGCTTCGACAATGCGGTGGACAACCTTATCGCCGGCAAGACGCTCAATGCGGGTCAGACCTGTGTCGCGCCGGACTACGTGCTGGTGCCGCGCGGCCAGGAGCAGGCGTTCATCGAACGGGCCCGCGCGCGGATGGCGAAGATGTACCCCGATTTCGCGCGCAACCTCGATTACACGTCGATCATTTCGGAGCGGCACTTCGCGCGGCTGCAGCGTCTCGCCGACGAAGCGCAGGCCGCCGGCGCGCAACTCCACACGCTCACCGACAGCACGCCGGATGAGGCAAGCCGCCGCTTCCCGCTGATCGCCATCACGAATGCGCCGGACGAAAGCGCGCTGATGCAGGAGGAAATCTTCGGCCCGCTGCTGCCGATCGTCCCCTACGACTCGCTCGACGACGCGATCGCCTGGATCAACGCGCGTCCCCGCCCGCTCGCGCTGTATCTGTACGCCGACGACCCCGCCACCATTGAGCGCGTCACGCACGAAACCATCGCGGGCGGCATGGCGGTCAACGAAACGCTGATGCATCTGGCGTGCGAAAGCCTGCCGTTTGGCGGCGTCGGTGCGAGCGGGATGGGTGCGTATCACGGCTACGAAGGCTTCGTCACCTTCTCGAAGATGAAGCCGGTGCTGACGCAGGCGCGCCTGAACGCCCGCGGATGGATCTCGCCGCCGTACGGCAAGCGGGTGAATGCACTGCTGAAGCTGATGATGCGGTTTTGAGGCAACGCGCGCACTCAGCGCCCGGGCGCCCCGCCGCCGGCGTCCGCAATGTCCGTCGCGACCACATCGGTGACATCCTGCGCATCGGCCGCGCCGCCTTCGGGCTCCGCCTCAGCACCGCTTTCCAGCCGATGCAGCCACGCGAGCAATTCCGCCACCGCCTGATAAAGCTGCGGCGGAATCCGCGTATCGAGGTCGACCTGCATCAGCAGCGAGACCATTTCCGGCGCCTCGTGCACATACAGGCCGGCTTCCTTGGCGCGTTGCACGATCATCTCGGCCAGCATGCCGTAGCCTTTGGCGACGACACGCGGCGCGTGATCGCCGCTTTGCGCGTCGTAGACGAGCGCTGCCGCGCTGCGGCGATGTTTGCGGCTCATCACATGTCCCAATCGAAATCGCCGAGCGGTGCGGCACCCGTGCGGGTGACGCGCGCCGTGCGGCGCCCCGCCGGCGCCGTGTCAGCCACTGAAGCCGCCGACGCCGAGCGCGCATAGGCCGAAGCCGCCGCCTGCGCGGCCGCCGCAGCGCCTGCCGTACCCGCCGCCGTGGCCGGCGCGCCGCCGCCGATCTCGCGAATCGTCAATGCGTTCAGTTCGATGCCCGCTGCCGCGAGCCGCTGACGAAAGTTTTCGCCCTGCATCGCCAGTCGCGCCGCGCCGCCAGGACTCGCCTGCACGCGTGCGACGAGGCGCGTGCCGGTCAGCGTCAGGTCCGCATCGACGGTGCCGAGCGTCGGCAACGACAACGTCAGGCGCGTACGCCACGGCTGGTCGTCCTCGCTCGCCGCACCGCCGCCGCTGCGGTCCCACTCGTCGCCTTCCTGCTCGATGGTCCAGTCGAGCTTGGCGCCCGGCCAGGCTTCGCCGGTCCAGCGAAACTGTCCGGTTGCGAGCAGATCGAGTTGCTGACGGACCAAAGGAACGGTCGCGGGATGAACCGCGGCCGCCATCGATTGCGGGTTTTGCGGCGACCCGTCGTCGGCCAGTTGCGCCGCGGCGCTGTGCAGGCTCGTGCGCGCGGGCTGACCGTTCAGGTCGGAAAGCGAATTTGCCAGCACCTCGGCGGCCACGAAGCGCGCGGCCTGCGCGGTCTGGATCGACGGCACCGTGCGGGCGGCGGCATTGCCGTCCGGCGTGCCGTTGGTCGAACCGCTGGGCGCTGCGCCCGTGCCCTGCCGGGATGCGGCATTAGAGGAAGAAGCCTCGTCGGCGTCGCTCGCCCAGTTGAGCGGCAATTGCGCGGCGGCAGCCACCAGCTTGTTTTGCGCCTCGCCGGCCAACGCGGCGGGCGAGCGCTCGCCCGCCAGCCATTGCGCGAGATGGGCTTCGTAGAACAGACCGCTTTCGCCGACCGTTTGTTCGAGCGCGGCCGCGAGCGCCGCCACCGGAACCTGGGCAGCCGCCACATTGGTGGTGGCCGCGGCCGTGGCGGCACTCGGATTGGCGGACGAAGCGGCAGGAGAAGCGGCAGGAGCGGCGGCAGCGGGCGTATCGAATAGCGGCAAGCCGCCGGCTGCGACATCGAGCGCCGGCGCTGCGGGCCAGATCGGCGTTTGACCAAGCACCGCGAGGGTCGCCGCGCCGCCCGAACTCAGGATCGCATTGAGCGTCAACGCGACGGCGGACAGCGCGGTTTGAGCGGAAGCGGGCGGTGTCGCGGGTGTCGTGCCGGGAGCGGCGCTGGCAGGCGCGGTATCGACGCCCGCCGCACCGGTCTGCGAGGCGGTCGCACTGCCCGGCGCAAGATTGAGCAGGCTGTCGACCCGGTTCGCGAGCAGCGAAGTGACGACCGCGTCGATTCCGTTCATACCGATTCCTTGGTCACATGGGCGGCGACGCGCTCAAATCCGATCATGCGGACTTTTGCAGCGCGTCGCCCGCCGGCAAACTCAGCGCGCCCCGTACAGTTCCTTGAGCAGGCGAGTCGGCCGTCCAGCGAATAGTGCCGACAGCGTGGCCATGCGCGGATTCGCCAGGTCACGGATCGCAGCGTCGTCGGCGAGTATCTGGCGGATCAGCGCGTATTTGCGCAGGCGCTCCGCGTCGTCCAGTCTGACGCCGGTTTCCGCGTCTCTCAACGCGTCCACCAGATTCCGGTACTCATCCTGCAAGCGGACCAGATCGTTCCACAGGGCACGCCGGGCAGCCATCAGCATGCGGCGGGAAATCGCTGCAATCGCCTCGTAGCGGGCGAAATATTCTGCGTTCGATGTCATCTCATGCTTTCCGCGGCCGGCTGGACTGCCATCCGCGCGATCTCCGGGGCAATCCCGATCCAGGCCTCTTCGAGCGTCGCCAGCAGGCCATCGACCTCGGCCAGCATCGTCTCGCTCTGTTTTATGTTGGCTTCGAGCAGCCGGCGCGACATATAGCTATATAGCGCGTCCAACCGCTCTGCAATCTCGCCGCCCGCTTCAATGTTGAGCGACTGCTGCAGCCCGCTTTCGACGATCTGAATCGCCTTGCCGATCGCCTCACCACGAGCCGGCACGTTGCCCATCTGCAAATGCATGCGCGCTTGCGCGATCGCCTGCCGGGCGCCCTGATACAACATCACGATCAGACGATGCGGACTCGCGCCCATCACCCCTGTCTCGACGCCGACGCGCGCATACGCATTGGCTCCAGAGTGTCCTGGGGAAAACATCGGCGCTCCTCCTCTCTTGCGGTTGCTCGCTGCACCCCACCCGGGCACGTTGCCGCACCCCCGATTTCTGCCTGTACCTGGTTATCGGATAGGCAGCAGGAAAGCTTTAGGCCGATAGAGAGAGTATTAAGGGGCCGATGCCCGCGATATCGCGCTGAGCGTGGCGAGGCCGCCTGCCACGAAGCGCCGCAAGGGCGCGCCGGGCAGACCGTCTTGCCGTGCATCCGCACAGCGTTGCATCTGGACGCATGCGTTCGGGCGGGCGGAACAGCCCTGCCGCCCGAGCCGCACTTACACCGACATCTGCATGATGTCGTTATAGGCCGACACCAGTTTGTTGCGCACCTGCAGGCCGAACTGGAAACCGACGTTGGCCTTCTGCATATCGACCATCACGTCGTTCAGCGACACATTCGACGCGCCGAGTTCGAACGCCTTCGATTCGCCGATCGCCGTGTTCTGAGCACCGCTGATCTTGTCCAGCGAAGCCTTCAGCGCGGAGGCGAAACCGCCGGTCGAAGCCGCACCGGACTGGTTGGCGACCGAACCGCTGGCCGCAGCATTGTTGCTGCCGGCCGCTTGCGCTGCCATCGACTGCATCTGTTGCAGCGCCGACGAGAGCGCGTTCACGGGCAAAGTCATGTTCTCTCCAGGGAATGACGACCGGCATGCCAGAAACCGTGCCGATCTGAACGAAAGCATAGCAGTGGGCTATACGGGAAAGCCCCGAAACTAGGGGGGAAATCCGGCTCTATTCAAGCAATCGGGTTGAGCCGCGCTGCGGATAATTTCAATGGTGAAAGTTTCTGTCCGTGCGCCCGCCGACCCTCGGTGCGGCAGCAGGCGGCAGAACGCAAAGGCATCCCGGAGATACCCGACGCATGGATTCGTCAGCCAACTCTTTGATCAACCCCGACGCCCGCATGGGCGTCGCCGGCGCGCAGCCGGGCGCCGGTGCGGCCGGCACAGGCCAGGCCGGGGGCGCAGCCGACCTCGGCGGCCTGGGGGGCGGCTTGGGCGGCAACTTCGGTCAGCGCTTGTCAGGCCTCGCGCAAATGCGCGGCAACCCGCGCGCTCCGCTGATTTTCGCGGTCGCGCTGCTGGCCGCCATCGTCGTGGGTCTGTTCCTGTGGTCGCGTGCGCCGGACTATAAAGTGCTCTACAGCAACCTGTCGGATCGCGACGGCGGCGCCATCATCACGGCGCTCCAGGCGGCCAACATCCCCTATAAGTTTTCCGAAGCCGGCGGCGCCATCCTCGTGCCGGCCGAGCAAGTGCATGAAATGCGTCTGCGGCTGGCTTCGCAAGGCCTGCCCAAGAGCGGCTCGGTCGGCTTCGAACTGATGGACAACCAGAAGTTCGGCATCAGCCAGTTCGCCGAGCAGATCAACTACCAGCGCGCGCTGGAAGGCGAACTGGAGCGCACGATCGAATCGATCTCGTCGGTGAAGTCGGCCCGCGTGCATCTGGCCATTCCGAAGCCTTCCGTGTTCGTGCGCGACAAGGAAGCGCCGTCGGCCTCCGTGCTGGTGAACCTTTACCCAGGCCGCGCACTCGACGAAGGCCAGGTACTGGCGATTACGCATATGGTGTCGTCGGCGGTGCCGGATATGCCGGTGAAGGGCGTGACCATTCTCGACCAGGACGGCAACCTGCTGACGCAGCCGTCCACCGGCAGCGGTCTGGACGCCTCGCAACTCAAGTACCGTCAGCAGATCGAGCGCAGCACTCAACAGCGGATCGACACGATCCTGTCGCCCCTGTTCGGCGCCGGCAACGCCCATTCGCAAGTCAGCGCCGATATCGACTTCTCGCGCAGCGAGCAGACTTCGGAAAACTACGGTCCGAACGGCAACCCGCAACAGGCGGCGATCCGCAGCCAGCAATCGAGTACCGCCAGCGAAATGTCGCAAGCCGGGGCCTCGGGCGTGCCGGGCGCGCTGTCGAACCAGCCGCCGCAGCCGGCGTCCGCGCCGCTCACGGCGGGCAACGGCACACCCGGCGTGACGACCACGCCGGTCAGCGACCGCAAGGATTCCACCACCAACTACGAACTCGACAAGACCGTGCGGCATCTGGAGCAGCCGATGGGCGGCATCAAGCGTCTGTCGGTGGCGGTGGTGGTCAACTATTTGCGGGTGGTCGACGCCAAGGGCCACGCCACGATGCAGCCGGTCACCGCCGACAAGCTCGCGCAGGTCAATCAGCTGGTGAAGGACGCCATGGGCTTCGACGCCGCGCGCGGCGACTCGGTCAACGTGGTCAACAGCCCGTTCACCGTCGACGTCAACCCGGATGCCGACCTGCCATGGTGGCGTACGCCGGACATGATCGCGCTCGCCAGGCAGATCGCGACTTACCTCGGTATCGGCGCAGCCGCCCTGTTCCTGTACTTCGTGATGGTGAAGCCGGCGCTGCGCCGCGCCTTCCCGCCGCCCCAGCCGGCCTCCGCCGCGGCGCTGCCGTCGCCGGACGAGCCGATCCTGCTGGATGGCATTCCGATCGCCGAGCGCGCGAGCGCCGTCACGGAAATGGAAAGCGACAGCGAGTTGCTGGCCTTCGAAAACGAGAAATACAAATACGAACGGAATCTGGAATTCGCGCGCAACATCGCCCGCCAGGATCCGAAGATTGTCGCAACCGTCGTGAAAAATTGGGTGTCCGATGAGCGCTGAAGGCGTCATGAAAAGCGCGCTCCTGCTGATGTCGATCGGCGAGGAAGAAGCCGCGCAGGTGTTCAAATTCCTCGGACCCCGCGAAGTCCAGAAGATCGGCGTCGCGATGGCCGCACTGAAGAACGTGACGCGCGAGCAGGTCGACGGGGTCTTGCAGGAATTCGTGCGCGAGGCGGAGCAGCATACCGCGCTGTCGCTCGATTCGAGCGAGTACATCCGTTCGGTGCTGACCAAGGCGCTCGGCGACGACAAAGCCGGCGCGATCATCGACCGGATTCTGCAGGGCAGCGATACCAGCGGTATCGAAGGCCTCAAGTGGATGGACTCCGCGGCGGTGGCCGAACTCATCAAGAACGAGCATCCGCAGATCATCGCGACCATTCTCGTTCACCTGGACCGCGATCAGGCCTCGGAAATCGTCGCCTGCTTCACCGAGCGGCTGCGTAACGACGTGCTGCTGCGGATCGCGACACTCGACGGCATCCAGCCGGCCGCGCTGCGCGAACTCGACGACGTGCTGACCGGCCTGCTGTCAGGCAGCGACAACCTCAAGCGCAGCCCGATGGGCGGTATCCGCACGGCGGCTGAAATTCTCAACTTCATGTCGAGCAACCATGAAGAAGCCGTCATCGAGAACGTTCGCCAATACGACGCGGAACTCGCGCAGAAGATCATTGATCAGATGTTTGTGTTCGAGAACCTGCTCGATCTGGAAGACCGCGGGATCCAGCTGTTGCTGAAGGAAGTCGAGTCCGAGGCGTTGATCATCTCGCTGAAGGGCGCGGCGCCCGCGCTGCGTCAGAAGTTCCTGTCGAACATGTCGCAGCGTGCTGCCGAACTGCTCGCCGAAGACCTCGATGCGCGCGGCCCGGTCCGTGTCTCCGAAGTCGAGACGCAGCAGCGCCGCATCCTGCAGATCGTGCGCAACCTGGCGGAAAGCGGCCAGATCGTTCTAGGCGGCAAGGCGGAAGATGCCTATGTCTGACCAGAACTCCGCGGCGAAGGAGCGTCTCTCGGCCTACCAGCGCTGGGAGATGGCCTCGTTCGATCCGGTGCCGCCCGCGCCGCCCGAACCCGAAGTCGACCACGGCGCGTTCGAAGCCGAACTCGAACGTCTGCACGACGCCGCGCATGCACAGGGCATCGCGTCGGGTCACGTGGCCGGGCAGGCGCTCGGTTATCAGGCTGGCTACGAGCAAGGTCATGCGCAGGGTTTCGAGCAGGGCCAGAGCGAAGCGCGCGAAGAAGCGGCGCGTCTCGCCGCGCTGGCCGAGACTTTCAAGGCGGCACTGGATGGCGCCCAAGGCGCGATCGCCGAGACACTGGTTGCGTTGGCGCTGGACATCGCCCAACAGGTAGTGCGTCAGCATGTGCAGCACGATCCGGCCGCGCTGATCGCCGCCGCCCGTGAGGTGCTGGCCACCGAACCGGCGCTCGTGGGCGCGCCGGCGCTGATCGTCAGCCCCGCCGACCTGCCGGTCGTCGAAGCCTATCTGATGGAAGAACTGCAAACGCGCGGCTGGACCGTGCGCACCGATCCGTCGGTCGAACGCGGCGGCTGCCGCGCGCAAGCCGGCACCGGTGAAGTCGACGCCGGCATCGACACGCGCTGGGAGCGCGTGGCTGCCGCCCTCGGCAAGGTGAGCACATGGTGAAGCCGACGCTCGAAGAGATTCGCGCCAGCGATCTGACGCCGCTCGAACGCGAGTTGGCGCTGGCGTCGTTCGGCGCCGAGGCGCTAGCGGATGTGCCGGCGGCGGTTACACCCGCTGCGGCTGCAGTCGCGGCCATCGAAGCTGCGTTGCGCGATCCGAGCCAGGGCCACCCGGCAACGGGCGCGGCGGCGAGCCGCGAATCCGCTGCCGCGAGCCGAGAGTCTGCCGCTTCGAGCCCCGCTTCAACCCCTGCCGCCCACGCCCCGTACGATCCCGCGCTCGACAGCAACCCGCACATGCAGGCATGGCGCGGCCGGCTCGACGCACTGCGCGCGCGCAGCGCAATCGCCAAGCCGATGCGCGCTTGCGGACGCCTGACGCGCGCCGCCGGCCTGGTGCTGGAAGCCGTCGGCCTGCGCCTTTCGGTGGGCGCCGAAGTGATGATCGAACTGCCGCTCGGGAGTTCGCTGCCGATGGCCGAAGCCGAGGTGGTCGGCTTCTCCGGCGACAAACTGTTTCTGATGCCGACCACCGAAGCGATCGGCCTGCTGCCCGGCGCGCGCGTCTATCCGCTCGAAAGCGCGCCGATCGCCGATCCGATGGCGGGCGCGAAGCGCTTGCCGGTCGGCTGGGAACTGCTCGGCCGCGTGCTGGACGCGTCCGGCCGCCCGCTCGACGGCCTCGGCCCGCTCGGCACGCACGCCGACGCGCCGCTGTCCTCGCCGGTCATCAACCCGCTGAACCGCGAGCCGATTCACAAGGTGCTCGACGTCGGCGTGCGCGCGATCAACGCGCTGCTGACGGTGGGCCGGGGCCAGCGCATGGGCCTGTTCGCCGGTTCGGGCGTCGGTAAATCGGTGCTGCTCGGCACGATGGCGCGCTACACCAGCGCCGAAGTGATCGTGATCGGCCTGATCGGCGAGCGCGGCCGCGAAGTGAAGGAATTCATCGAACAGATTCTCGGCGAGGAAGGTCTTGCGCGCTCGATTGTCATCGCCGCGCCCGCCGACGTCTCGCCGCTGCTACGCATGCAGGCCGCCTCGTATTCGACCTCGCTCGCCGAATATTTCCGCGACCAGGGCAAGCACGTGCTGCTGCTGATGGATTCGCTGACCCGCTACGCGATGGCGCAGCGCGAAATCGCGCTGGCCGTGGGCGAACCGCCCGCCACCAAGGGCTATCCGCCTTCGGTGTTTGCCAAGCTGCCGGCGCTCGTCGAACGCACCGGCAACGGCCCGGCGGGCGGCGGTTCGATCACCGCGTTCTACACCGTGCTGACCGAAGGCGACGACCAGCAGGACCCGATCGCCGACTCCGCGCGGGCGATTCTCGACGGCCATATCGTGCTGTCGCGCTCCCTTGCCGAGGCCGGGCACTATCCCGCGATCGACATCGAAGCGTCGATTAGCCGGGCAATGACCGCGCTGATCGACGATAAACATCTCGACAAGACGCGTATGTTCAAGCAGATGCTGTCGCGCTATCAGCGCAACCGCGATCTGATCAACGTCGGCGCGTATTCGAGCGGGCGCGACGCGCTGCTCGACCGCGCGATTGCGCTGTATCCGCGGATGGAAGCATTTTTGCAGCAAGGTTTTCGCGAATGCGCGAACTTTGAACCGAGTCTCGAGATGCTGGACGCGCTGTTTGCCCAAGGAGGCTGACGATGGCGAAACACTTTCCGATCAAGACACTCATCGGCCTCGCGCAGGACGATGTGGATGCCGCCGCACAACGTCTCGGCCGCGCGCAGCGCGAGCGCAACGACGTGCAAGCGCAGCTCGACGCACTGGTGCAGTACCGCGACGAATATCACGCGCGCTTCACGGCGACCGCCCAGGCGGGCATGGCCGCCGGCAACATGCGCAATTTCCAGGCATTCATCGACACGCTCGACGCCGCGATCGAACAGCAGCGCAACCTGCTGGTGACGGCCAATGCGCGCGTCGAAGCCGCCAAGCCTGACTGGCAGCGCCAGAAGCAGAAACTCGGCTCGTATGAAGTGCTGCAGGCACGCGGCGAAGCTGCCGAAGCCAAACAAACGGCGCGGCGCGACCAGCGCGACTCCGACGAACACGCCGCCCGAATCCTGAGGATGCGAGCCGAAGGCGTCTAATGCGCCGGGTCCCGCCTCGATTGACCGAACACCCCGTTTTGACGGATTGACAGGATTCCCTATGTCGCCTCTTTCACCGATCGCCTCACTGCTCGGCTCCGCCAGCAGCACGTCCACCGGCGCGGCCATGGCCGCGGCGGCGAACGCCCAGCCGTTCTCGCAAACTCTCCAGCAAAGCATCGACCTGCAAAACAATGCAGCCGCGCAGAGTGCGAGCAAGCCGCCGGCTTCGCCGGCGCCGGCGCCAGCATCGTCATCCTCCACGAGCGTGCATGACGCGCCGCCGCCGCCCGATCCTTCGACGAAGAGCCCGGATGCCTCAAGCGGCAGCAAGGGCAACAGCGACTCGACGAGCGCTTCCTCGTCCGGCTCGTCGTCGGCTTCGTCGTCGGCTTCGTCGTCGGCTTCGTCATCGGCCTCGTCATCGGCCTCGTCATCGGCCTCGTCATCGGCTTCGTCGTCGGCCGGCTCGTCGCCCGCTTCGTCGTCGTCCGCTGCGTCGGCCAATACGCAGCAGGCCTCGAACAAGACCAACGCCACGCCGCCCAAGTCCGGCAACACGAACACGCAGACCGATGCGGCCACGGCCGCCGCGCTGGCACAGGCCCAGACCAACGCGAACAGCGCCACCGATCTGGCGGCTGTCGACCCCGCCACGGCTCAGACTGACGCCGCGACCTCTCTGCCGGGAGCTGGCACGAACACCACGACGGGTGGCACCACCACCAAAAAAAGCAGCGCGACCGATCCGAAATCGGTGCAGGACGCCTTGCAGGCGGCGCTCGCTGCGCTGGCGAACGGCCAGGGCGTGGTTCCGGCTCAGGCACTGGCGAGCGGCGCGGCCGCGAACGGCCTGGCTGCCGGCGCGAACGCGGTGCAGAACGGATCGGCGGACGGCAAGACGCTTGCGACAGGCCTGTTGGGCGACGGAAAGGGAACGAATGCCGGCAAGACTGCGTTGACAGCGGCAGCCACGACGGTGGCCGCCCCATCCACGGGCGCGAAGGCTGCGGCTGACGCGCTGACGGCGACGGCTGCCGGCGGCGCGCAGGCTGGCGATCTGGCGACCTTCAAGAGCGCGGCCGATGCCGCGACGACGGCGCAGGCCGCCACTCAAGCCGCGGCGAGCGCCGCGAGTGCGACTGTGGCCGTGCAGACGACGGGCAATGCCGGCGCGGCGGACGCGGCGAATGCGTTGACGCCGCAGGTGGGTACGACTGACTGGGAGGAAGCGTTAAGCCAGAAGGTGGTGTTTTTGTCGAACGCGCATGCACAGAGCGCCGAACTGACTTTGAATCCGAAGGATTTGGGGCCGCTCCAGGTGGTGTTGCAGGTTGCCGATAACCATGCGCATGCGTTGTTTGTTTCGCAGCACCAGCAGGTGCGGGAGGCTGTCGAGGCAGCGTTGCCGAAGCTTCGCGAGGCGATGCAGTCCAATGGGATTGGGCTGGGGAGCGCTAGTGTTAGCGATGGGTTTGCCCGCCAGGGCAGTGGGCAGCAGAATGCTGATTCCGGTCGTTCTGGTCGGAGATCCAGTGGGGCTGGGGGGGCTTTTGCCGGGGGCGCTTCTTCTTCTGATGCTGTTGGGGGCGTGGGGAGTGTTGCCGTGCGGCGGAGTGTGGGGTTGGTTGATACGTTTGCTTGATGGTCCTTTTTTGCCTGCTTCGGCGGGTTTTGTTCGTGCTTCTTGCGGGGGCCTTTTCTTGATTTGTTAGTGGTCTATTAGCGTTGCCCCTGTGCGGGGCGGCACCTACTTTTCTTTGCCTGCTGCAAAGAAAAGTAGGCAAAAGAAAGCAGCTCAAACCGCTAATGCTAAGCGGCTCCCCTGGCTTGGAGGGGCCAGTGGCCCCGTGGAATCCGTGCCTTCGTACCTTCAACCTCAAGTGACAAAGGTGTCATCAGCTCCCACTCCGCACTACGTGCGTCGCGGACGGGTCTGCATGGGAAACCAGGGGCTTCGTTCAAAGATGGTGGGATCCTCGGCTTTGACTCGGCGAGGCGCTGAAAAAAACGATGGTTTTGTGAAGTACCCGACGGCGCGCGCAGCGCCGCCGGAAGAATGACGCCCTTGTCACTCACGCCGAATGTGCGATAACCCGGATTCCACGGGGCCACTACCATTTTCTGACTGCGGGAGCCGCTTAGCATTAGCGGTTTGAGCTGCTTTCTTTTGCCTACTTTTCTTTGCAGCAGGCAAAGAAAAGTAGGTGCCCCCCCGCACAGGGGGAACGCTAATAGACCAATAGCAATTCAAGAAAAGGCCAACGCCCAAAGAGCACAAACAAAAGCGCCAGGCAGCCAGAGAAAAAACCAAAAAAAAAAACACCAAACCCAAAAACAAAAAAACAAAACCCACCGCGCGACCAAACCCCAAATCCCGCACCGCAAAGCAATCCCCCGCCTGAAAGGCAAAAACCAGAGATAGCCCTCAATAACCCTTCTTTTCGACCCATCGCGCCGCAGGCAAATCAACAACAATCACCATCACCAGCACTAAAGACAAGCAAAGCAAACCTCATGGCAACCCCGACCGCAAACCAGCAAGCCGCGCCCGCTTCACCGGGCCCCTTGAAGCGCATCATCCTGATCGTCCTCTTCACGATCATCGCCGCGGGCGTTGCCGGCGCGGGCGTGTGGTTCTTCATGTCCAAGCGCAACCCAGCTCCCGGGTCAGCGGAAACCGCCAGCGCGCCCGCGCCACTGGCCGTGCCCCTCTTCTTCCCGCTCGAATCGATGACGGTCAACCTGCAATCGGACGACGGTCAGCAACACTTCCTGCGTATCGGCCTGACGCTCAAGCTCAGCGACCCGAAAACCCAGCAGGAACTCACCGACCATATGCCTGAAGTGCGCAGCCATATCCTGCTCGCACTGTCGAACAAACATCCGGAAGAGCTCGCGCCGCTCGAAGGCAAACGCGCGCTGGCCACCGAACTCCGGACGCTGATCGAACAGCCGACCGATAAGGGCGCCCCCCCGATTCACGTCCAGGACGTGCTGTTCACCGAATTCGTCGTGCAGTGACGTTTTCAGTGACGTTATCTAGCGCAGCCATCACTAACCGCCGGACGCACGAGGAATAAGGAATGGGCCACGAAGAGTTCATGTCCCAGGAGGAGGTCGATGCCCTCCTCAAGGGCGTAACCGGCGAGTCCGACTCGGTCGCCGAGCAGACCGACCGTGCGGGCGTACGTCCCTACAACATCGCGACGCAGGAACGCATCGTCCGCGGCCGGATGCCCGGCCTCGAAATCATCAACGACCGCTTCGCGCGCATGTTGCGGGTCGGTATCTTCAACTTCATGCGGCGCTCGGCGGAAATCTCGGTTGGTCCGGTGAAGGTGCAAAAGTACAGCGAGTTCACCCGCAATCTGCCCATCCCGACCAACCTGAACCTGGTCCACGTGAAGCCGTTGCGCGGCACGTCGCTGTTCGTGTTCGATCCGAATCTGGTGTTCTTCGTGGTCGACAACCTGTTCGGCGGCGATGGGCGTTTCCATACCCGCGTGGAAGGCCGCGATTTCACAGCGACCGAGCAGCGCATCATCATGAAGCTGCTCAACCTCACGTTCGAGCACTACGCTGCGTCGTGGAAAAGCGTGCGCCCGCTGCAGTTCGAATTCGTGCGCTCGGAAATGCACACGCAGTTCGCCAACGTCGCGACCCCGAACGAAATCGTCATCGTCACGCAGTTCTCAATCGAGTTCGGCTCGACGGGCGGCACGCTGCACATCTGCATGCCGTATTCGATGATCGAACCGATCCGCGACATTCTCTCGTCGCCGATCCAGGGCGAGGCGCTCGAAGTCGACCGCCGCTGGATCCGCGTGCTGTCGCAGCAGGTGCAGGCAGCGGAAGTGGAACTGACCGCCGACTTAGCCCAGGTGCCGGTCACGTTCGAACAGATCCTGAACATGCGCCGTGGCGATGTTCTGCCGATCAACATCCCCGAACACATCACGGCGAAAGTCGATGGCGTGCCGGTGATGGAATGCGGCTACGGAATTTTCAATGGTCAGTACGCGTTGCGGGTCCAGAAGATGATCAGCGCAGCCGAAACGATGAAGGAAGGTGGATATGAGTGACCTGAACGCAAAGACTGAGGCAGAACTGGCCGCCGGCGAGGCGCAATTGGCCGCCGACGCAGCCAGCGCCGAAGACGACGCCGCGATGGCCGACTGGGCCAGCGCGCTGGCCGAGCAGAACGACAACACGGAAGTCAGCCCGACCACGGCCGGCGTGTTCCAGCCGCTCTCGAAGGTCGAGCCGACCTCGACGCGCAACGACATCGACATGATCCTGGACATTCCCGTCCAGATGACCGTCGAACTGGGCCGCACCAAAATCGCGATCCGTAACTTGCTGCAACTCGCGCAAGGTTCGGTCGTGGAACTGGACGGCATGGCCGGCGAACCGATGGACGTGCTGGTGAACGGCTGCCTGATCGCGCAGGGCGAAGTGGTGGTGGTGAACGACAAGTTCGGTATCCGTCTGACCGACATCATCACGCCGTCCGAGCGCATCCGGAAATTGAATCGATGAAACGTGTTGCGGGTCGCGCCGCGTTGCGCGTGTGCCATACGTCGCGCAATGTTCCCAATCGCCAGGTGCTCGCGGCGCCCGTGACAACGACAGCGGCGGCTTCGGCGCTGATGGTCGCGCTGAGCCTCGTGGCGACATTCACGCCATCGGCCGCGCAGGCGGCCGACATGAACGCGGTCAACAACGCCGCGAAAATGGCTTCAGGAGTGGGTGCGGGCACGGCCGTTCCGGCGCTCGGCGTCGGCGCGGTGTTGCAGACGATCGTGGGCCTGCTGGTCGTGATCGGTCTGGTGTTCGCCTGTGCGTGGCTCGCGCGCCGCTTAGGCTTGCAGCCGGCCAATCGCGGCGGTCTGGTGAAGACGATCGGCGGGGCCTCGCTCGGCGGCAAGGAGCGGGTCGCGGTGGTCGAGATCGGCGATACATGGCTCGTGCTCGGCACGGCGCCCGGCAACGTGCGTCTGTTGCACACGATGCCCGCCGGTTCAGCCGCAATCGATCCGGTCACAGGCGCACAGCCCGCCACGCCAGGAGCAACGGGCGCCGGCGCATTGCCCGGCACCTTCGGCCAACGCTTTCGCGACGCCTTAAAAGGCGAAATGGGTAAACGTTTCAGTGGGCAAGGCAGCGGGGATCGGTAATGCAGTTCAGTCTTCTATCGGCGCGAGACGCGCAAGCCGCTCGCATGTCCTGCGTCGCCTCGAAAATCATCGCCGTGCTGCGCCGTCTCGCACCTTTCATGTTACCTGCGCTGATGCTCGGGCTGCCGACACTATCGTTCGCGCAAACTGCCGGCTTGCCGGCCTTCAACACGAGCCCCGGCCCGAACGGCGGCACGACGTATTCGCTCAGCGTGCAGACGATGCTGCTGCTCACGATGCTGTCGTTCCTGCCGGCGATGGTGCTGATGATGACGAGCTTCACGCGCATCATCATTGTGTTGTCGCTGCTGCGCCAGGCGCTCGGCACGACCACTACGCCGCCGAACCAGGTGCTGGTGGGACTCGCGCTGTTCCTGACGCTGTTCGTCATGTCGCCGGTACTCGACAAAGCCTATAACGACGGCTACAAGCCGTTCTCCGAAGGCTCGATCCCGATGGAGACCGCCGTCAACCGCGGCCTCGCGCCGTTCAAGACCTTCATGCTGCGGCAGACCCGCGAAAGCGATCTCGCGTTGTTCGCCCGCATCTCGCACGCCGCGCCGATGCAAGGTCCGGAAGACGTGCCGCTGTCGCTGCTGGTGCCGTCGTTCGTGACGAGCGAACTGAAAACCGGCTTCCAGATCGGTTTCACGATTTTCATCCCGTTCCTCATCATCGACATGGTAGTGGCGAGCGTGCTGATGTCGATGGGGATGATGATGGTGTCGCCCGCCACCATCTCGTTACCGTTCAAGCTGATGCTGTTCGTGCTGGTCGACGGGTGGCAACTGCTGCTCGGCTCGCTCGCGCAGAGTTTTGTTTAACCGCGTCGCTTATTTGCATCGCTTATTTGCGCCCAGGCTGCGCCGCTCAACCCCTCACGCTTCCGGTCGACTCGCCATGAATCAGGAATCCGTTATGACGCTCGCGCACCAGGCCATGTATGTCGGCCTGTTGCTCGCCGCGCCGCTCTTGCTGGTCGCGCTGGTGGTCGGCCTCGTGGTGAGCCTGTTCCAGGCGGCGACGCAGATCAACGAAAGCACGCTGTCGTTCATTCCGAAGCTGCTCGCGATCGCCGTCACCCTGGTGATCGCCGGTCCGTGGATGCTGACCATCATGCTCGACTACCTGCGCCAGACGCTCACCAACATCCCGACGCTCGTCAACTGAGCGCCGGGCCGGCCTCCGTTCGCGACGTCACCCTTCCGCTGCCCTCATGTTTTCCGTCACCTACGCGCAACTGAACGGCTGGCTCACGGCTTTCCTGTGGCCGTTCGTGCGGATTCTCGCGCTGGTCGCGACCGCGCCGGTGCTCAGCAACCGCTCGCTCCCGACGCGCGTGAAGATCGGCCTCGCCGCTTTCATCACGATCATCGTGGCGCCCACGCTCGGCGCGCTGCCGCAAGTCACGGTGTTTTCCGCCGAAGGCGTGTGGATCATCGTCAACCAGTTCCTGATCGGCATCGCGCTCGGCATGACGATGCAGATCGTGTTTCAGGCGATCAGCGCCACGGGCGACTTTGTCGGTCTGGGCATGGGTCTCGGCTTCGCGACCTTCTTCGACGCACAGGCGAGCAGTTCGAGCCAGGTGCTGTCGAGCTACATGAACACTATCGCGATGCTGGTGTTTCTGGTGATCGACGGTCATCTGCAGATGATCAGCGCGCTGCTGACGACCTTCCAGTCGGTGCCGGTCTCGGCGAACATTCTGGGCGCGCCCGGCTGGCGCACCTTGGCGAATTTCGGCAGCACGGTGTTTTCGGCGGGCCTGTTGCTGTCGCTGCCGGTGGTCGTCGCACTCCTGATCACCAACCTCGCGCTCGGCATTCTGAATCGGGCCGCACCGCAAATCGGCGTCTTCCAGATCGGCTTTCCGCTGACGATGCTGATCGGCATGCTGCTCCTGCAACTGATGATCCCGAACATGATTCCGTTCTTCATGCGCCTGTTCGACATCGGCATCGATCAGATGGGGCGTGTGGCGGCGGGGTTGAAGTAGCGCGGCAACGCTGCATCGCTTCGCCGCCTTCACTCGCCCAACATTTCCAGGCATTATCTGATGCGAGTCACATTGGAAAGAAGGGCGCAACCGGCTCGCACCGGCTTGCGCCCTTCCTCATTTCAGGCTGCTTGCCCGCTCAGTTCAGGTACTGGAACAGCGAGATGTTCTGGATCTTCGAAAATGCCTGTTGCGCCGCTTGCAGCGCGGCTTGCGTCATTGTGTACTGGCCGATCGTCTTGACCATGTTCGTCTGCGTCAGAGCCGACAAGTTGGTCGAGGTCTGCAGCGTGTTGGACTGCGTGACCGTCTGCAATGCCTGTACTTCCTGCTCGCGGCCACCTACCGATGCGCGCGCGGTGACGACGTTGTTCATCGTGTTCTCGAGCTGGGTCATGCTGGTGGTCAGCGCGCTCTGGAAGCTGGCCGTCGAGGCCGCACCCGAAATCGGCGTTTGCAGGGTCTTGATCAACTGGTTCAGATTCGCGAACACATCCATGCTGCCTTGCGTGGCCGGCGTCACCGTGAAGCTGTCGCCTGCGTTCGGCACCCCGGCGATGCTCACCGACTGGCCGCCGAGCGTGATGGCCGAGCCGGCCGTGAAGGTCTGCGCCGTGCCCGGCGTGACCACGCCGGTGGCCGGATCGGTCTGGTTCACCGCGTAGGAGGTCGCCGACGAAAAGCTGATGCTGTACGTATCCGCATTGGCCGGATTGGTCGGATTCGTCAGGCTGACGCTGCTGATCACGCCACTGCCCGTGTTGCCGGCCGTCGCGGCCGGCACCGCGCTCGTGCCGATCGGCGCCACGCTGCCGAAGATCGAGAGGCCGTTGTCGGCGGTCTGGACGGTGCGCGAATCGGCGACCTGAACTGCGCGCGTGCCGGTGTCGCCCGAATACGTCACGGCACCGGCCGAATTGGTGGAGTACGGCTGCGCGGTGCTTTGAAAGCCGGCGAACAGGTAGTTGCCCTGCGGGTCCGTCGAGTTCGCCAGCGACATCAACTGGCTGCTCAACCCCTGCAACTGCGTCGCGATCGCGCCGCGGTTGCCGTTGTTCAGTGAACCGTCGCCGGCACGCAGCACCAGCGCGTGGATGCTCTGCAATACGGTATTGACGCTGCCGAGCGTGGAGTCTTCCTGTTGCAGCGACCCGAGCGCGGCAGTCTGGTTGCTCGTGTATTGCGACAAGGTTGTCGCCGTCGAACTCAGCCGCACCGCCTGCGCTGCGCCGAGCGGATTGTCCGCCGGCGTGGAGAGGCTCACGCCGCTTGAAACCTGTGCATACAGCTGCGACAACTGAGTTTGCTGATCGCTCATCGTCGCCACGTCCATGTTGAAGTACTGCGAAGTCGAGATGCGCATGTTCAACGCCTTACTGGAAGATGCCGAGCAGCGTCTGGAACAGGGTCTGCGCGGTCTGGATGACTTTGCTGTTGGCCTGATAGAGCTGCTGAAACTGAAGCAGGTGGGCTGCTTCCTCGTTAAGGTTCACGCCGGAGACCGACTGCTGCGCGGTAGTGATCTGCGTCACCAGCGCGGTCTGGGCCGTGCTCGAAGTCTGAATCTGGTTGGTCTGGTTGCCGACCTGGTTGACGTAGTTCGCATACGCGCCCACCAGCGTGAGCGTGCCGCCCCCCAGCGATTTCGCGCTGGATAGATTCGACAACGCGAGCGCGTTGCTGCCGTCGTTGGTCGCGCCGGTATTCGGGCCGATGGTGAATTTGTCGCCGGCGGACGGCGCGCCGTTGATCGTCACCGACACCTTGTTCATCTGGCCGGCGGTCGCGTTGTTGATCGTCAGCGTCGCGCCCGTGGCGGACGAGTACGGCACCACGGTCGTCGCATCAACGATGGGATAGCTGGTCGGGGGCGAGCCCGCCACCGTCACCGTGGAACCCGCCGGGAAACCGGCCAGCCCTACGCCGGTGTACGACAGCGTGGTGGACGCATTCGGCATGGTGTAGCCCGCCGTCACCGTGCCCGACGAAATCGCGCCGGTACCGGTGTTGCTCACCGCGGCCGAACCCAGCACCGGAGACGCGGCGGCGATCGCCGAAGCAGCCGTGGTCGCAGTGGTGAAGCTGTTCAGCGCGCCACGGGTCGGTTCGACCGTGAACGAGTCGCCGGCGTTCATCGTGCCGGTGGTCGAGAAATTCAGGCCGTCGATCGGCTGGCTCAGGTTGACCGCCGACCCCACCACGGCGCCGCTCGAATTGTCGGTCAGCGTGTAGGCGGTGCCGTTGTAGGCCAGCGTGTAGTCGCCGCTGGTCGGTTGCGCGGGATTCGCGAACGACACTTTCAGCGACGCATTACCCGTGTTCTGCGTGTTCGCGTAGACCGTCGCGCTGCCCACCGAGAACAGCGCGCCGCCCTGGGCGCCGGTGAGCGTAATGCCGAGCGCGTTCTGCGCGTTGACCTGCGAAGCGAAGCTCACCGCAATCGCGCCAAGTTGCGCTTCGCCCGGATCGAGCGTCTGGCTGCGGAACGCGACGAGGCCGCCAAGCGTACCGCCCGTGACTTTGCTGTCGGGCAGGTTTTGCGGCGCGGTGGCCGGGTTCGCGCCGGCCTGGCCGAGATACTGCACCGACAGTTCGCTGGTGTCGCCCGTCGAAGGCGCCGTGCCCAGGTTGTAGCTGTTGCCGGCCGACACGAGCGGCTGGCCGTTGCCCATGAACACGCTGTAGCTGCCGTTGCTGTTCACGACGTTCACGCCGATCAGTTGCGACAGGTTCGACACCGCGAGATCGCGCTGGTCCATCAGCTGGTTCGGCGGCTGGCCTTGCGTGCTGGCCGCGACGATCTGCCCGTTCAACTGGGCGATCTGCTGCGTGTAGCTGTTGATTTGCGAAACAGTGTTGCTGAGTTGCGTGTTGACGCTCTGGCGCAACGCGTCGTATTGCTGACCCGCGGCATTGATCTGGTTCACGAGCGTCTGCGCGCCGCTCATCGCGGTCTGGCGAGTGGCCAGGCTGGAAGCGTTGTTCGAGACGTTCTGCAAGCCGGTGAAATAGCCGGTGATCGCGCTCGCAATGCCGCCGGTCGGGTTGCCGATCAGGCTGTTCAGCTGCGAGATCATCGTGTTGTACGTCGACAGCGAGCTGCCTGACGACTGCGCGTTGTTCAGTTCAGTCGTCAGATACTGGCTGTACTGGCGCGTGACGGTGACGGTCGAGACGCCCTGCGGCAAATAGCCGGAACCCGTGTACTGGCCGCCGCTTTCCGCGTAGACCGGTGTTTCGATCGTGTAGCCCGGCGTCGACGCGTTGCTGATGTTCTGGCCGGTCGTCGTGAGTCCCCACTGGGCTGCGTTCAGTCCACTGAGGCCGAGATTGATGAGATTGGACATGCGTCATCCTGAAGGGCGACACCCACCACGTGTCGCCGCGTTACTTGAACATCCTGTTTAACGGCCCTCACGAGGAAAAATTGAGGGCCATTCCTCATCAGCGCACCAGCGAGCGGCGCTTCATTTCGAGTTGTGTAATCAACCGTTGCAGCGTGTTTTCCGCGCTGCCCGGCAGGGTCAGAAAACGGAAGCCGAGCTGATAGCGCTGCGTGCCGTTCGGCAACGCGGTGGAGCGGTGCGACACCAGTTGCAGATCGAGTGAAAGCCGGCCGAGCGAGCCCAGCGACAGCTCGCAATCCTCCAGTCTCGTGCCCATCGGCAATTCGGCCACGCGTTCATCCGCGGTACGCATGCCGACACCGCCAAGCGACAGATCGTGGACTTCGAAGCGGAACGTGTCGCCTTCGGGCAAACGGCCGGAGCACATATACGGATCGAGAATCGGCGCATCGACGCGGAAATACTCGCGGCGTTGCACGTAGAACAGCACTTCCGGGAAGTCCGCCTCGAACGCGGGCAGCCCTTCGTAGCGGGTTTCGCGCGGCGTGCCGGTGGCGAACTCGGCGCGCACGCCGTCCGGCGACGCGTGGAATTCGCAACGCGGCGCGGCTAATAAGCTTCGGTTCTGATCGGAGAGCGCGCCCCAATCGAAAGTGAAGGTGCGTCCGCGCACGTCGACATCGAGCAGGCGCGTAACGAGCTGACCGCCCGCATATGCGACGGTGAGGAAATCGCGTCGATTGACGAGGTTGCGCAACTGAACGCCGATCTCCAGCGGATTGCGACGGCCGAAATCGTGACCGTTTTCTTCTGGCGCGGCGTGCAACTGGCCGGGCGCTTCGGTCTGGCCGTTCGACTGGTTAGTATCCATGGGCTTGCCGGTATGCATGTTCTTGCGGGCGCGTGCCAAGGCTCCTGCCGGGGCTTTCGTGCGGTCTTCATCGAAGCCGCGGCACGCGCATTCAACCGGACGTTACGACGCTTTCCGGTATCGGGTCTAACTGATTAGCGGCAGCGATCAAGCAAAATTTAGGGTCTGTAATGAAATATTCGCCGCAAACGTTAAAACGCATTAATTGTCGCTCAGCCCATTTTCTGCATGATCGACATCAGCTTTTTCGCGTAATGCGGATCGGTTGCGTAACCTGCGCGCTGCATACCGTTGGCGAAGCCACTCACGTCATGCGCGGAATTGATCACCTGCGCATAACGCGGGTTGCCTTTGAGCAGGCTCGCGTAGTCGGTCATCGCATCCTGATACGAGTCGTACGCGCGGAATTTCTGGACGGTACGTTGCGGCTTGCCGTTCACATATTCGGTCGTCACGGTCGAGACGGTCTTGCCGGTCCACTCCCTGGTCGCCTTGATGCCGAACACGTTGTGGCTCGTCGACCCGTCCGCCTTCTTGATTTCGCTCTTGCCCCAACCCGATTCGAGCGCGGCCTGACCGATGATGAAGCGCGCCGGAATGCCGGTGGCCGCACTCGCGGCTTGCGCGGGTCCGGCCAGTTTGTCGACGAAGGCGTCGACCTTGTGCGAGGTGCCGTCGCCGCGCAACGGCGGGGTTAACGCGCTGTTGGCCGAGTAGCCCTTGCCCATCGCCAGTTGACCGTTGGCCTGCGCATTGCCGTAGGCCTTGGCGAGCGCATTCAGCGCCGCGGTCTGGCCTTCGTCGCCGCCGCTGCCGCCGAGAGCCGCCATGCCGCCGCTCAGGCCACCGCTTGTGCCGCCTGCACCGCTCGCGCCGCCCACCTGCAGGCCCTGATTGCGCATCATCTGCTTGAGCATCGCGTCAGCCACGCCGATCCCTTTCTGCGACAGCTGCTGCGACAACTGCTGATCCATCATCGACGTGAAGGTGGCGCTGTCGTGCGAATCGAACGGGCCGTCCTGCGGCGTCGCCTCGCGCATGCTTTTGAGCATCATCTGCGTGAACACCGCGTCGAACTGCTGCGCGGCCATCTTCATGCCGGCTTGCGGCGAAGCCTTGGCCTGCGCGCTCAGCTTGCCGAAGCCCTGCACGTCGAGCGCGAAGCGCTGGGTCAGGTCGTTCGCCGCATTGGCGGAATTGGTCGTATCCGAATTCATCTTGCGTCTTCCTTAGATGATTTCCAGGTCGGCGCGCAGAGCGCCCGCCGCCTTCATGGCCTGCAGGATCGACATCAGATCCGCGGGCGTCGCACCCAGCGCGTTGAGCGCCTTCACCACTTCAGCGAGGTTCGCGCCGGCGGTCACCAGTTTCAGGGCGCCGTTGTCCTGCTTCATCTGAATCTGCGACTGTTTGGCCACCACCGTCTGGCCATTCGAGAACGCGCCCGGCTGGCTCACCACCGGCTGGGTATTGATCACCACCGACAGATTGCCGTGCGCCACCGCGCAGTTTTGCAGCGTGACCATCTGGTTCATCACGATCGAGCCGGTGCGCGCGTTCAGGATCACCTTCGCGGCGGCTTGCGCCGGCTTGACGTCGAGGTTCTGCAATTGCGCCATGAAGGCGACCTGCTGCGCCGGATCGGTGGGCGCGTGCAGTTGAATCGTGCGGCCGTCGAGCGCCATGGCCGTCCCGCTGCCGAACGCGTTGTTCACCGCTGCCACCACGCGCTGCGTGGTGTCGTAGTCCATGTCGTTCAGGTCGAGCTGCATCGTGCCGGCCTGCGACACCGTGGTCGGCACCGTGCGTTCGACGATCGCGCCGCCGGCGATGCGCCCCGCAGCCAGCGTATTCACCTGCACCTTGCTGCCGTTCGCACTGGCGCCGGCGCCGCCGACCGCGAGGTTGCCCTGGCCGAGCGCATACACCTGACCGTCAGCGCCCTTGAGCGGAGTGAGCAGCAGCGTCCCGCCGCGCAGGCTCTTCGCATTGCCGAGCGACGACACCGTCACGTCGATCGCTTCGCCGGTACGCGCGAACGGCGGCAGCACCGCCGTCACCATCACCGCGGCGACGTTCTTCAACTGGATGTTCGACAGCGACGACTGCGAGTTGCTCGAACCCGCTGCCTGGTTGTTGATCGAGATGCCGAGGTTCGCCAGCATGTTGGCGAGCGTCTGCGTGGTGAACGGCGTCTGCGTGGTCTGGTCGCCCGTGCCGTCGAGCCCGACGACGAGGCCGTAGCCGATCAGCGGATTGTCGCGCACGCCCTGGATCTGCACGAGGTCCTTCAGACGTTCGGCATAGGCGGGCGTCGCTACCGGCAGCGCCGCGCAGGCGAGCGCGACGAAGGCGAGCGCACGGCTCAAATGGGCAATACGGGCACCACGTGCACCCCGGGCCACTCGGGCCACGCGAGCAAGGCTGGCGAATTGCGCGACGCGGCGGGTGCGGGAGAAGACGGTACGCATGATCACCACGGCGACACGTTGAGGAAGAAGCGCTGTAGCCAGCCCATATTCTCGGCTTCGTCCACATAGCCCTTCGCGGAATATTCGATCTTCGCGTCAGCCACCTGGGTCGAGTACACGGCGTTCAGGTTGGAGATCGTGTTCGGATTCACCACCCCGGAAAAGCGCACGAATTCGTTGCCCTGATTGATCAGCATCTGCTTTTCGCCGCTCACCATCAGGTTGCCGTTGGGCAGCACACCGGTCACCGTCACGGTGATCGTGCCGTTGAACGTGTTCGACGCGTTCGCGCCGCCGGTCGCCGTAAACTTGTTGGCGCCGTTCGCGCTCAGGTTGGTCTTGCCGAACAGGCCGCCGAGAAAGCCGGCGGTCGGTACGTCGAAACTGGTGGTGCCGTTGCGGTTGACGCCCGCACCCGAGGACTTCGTCGCGTTGACGTTTTCCTGAATCACGATCGTCAGGATATCGCCCACATTGCGGGGCCGCTGATCTTCGAACAACGGCCGGCCCGCGTAACCCGGGTTGTAGATCGAGCCCGGCGCTTGCGCCTGCGGCGGCATCGGCGGGAGTGCCGTCATCGGCTGCTGCGTGATCGGCTGCTTCGGCACGAGGCCGCAGCCGCCCAGCGTCGCGAGCAGCGTGAGCTGCACGAGCGCCTGAGCGGTGCGCGAATGAATCGGACTACGAGAGAAATGCGACATCTTGGTTACCGCCTGTTAATTCCCTGTCCCTCAAACCTGCATCTGGCTCAGGGTCTGCAGCATCTGGTCGGAGGTCGTCACGGCCTTGCTGTTGATTTCGTAAGCGCGCTGCGTCTGGATCATGTTCACCAGTTCCTGCACCACATTCACGTTCGATGCTTCCACATAACCCTGATTCAGCGTGCCGGCGCCGTTCAGGCCCGGTTGCGCGACGTTCGGCGCGCCCGACGAAGCGGTTTCCGAGAACAGGTTTTCGCCCTTTGCATCCAGACCGGCCGGGTTGATGAACGTGGCGATCTGCATCGAGCCGAGCTGCTGGCTGGCGGTCGAACCGGCGACGGTGATCGACACCACGCCGTCGCTGCCGATGGTCATCGAGGTCGCGTTGTTCGGAATCGTGATCGCCGGAATCACCTGATAGCCGCTCGAGGTCACGAGCTGACCCTGCGCGTTGGTCTGGAACGAACCGTCACGCGTGTAGGCGGTGGTGCCGTCGGGCATCTGCACCTGAAAAAAGCCCTGGCCGTTGATGGCGACGTCTTTCGAGTTGCCGGTTTGCTGCAGGTTGCCCTGCGTGTACAGACGTTCGGTCGCGACCTGCTGCACACCCGTGCCGAGCTGGATGCCGGACGGCAGTTCGGTGTTTTGCGTCGAGTTCGCACCCGGCTGACGGATGGTCTGATACAGCAGATCCTCGAACACCGCGCGCGAGCCCTTGAAGCCGTTGGTGCTGACGTTCGCGAGGTTGTTCGAAATCACGTCCATCTGCGACTGTTGCGCATTCATGCCGGTAGCGGCGATGTAGAGCGAGCGATTCACAATTCTTCTCCTGTGTCGACTGGAGTTAGCGCTTTAGCGCTTACTCCAGTCCCATGCAACGCGGTCGACCGGAGTTAGCGCTTTAGCGCTTACTCCAGTCCCATGCAACGCGGTCGACTGGAGTTAGCGCTTTAGCGCTTACTCCAGTCCCATGCAATTAATTGCTATGCCGGGACACCCCCCGAGACAACCCCGGGGCACCCTATTAGCTAAAGCTGAGCAGCTGATTGGCGGACTGGTCGTTCTTATCCGCGTTTTCCAGCAGCTTGGTCTGCATCTGGAACTGGCGCGCATTGGTGATCATCGAAACCATCGCGCTCACCGGATTCACGTTGCTGCCTTCGAGCGAAGCCGGCGCCAGCGTGACGGCCGGATCGGCGTCGGCGGGGTTGCCGTCGGCGGTGCGAAAGAGGCCGTCGTCGCCACGCGTCAGGGTTTGAGGATCCGGATTCACCAGCTTCAGCTGATCGACGGTCACCACCGCGGTCGGCGGATCGCCTGGCGTCAGCGCGGACACCGTGCCGTCCTTGCCGATGGTGATTTGCGCGCCCGGCGGCACCGATACCGGACCGCCGTTGCCGAGCACCGTCTGGTTCATGGCGTTCACCAGCTGGCCGTTCTCGTCAACGTGCAGATTGCCGGCGCGCGTGTAAGCCTCGTTGCCGTCGGCGGTTTGCACCGCCAGCCAGCCCGGACCCTGAATCGCCACGTCGAGCGGGTTGCCCGTCTGCTGGATCGGCCCCGGCGTATAGTCGGCGCCCGGCGTCGACGACAACACGAAGGTGCGCGTGGTGTTGTCGTTGATCGAACTGCCGTCGCCGAACGCCATCGGCACGGCGCGGAAACTCGCGAGCTGCGCGCGAAAGCCGGTGGTCGAGGCGTTCGCCAGGTTGTTGGCAACGATAGCCTGCTGTTCGAGCGCTTGTGTGCTGCCCGACATCGCGGTGTAGATCAGCCGATCCATGATGGGTGAGTCCCGGTCGCTTACAGGTTGATCAGGGTCTGGTCGACGCTCTGCTGGGTCTTGATCGTCTGCGCGTTCGCTTGATAGTTGCGTTGCGCGGTGATCAGATTCACCAGTTCGCTCGTCAGGTCGACGTTCGAGTTTTCCACCGCGCCGCCTTGCAGCACGCCGTGGTTGGTCGCGCCCGGCGCGGAGATCTGCGCGACACCCGATTGCGAGGTCTGCTGGAACTCGTTGTTTCCGAGGCTCACGAGACCGTTCTGGTTCGAGAAGTTCGCGAGCACGATCTGGCCGAGCGCCGCGGTTTGCTGGTTCGAATAGTTGCCGGTCAGCGTGCCGTCGGCGCCGATCGTGAAGCTCGTCAACGTGCCGGCTGCGTAGCCGTCGGGCTGCAGGGAGTTCACGCCGTCCTTGCCGCCGTACTGCGTCGTGCCGGCAATGTTCAGCGTCAGGTTCTGCGGCGTTGCCGACCCGTCGGTGGTCGGAATGCCGAAGTTGAAGACGAACGGCGTGGCGGTGGCCGCACCAGCCGCAGTGGTCGTGCTGAGCAGCGTGCCCGACGAATTGAAGTTCGCGTGGCCAACCAGGTTCGCAGCGCCGGTCGAGGTGCCCGCGTACACGTTCCACGTGCCCGCCGAGGTCTTGGCGAAATACATGTTCACCGTCTGCGAGCCGCCGAGCGAATCGTAGACGGTCGTGCTGGTCGAGTAGTTATAGGTCGACGCGCTGTTCTGGTTGAACGCCAGGGGCGTCGGCGCGATGGCGACGCTGTCGCCGGTAGCCGGCACGCCGTTGAACGTGATGGTCTGGCCGTTACCGAGCGAGACCGCCGTGCCGGCCGTGTACGGAGCCGCCGCGCCTGTCGTGCCGAGCGTGGTGTCGGTGACCGTGTAGGTCGTCGGGCTCGTGAAGTTGACGGTGTAGTTGTCGTTGTTCGTGCCCGACGCGGTGTTCGTAATCGTGGCGCCAGGGGTCGTGAGCGTGCTGCCCGCGACAAGAGTCGGCGTCACGGTCGGCGTGCCGAGCATCAGCGGGTCCTGCGCGTTCAGGTTCAGGCCGGCAAGGATCCTGGTGGTCGCTTTCGGCGCGATGTTCGTGGTCGGCACGCCGAGCGGCACGGTTTGCGCGGTGTTGATGACGCCCGCGCTGTTCGCGGCGTAGCCCATCAATTGCAGGCCTTGCGCGTTGGTGATGATGCCGTTCTTGTCGAGCTGGAACACGCCGTTGCGCGAATACACCAGCGAACCGTTGTTCGACATCTGGAAGAAACCGTTGCCGTTGATCGCGACGTCGAGCGCCTGGTTGGTGCCGGTGATCGTGCCTTGCGAGAATTGCTGCTGCACTTCGGAGAGCTTCGTGCCGATGCCGACCTGATTGCCCACCGCCGTCGCCACCGAATTGGCGTACATGTCGGCGAATTGTGCCGCGCCACTCTTGAAGCCAACCGTATTGGCATTGGCGATGTTGTTGCCGATCACGTCGAGATCGCTCGACGATGCCGACAAACCACTCAAACCTTGTTGGTAACCCATGACGGTCTCCGTATCTGGAAAGTCGTAACTGACTGAATCTGAATCAGAGAATGGCGGCGACGCCGGTCAGCCCCACGGTCGTGCCGTTCGACAGCACGAGACCCGGCGTACCGTTGCTCTGCAAGACGACGCTTTGCACCGTCGCGCCCGCGAGCGTCGTGGCCGTAGCCTGCTGGCCGTTGATCGTGCCGACCGCGCTGATCGTGTAGTTGCCGTTGGGCAGCGCGTTGCCGGCCGAGTCGGTCGGCGTCCAGCCCACCGGAATCGTGCCGGCCGACTGCTTGCCGAGGTCGATCGTGTTGACGATCGTGCCTGCCGAGTTCTTCACCACCACCTGCAGATCGCCCACCGGGTTGGCGAGCTGCACGCCGAACGAGGTGGCCTTGCCGCTCGCGACCGTCACCGAGCTGCCCGGCGCGAGCACGGTCGAGCCGATCAGCAGCGCGGCTTGCGACTGCTGGCCTGCCGACATCTGCGTGGCGAGCGAACTGAGCGTCGTGTTCAGCTGGCTGATGCCCGACACCGTGTTGATCTGCGCCAGCTGCGAGGTCATCTGCGAGCTGTCCATCGGATTGGTCGGATCCTGGTTCTTCAACTGCGCCACGAGCAGTTGCAGGAAGGTGTTCTGCAGATCGGTCGCCGAGGTGCCTGAGGTGCTGCCGGTCGAGCTCGCGGCGCTGGTCGCGCTCCTGGTGCTGCTCGTGCCGTTCATCGTATCGAGCAGCGCTTGCGACACGTTCGTGCCGTTGCTGCCGATGGTGGTATTGGTGGTCAAGGAATTCTCCTCAGGTGCCGATCGTGAGCGTTTTCAGCATCAGTGTTTTGGCGGTGTTCAGGGTCTCGACGTTGGCCTGGTACGAGCGCGAGGCCGAAATCATGTTGACCATTTCCTGCACCGGGTCGACGTTGGGCAGCGTGACGTAACCGTCCGGATTGGCCGCCGGATTGCCGGGGTCGTAGGCGGTCTTCATCGGCGTCGGGTCGTCGACCACGCCCGTGACCTCCACGCCGCCGACCTGTTGACCGGAGCCCGAGTGAGCGCCGCCAATCGGGTTCACCGCGAACACGACCTGCTTGGCCTTGTACGGCTGACCGTCAGGGCCAGTCGTGCTGTCCGCGTTGGCGAGATTGGACGCCGTCACGTTGAGCCGCTGCGACTGCGCGGACATCGCCGAGCCTGCAATACCAAAAATATTCATCAAAGATGGCATGTTTCCTCACCTCAACTGTCGACCGCTATTTACTTACGAACCCGACGTGATCGCCGCGAGCATCGTTTTGATCTGACTCGACAGCACCGTCATGCCCGATTCGAAGTGAAGCGTGTTGTCCGCGAACTGCACCCGTTCGGTATCGATGTCGACCGTGTTGCCATCGAGCGCGGGTTGCGTCGGAATGCGGTATTGCAAATTGCCGTAGTCGTCAGGCGTGCCGCCGGTCGGCGTCAGCATCGCCTTGCCGGACATGTGGCCCGGCTCGGTCGACGCCATCGACATGCCACTCGTCACCCCTGCGGGCTGCGTCATGGCGAGCGTCGCGTTGTTCGACGCGCCCACGCCCGCACCGCCGCCGGTCTTCTTCAGCGCGCCGGCCAGCGACGAAGCGAAGTCGACGTCGCGCGCCTTGTACCCGGGGGTATCGGCGTTGGCGATATTCGACGAGAGCAACTCCTGCCGGTAAGCGCGTACATCCAGCGCCTGGCGGCCAAAGGCGAATTCGGCATCGAGTTTGTCCAGCATGGAAATCTCCGGAGTACGTTCCCGAGGCTTCCCGTGCAGGCCTCGCGAGAGGCTTGCGTCAGGCGGGAAGACCTTTTTGCATGAAGTGCATCTTATGGGTCGAACGCAAGCGGCAATCGGACGAATAACCGGGAAAGGGGGCTTCTATTCAACGTTTGCGCAATGGGGGCGCTCACTAGAATGCAAGGCGTACCGATGCATTCGATGGAGAAACACGATGGACCGACCCACCTTCGATCTGACGCACCGCGCAAGCCGCGCGGCGACGGTGCATCGCGTGGGTGCGAGCGCTGTGCGACTGGCTTTGCGGGGCGCGTCCCGTCTCCTGACGCACCTCGTCGTGAGCCTGGCACTATGGGTTGCCGGCGGCATCGTGCTGTTGCCGGCTGCCGCGCAGGCTCAGGACGCCGGTGGCCCGATCGTGATTCCCGGCCCGGGCGAAAAAAATCCGGCTGCGCTCGCCGATCTGGCCGAGCACTTGCAGGCAGCGCCGGCGAAACGTGCAGGGTCCGCCGCGACGCTCGCGGCCGCTACCGCGCAGTCGTTGACACCAAGGCCGGTCGGGCGCGATGCCGATCCATTCATGCGCGCCGCCAACGCGAGTGGCTCGATCGTGATTCCGGGCGTGGGCGAACCGTCTGCCGCGCCGGCAATGATTCGCACCAGCTTCAGGCCCGACGCGAACGGGGTCGTGACGATTCCCGCGCCGGCAAGCAGCAATGCCCCCGGCAACGGCGTCGCCAGCGTCACGAACAATGCGTCCGCCGCCGCTGGCTTCGACAGCCTTGCCTCGCGTGGCGAGCCGCCGCAACTGGGCGCGAACGGCAAACCGTTCGTGACCACCATGGCTGCAGCGAAACCGGCGCAGCTCCCCACGCCGATGCCGACGCTGCCCGTCATCGCCCGCACGCCGTCGATGCGGCAGGTGGCGCCGGCTGTCGCGCAACAGAATCTGCGACCCGCAGCCGTGGCACAACCCGTACCGCCTGCCGGCCTGCAAGACTCGGAAGCGATTCGCAGCGCCGCGCTCGCCTTCTTGCAGCAGCAATCGGCGGGCTTGCCCGGCAAAGTCGAAATCACCGTGGCGCCGGCGTTTCCCCGCGGGCTCGCGGCGTGCACGACGCTCGAACCCTTCATGCCGAGCGGCGCGCGCCTGTGGGGCCGGATGACCGTCGGCGTACGCTGCGCCGGCGAGCGGCCGTGGACCATTTATCTGCAAGCGCGCATCTCGCTGCGCGCCACCTACTATCTGGCCGCCCGCGCCATGGCGCCGGGCGAAGTGCTCACGGCCGCCGACCTCGTCGCGCGCGACGGCGACCTGACCGGCTTGCCGCAGGCGATCGTCACGGATCCGACGCAGGCGATCGGCTCGGTGTCGCTCGTGCGCATCGCCGGCGGCATGCCGTTGCGCCGCGACATGCTGAAAAGCGCATTGGCGGTGTCGATCGGGCAAACGGTGCGGGTCGTCGCGGCGGGCGTTGGTTTCGCGATTTCGGCCGAAGGCAGCGCGATGAACAACGCCTCGCCAGGCCAGCAGGTGCGGGTGAAGACGGCCAATGGCCAGATCATCTCCGGCATTGTGAAGGACGGTTCGACGGTGGAGATTCAGTTGTGAACCGGCTTGGCGGCCTGCGCACCGGTGCGGATTCAGCCGCGACGGCGGCGCCGGCGGGTATGCCAGGTGCGGCAGGCGCTACACCCGCTGCGGGGCGGGATCGTCTTGACAGACAAGGCAAAACCTGGAGCGATCGCGCTAAAGTTTTGATCACTGGTTGCCGTTATCAGGATCAAATCGTTCAGGAAGCCAATCGTGAAAGTCGATTCCACAACCAATTCGAATCTGTCGACGTTGAAAGACGCCTTGTCCCGCTCGCAGCAAGGCGACGCGACGACCGCGAACAGCAACGCGCAGAGTGCGGGCACGACCTCGCAGACCACCACCAGCGGTTCGGGCGACGCCAGCGTCAATCTGTCGGGTCTGCCGCAGCAACTGCGCAGCCTCGCGGCGTCCGGTTCGGCCGATATCGACACGGGGCACGTCGAGTCGATCAAGGCGGCCATCAAGGACGGCTCGCTGAAGATCGATTCCAGCAAGATCGCCGACGGCGTGCTGAAAACCGCGCGCGAACTGTTGCAAAGCACACCCTCGTCGACCGGCAACTGATCGACGCATCGAAGTACGGTGAATTGCCGGGCGGCATTCGACAAACCCGGCTCGCGAATCCTGCGCGAGCCGTCGTGTTCAGCGAGTTGTTGAGATGAAAGACGCCCTGCTTGCTACCCTCATCGAAGAATATTCGGCCGTCGAGGCGTTCGCTTCGATTCTGGCGCTCGAGACCCAGGCACTGACGGCCTTGTCGCCGCTGGAAATGCTGCCGCCGATCGTCGAGAAGAAGACCGAACTGATCGGCGTGCTCGCCCAGCTCGAAACCACGCGCGATGCGCTCCTCGCGGAACTGGGCTTTCCGGGCGGCTGGCCCGGCATGGAACTGGCAGCCAGCGCGGACGCGCGGCTCGCTGAGCAATGGGCGCTCCTGCAAAAAGCCGCCGACCGCGCGCGACGCTTCAATACCAGCAACGGTGAACTGATCCGCGTGCGGATGGACTACAACCAGCGGGCACTGGCTGCGCTGCAGGTGGCGGCGCCGCAGAAGGTCGGTTTCTACGGGCCCGATGGCCGGATTCCGGCAAGTCCTGCGGCTTGAATTTTTCGCGGAGTCAGCGCGTTTCCCGCGCCGCCGCAATTGCGTAGATTGCAGGGAAAAGGGCTCGTCTTTGGCGAGCCCTTTTGCATTTCACCGTCCCGCGAAACGCATCCATACACGCCTTCCAACCGCGTTAGCCATCCGGCCAGGTGGCGCACATTCCTCCGCTGCGCTGAAATCATGGGTTCCCCCACTGAGGTTCTCCGCTTTCCCGCGCAGCTGTCCGACGCTGTCTTGCGCGGGCCCAGCGGAGCGTTACCCACTAGCGAGGTTGTGTAATCGTGTGTATGATTCGAGGAGTGCAATATGAACAGTGCCGAGGTCGTCAAATTGATTCAAGCGGATGGCTGGCGGCTGATCCGAATATCGGGCAGCCACCATCACTTTCGGCACGCGGTAAGGGCCGGTCTCGTGACCGTCCCGCATCCAAAGAAAGATCTTCCGCCCGGCACATTGAACAGCATTCTCAAACAGGCAGGCCTGAAATGAAGAACCTGATTTTCCCGATCGCGATCGAGCCTGGTGACACGCACCATGCGTTCGGCGTGGTGGTGCCGGACATTCCCGGCTGTCATTCAGCAGGCGATACGCTGGAAGAAGCCTATGCGAACGCGAAGGAAGCGATCGAGGCGCATCTGGATACGCTGCTCGACGAGGGTTTGCCGATTCCCGAAAGACTGACGCTGGATGAGCATCGGCGCAATCCGGACTACGCAGGCTTTACGTGGGGTTTCGTGACAACGCGGAATATTCCGGCGTTGAAGAAAGCGGTGCGCATCAACATCTCGCTGCCCGAGGCGCTGGTTCACGATATCGACGCTTATGCCCAGGCGCGTGGCATGTCACGCTCGGCGTTTCTCGCGCTGGCCGCGGAGCACGAGATGGCGGATGCGTGAGAACGCGGAGGGTTAGGACCGCCGCTCAAACACTCAAAACGGTAACCGAACCCCTCAAGTCGCCTCGGCATTCGCCCAGGCCATCTCGCGCAGGCGCGTGCGCAAGCGCGCCACCGCCTGGCTGTGCAGCTGGCACACGCGCGATTCGCTCACTTCCATGACCGCGCCGATTTCCCGCAGGTTCATGCCGCGCTCGTAGTAGAGCGACATCAGCAGCTTCTCGCGTTCGGGCAGGCGGTCGATCGCCTCCACCAGCGCCGAGCGCAGGCTGTCGTCCAGCAACGCCGACAGCGGATCCGAATGATCGACACAGTAGCGGTCGAGAAACGGCTCGTCGTCCGCGGAACGGTCAAAGTCTTCGTAATAGATCAGCTGGCTGCCGTGCAGGTCTTGCAGCATCGACTGATACTCGTCGAGCGGCATTTTCAGATGCTCGGCTATCTCCGTTTCGCTCGCCGAGCGGCCCAGGTTCTGTTCGACCTTGTGCACAGCCGTTTCGACCTCGCGCGAAGTGCGCCGCAAGCTGCGCGGCAACCAGTCGTTGCTGCGCAACTCGTCAAGCATCGCTCCGCGAATGCGCTGACTGGCGTAAGTTTCGAACTGCGCGCCCTGGTCTTCCTTGTAGCGGCTCGCGGCGTCCAGCAGTCCGATCATGCCGGCCTGGATCAGGTCGTCGAGATCGACACTCGCCGGCATCTTGGCAACGAGCTGCAAGCCGAGGCGACGCACCAGGGGCGCGTACTTCGTCAGAACTTCGGCTTGGGAAATCTTTCCCTGAGCGTTATACATCGTGCTCCCCTTGTCCTTGTGCCGCCTCTCAGGCGTGCTGCGCAGACGGTTGGTCGGCGTGTTGCGCCGCTGTAACTGCCGCAGGCGCCATCCAGGGCGTCTGCGGCGACATCGCTGGCCGCATCGGCCAGTGCTGCAATTCGGCGGCAAGGTGCCGGAAGCCGCGCGCAGCCGGGGTCGATGGAAACGCATCGACGACACATCGCGACAACTCCAGGGCGCGCGCCATCCGCACATCGGCGGCAATGTAACCGGCGTCTTCCAGCGCCACCGTCAGGTAACGTGCGGCCACGCCGGCCAGGTTTGCAAACGCGGTATGCGCGTCGTCGACGCTTTGCACGTGGTTCACCAGCACGCGAAACTGGGCAGTGGCATGCGCGTAGTGCAAACGCTTCATGCATGCGTACGCGTCGGTGATCGCCTGCGCCGCTACGCGCGTGACAATCATCAGGTCGTGCGCCCGCATCGCAAGCGGCGACAGGTGCCCCTGCTGGTCGAACTGCGCGTCGATCAGCACGATGTCGGCGGAACCGCGCAATACGACCTCGAATTGCGCGGCCGTGTGGCCTTCGCGACTGTTGCGCGCGGCGGCCAGCACCGAGAAGCCGAGTGGGTGGCGCGCGGCGGCATCGTCGAGGGTCATCTCGCCACGCATCACGGCGGCAAAATTGCCAGCGCCGCGCATGCCGCCGAGCATCGCGCTCACCGATTTCCCGCCGGGGCATTCGTCGATCACCAGCACGTCCTTGCCCTGCTGCGCGAGCGCCGCGGCGAGGTTCACCACCGTCGTCGTGCAGCCGATGCCGGCCGAGCCGCCCGTCACCGCAATCACGCGCGAGCCGCTACGAGCCAACAGCCGCCGCAGTCCTTCTGCCTGATCGGAGACGAACTTATCCAAAGCGGACCTCGTGCAGTTCGGCCGTCGAACGCGCGGACAGCGCGGACAGCAACGCCGGAATATCGTCGTCGTGCGGCACGAACGGGGAGTTGTCGCGCGGAATGCAGAACGCGCTCTTGATCAGGAATTTCTTCGTCGCGACATACAGGTTTTCCGGCACCCTCTGGCCGGTCGACACGTAGTGCACCGGCAGCTTGTAGCGGATGACCGTGTCGAGCACACCGCCCAGGTTGGTGGCTTCGTCGAGCTTGGTCAGGATGCAGCCGGCGAGCGGCTGCTGGTCCGGCGAACGCTGATAGGCCTGCACGACTTCGTTGAGGGTGTCGCCATGGCTCGTCGCGTTGAGCAGCAACAGACGCTGCACCGGCTGACCGGCGCGGCACAGCATCGCGATCTGATCCGATACCAGGCGGTCGCGCTGGCTCATGCCGATGGTGTCGATCAGCACGATGTGCTTGTTGCGCAATTCGGAGAGGGCGAGTTGCAGATCGGCGCCGTCTTTCACCGCGTGAACCGACACGCCGAGAATCTTGCCGAAGATGCGCAGTTGTTCGTGACCGCCGATCCGGTAGCTGTCCGTGGTGAGCAGCGCGACCTTGCTGGCGCCGAAGCGCATCACGCAGCGCGCGGCGAGCTTGGCGGTGGTCGTCGTCTTGCCGACGCCGGTCGGGCCCATCAGCGCGAACACCCCGCCGCGCTCCATCAGCGCGTCTTCGTCTTCCATCACCGGCAGGTTCGACCCGAGTACCGAGCGCACCCAGTCCATGCCGCCTTCCATGTTGTCGACCTCGTCGGGCAGGTTGTCGACCATCATCTGCACGAGCTGCGCGGAGAAACCGGCGGCGAACAGATGCTTGGTCAGCGCTGCGCGCGCCGGGCTGCGGCGCTGGCGGTCGCCCCACATCAGGCCGGCGAAGTGTTCTTCCATCATTCCGCGCATCGACGACAGTTCGCTCATCACGGTGTCGTTGACGACCTGCTCCATGCGCGCCTTGATCGCTTCGGCGACCGAGGCGGGGGTGCGGGCGTCGTCGCCGACGGGCAACGCCGGGGCGGCCTTCTGAGCGGCGCGGCGCGCGGCGAGTTGCGCGGCTTCGCGAGCCCATTCGGGCGTCTCGGCGACGTGCGGCGCCACCGGTTGGGCGGCCGGCCGGGCGATCTTTTGCGCGGCCGGCTCGACTGCGGCGCCGAGGCCCTTGGCCGTTGCGGCGGCCGGGGACATCGCGGCGGGGCGTGCGCTGTACGGGCCTTGCTGCGGCTGGTCGGCGGCGATGCGGCGAGCGTGGTCGATCAGCCAGGGGTTCGATTCGGCCATCGTGCGCGGCGCTTGAGCTTCGGCTGCTGACGCAACAGACGCAGCGGGCGCGGCTAGCACGCCGGCGCCTTTGAGCAGATCGGCACGGATGTCTTCGGACAGACGCGTCGCCGCGGCGCGCGCGCTGGGTTGCTCGATGCTGATCGGCTGCGACGGCGACGCTGCGGCGGGGGCTGCTTTGGGCGCTGCTTTGGGGGCCTTGGCCAACGCGGCCTTCGGCGCGGCGGGGACGGCGGGCTTCGCGGCCGCAAGCGGCGCATCGCTCGACGCGACGCTCGCGGCATTCGACGTCATGTTCTCGGCACCCGCTTCCGGGCTTGCGCCGAACACCGACGAGAACACGTCCGGCATGCCGCTCGCGTAGGGATTCGCTTGCATCATCGGATTGGCGCGCGGTGCGGTGAGCGCGGGTTGTCCGGCAGTTGCATTCATCGGTGCGGCCAGCGCCGCGCCTGCGCTGCCGCGCGGCGTCTTCGGCGTGATGGCGGCGAGGTCGCTGTCGGCCAGTGCGACGATCTCGACGCTGCCGTCTTCCATCGTGCGATTGGACAAAACGACGGCATCCGGGCCCAAGGCTTCGCGCACGAGACGCAGAGCATCGCGACTGGTAGCACCGACAAATTTACGAATGTTCAAGCTGGACCCCCGATGAGGTATACGGACTAACGCACTAACGGACCGGCACCATACCGCTTCCCATTGAGACCATTATTGCGAAACCCGTCGAGTGACGATCGGTGGATAAGCACGGGTAAAGACGGGCAATTCGGGCGATGGAAACATGCCGCAACTCACGCCCACGGCGGTTTTAAACGGACTCCAGGCGCTCCCCCGACGGGCTTTCGCGGGACGGGCATGTACCGCAGAGTTCGCGTGCAGCATGAAAAGTCAGGCGCCGAAATGAAAACCGGCGCTGGAGTAGCGCCGGGATATGCATCGACCTGGATCGGCTGCGGTGAGCGATCTGGTTTAACCGTGCGCGCCGATCAGGTTCACCACCTTGATATTGCGCGTATCCGGCACTTCCGCATAAGACAACACCTTCAACTGCGGCAGGCTGCGGCGCAGGAAACGCGCGAGCATCGGCCGCAGCGCGTGCTGCACCAGCAGCACGGGAGACAGCCCGAGATTCTGCTGACGTGTCATCGCCTTTTGCGTCTCAGTGAGCAGCGTGTGCGCGAGGCCAGGTTCGAGGCCCGGATTAGCGCCCGTAGAAAGTGCCTGCGACAACACCCGTTCCAGATTCGAATCGAGGCCCATCACCTGCATGTCGCCCACGCCCGGGAACCACTGCTGCGTGATTGCGCGGCCCAGCGAAAGGCGCACGGCGGCGGTGAGATCGTGCGCGTCGGTGATCTTCGGCGTGTGTTCGGACAGCGCTTCGAGGATCGTGCGCAGGTCGCGGATCGGCACGCCCTCTTCCAGCAGGTTTTGCAGCACCTTTTGCAACGTGGTGAGCGGCAGCGACTTCGGCACCAGATCGTCGACCAGCGACGGCGTGTCCTTCTGCATCCGCTCCAGCAGCGCCTGCACTTCGCGGCGGCCGAGCAGTTCGGACGCATGCGTGACCACCAGATGATTCAGGTGCGTGGCCACCACGGTGCTTGAATCGACCACCGTATAGCCATACACCTGCGCCTGTTCGCGCAGATTCGTATCGATCCAGATCGCCGGCAGGCCGAACGCCGGGTCTTGCGTCGGCGTGCCCGGCAGCGCGGCGGACACCTGGCCTGGATTGATCGCCAGCCACTGCCCCGGATACGCTTCGCCGACGCCCACTTCGACGCCCTTGAGCGCGATCCGGTAGCCGTTCGGCCGTAATTCGAGGTTGTCGCGGATATGGATCACCGGTGGCAGGAAGCCGATTTCCTGCGCGAACTTCTTGCGAATGCTCTTGATCCGCTTAAGCAGTTCGCCGTCCGAGTTCTGGTCGACGAGCGGAATCAGCCGGTAGCCGACTTCGAGGCCGAGCGTGTCGATCATCGTCACGTCGTCCCAGCTGGCTTCGGTGTTTTCCGCCGGGGCCGTTGCGGCCGGTGCGACATCGACCAGCGTCGCGCTGCTCTCGCGTTCCTCGCTGCGCTTTTTCATCGTGCGGCCGAGTTGAATCAGGCCGCCGCCGAGAAGCAGAAACGCGAAGTGCGGCATGCCCGGAATCATGCCCATCAGCACGAGAATGCAGCCGGTGATCGCCAGCACGCGCGGGTTCGTGAAGAGCTGGCCGGTCAACTGCGTGCCGATGTCTTCGTTGGTGGCGACGCGCGAGACGATCACACCGGCGGCCGTCGAAATCACCAGCGACGGAATCTGCGCGACGAGGCCGTCACCGATCGTCAGCAGGGTGTAGTTCTTGCCTGCGGACGCGAAGTCCATGTTGTGTTGAACCATCCCGACGATCAGGCCGCCGATGATGTTGATCACCATGATCAGCAAACCGGCGATCGCATCGCCGCGCACGAACTTGCTCGCGCCGTCCATCGAGCCGTAGAACTCGGCTTCCTGCGAGACTTCCAGACGCCGCTTGCGGGCCTGTTCTTCGTTGATGAGGCCGGCGTTCAGATCGGCGTCGATCGCCATCTGCTTGCCCGGCATCGCATCGAGCGTGAAGCGCGCGGACACTTCCGCGATGCGCCCCGCGCCCTTGGTGATCACCATGAAGTTGATGACCATCAAGATGATAAAGACGACGATACCGACCGCGAAATTGCCGCCCACGAGGAAGTGGCCAAACGACTCGATCACCTGGCCGGCCGCGTCCGGGCCGGTGTGGCCTTCGAGCAGCACGACGCGCGTGGACGCCACGTTCAGCGACAGGCGCAGCAAGGTCGAGAACAGCAGCACGCTTGGGAAAGCGGCGAAGTCGAGCGGCTTCATCGTGTACATGCTGACGAGCAGCACCATCACGGAAAGCGCGATGTTGAAGGTGAACAGCAGATCCAGCAAAAACGGCGGCAACGGCAAAATCATCATGCCGAGGATCATGCAGATCAGCACCGGCCCGGCGAGGGCGCGCAAATTGGTGCTGCTCAAGGCATCCGGCCGTCGGGACAGGAATCCGGCGCGAGCGTTCATGCGGAGGCTCCTGAAGCGTTGTCGTTAGCGGGGTTGAGCGTGTCGGCGGCTTCCTGCTCGGCTTCGTCGTCCGATACGCCGCCCTTGTCGAGTTCCGCGGGCACGTCGAACTCGGTCGGTGCAACCGGCGCGACGCCGCCTTCGGTGTTAAAGCGCCGCAACTGATACACCCACGCGAGCACTTCGGCGACCGCGCCATAGAGCGGGCCCGGAATTTCACGGTTCAGTTCGACGTTGTGATACAGCGCCCGTGCGAGCGGCGGCGCTTCCAGCAGCGGCACGTTGTTTTCCGCAGCGATTTCGCGAATCCGCGCGGCCACCAGGTTCACCCCCTTGGCGACGACCTTCGGCGCGCGCATCTCACCGTCGGTGTATTGCAGCGCGACCGCGAAGTGCGTCGGGTTGGTCACCACCACATCGGCCTTCGGCACGTGGGTCATCATGCGGCGGCGGGCAATGGCGCGTTGCTGCTGGCGAATCCGGCCTTTGACGTGCGGATCGCCTTCGCTTTCGCGGTGTTCGCGCTTCACTTCTTCCTTCGTCATGCGCAGTTTCTTGTGGAACTGCCAGAGTTGGTACGGCACATCGAGCGCCGCCACGGCGAACATGCCCGCCACCGTCATGCCGCAGCACACCGCGATCAGATGCACGGCGTTAGCAAGCGCAAGCTGCACCGGCTGGGTCGCCAGCGCGAGAATCTCCTCTCGGCGATTCCAGATCGCCGAGCCGCCGATGCCGCCCACCACGAGCGTCTTCGCGATCGACATGCCGAGCTGGATCGGCCCGTTGATCGAGAACATCTTGCCGAGCCCTTCGATCGGATTGAGCCGGCTGAACTTGGGTTCAAGGCCTTTCGCGGACAACTGCCAGCCGCCCAGCGCCATCGGCGCGAGCAAGGCGGCAGCGCCGGTGAAGGCGAGAATGGGCAGCAGCGCGTACAGGCCCTCGCGGCTCGCGGCGCCCGCGCCGATCAGCATGCGGTGGGTTTCGAACGCCCCGGCGTGATCGAACGTGAAGGCCGAGCGCAGCATGCGCTGCAAATGCTCGCCGATACTGCCGGACATGCCCCACACGCCGAAGAATCCCGCTGCCAGCAGCGCAAACGTCGACAGCTCCCGCGATCGCACGATCTGCCCTTCCTCGCGCGCCTTTTCCAAGCGCCGGGGGGTGGCTGATTCGGTTTTTTCGAGGTCGCTGTCCTCTGCCACAAACGCTCTCCAAGCGGGCGAGGCACGGCGCCTCTTTCCAGTGAAAGCGATTATTCCCGCTCGATAGCAGCGACGATCGGCGGATAAGGGCGGAGAAAGGGGGGTATTTCGAGGGATGGAACAGCGAGCCGGCGGCCCGGTGGGGCTCGCCGGCAGGGCTGGCGGCTCCCCCGCCCGAGGCGATGTGGCGCGGACTACGGGCGGCTGACTGAGAGCCAGTTGGCCACGCGTGGTTTGCCAGGGATGCCGGCTACGGCCAACCGGACACCCGCGAGGCTTCGTGCGGGTGTCCGACCGATTCTTACGCTTTCGCCATGCGGTTCAAAAGGCGACGTAAGGCGCTTGGCCGCCGTTCGCCGTCTGATCAAGACCGTAGTAAATGTGACGGCCATAGAAGAACGGCAAACCGAGATCGAAGCTGCTATTGCCGCCGATCTGCCCGGCCAGATCGTTGAACGCATAGTTGCTGCTGTTGCCGAACAGCGTGGCCGCGCTCAAGATGCCGATGCTGGCGGTCGTACTCGCCTTGTTCAGGCCGACCAGATTGATCGACCGGGTTTGCGCCGACGACGGGCAATAGAAGTTCGCGTAATTACTGCCGCACTGCGTCAGCGAGCTGTCGCCGAAGAAGTAGGCGTTCGAACCCGAATCCAGGAACGCCTGCACCGTCGTGCCGTTGTAGACGCTGTTGTTCAGATCGCCGTAGGTATCGGTGGTGAAGGTCTGCACAGTCGTCGGGAGCGCATTGTTCGACTGCGTGCCGATGCCGAACACCAGCGTGCCGGTGGCCGATGGCGCGCCGGTATCCGGCAACGGCGGCATCTGCACGATCACGCCGTTTTTGTCGACCGGGAAACTGGCGACCGGATTGGCGACCTGCTGGTTGAGCGGCACCGCAGTAGGGCCGCAGGAGGTGCCGCCAGAGCACGCGAAATAGTTGTTGTGGACGGTGGTCACGCAGGTTGCGCCGCAATCGTTGGGCGCCGTGCCGATGCCGAGAATCCCATTGGCCCCGAGATCGTTGGCGGTGTTTTCCGCCACGCCACTGCCACAGCCTTTCGGCACCGAAGTCGCCGCCAAATCGCCGATGATCTGCACCGGGATGCCGGCCGTCGTCGTTTCCCCGCCGATCGCCACCGTCGCGGTGCGCACCGTGCCCCACGTGTAGCCGTCGGCGAAGGTCGCGCACTCGGCGAGTTGCGTGCCACTTGTCACGTTAGGCAACGCGCCAAGCAACGCGGGGTTCAGCACCGAGCCGACCACGCGCAGCCCGAACGAACCGGTATCGACCTGGATGTTGTCAATGATCTGACAATTGGTAGTCGAGCCCGGCGCGCATACCTTCACGCTCACCGTCGGAATATTGATCACGCCCTTCACGCCCCGGCCGACCGTGATCGGCACGGTGTTCGCCGCGGTCGCCGCGATGGGCTGCTGGGTCGGACTGGCCGGCAGCGAGCCGCTGTTTGGCGCCGCCGACGAATTGTTACTGGAACTGTCGCCGCCACCGCCGCCGCATGCCGCCACCAGCGACACCAACGCCACGACCACAACGCCCTTCACCCAGCCCTTGAGCTTCACACCACTCTGCATGGTTCGCATCGTTCGTCCTCGCCCTTACTGGATGTCTGAACCGCTGACGCCGGCGGGCAGCGCCGGCGGCAACCAGGCCTGACCGTTGAACGCCCCCATGTGGCCGCCGGAATGGACCACGAGGCCGCTCTGATCGACCGCGACGGGGCCATGACCGCCTCCGCGCGCCGCGCGCGCCGCCGTCACGCCGGCGGTGTACTGCGGGAAATAGCTGCCGAGCAGATCGTTCAGATCCGGCATTTGCGGACCACGCCACGCGATGCCGAATACCGAACCGTCGGCGGCCAGGTATTCGCGCACCACCGTGCCGTTGCCGAGCGTGGTTTCACGCACGGTGTAGGACGCGGAAGCCGAAGTGGAGGATGCGGCGCTGGACGCAGACCGCATCACGCCCTGAGCAGCCGTTGCCGGGTGGGCGCCGGGCTGCATGGTGCGAGAAGAAACCGATGCATCCGTGGGTGGAGTCATTGGGGCGCCGCCCAGTCCCGCATACGCGGACTGCACGGCAAACAACGAACAGGGCAAGGCAAGCGCCATGACAAACCTGGCGCGGCATACACGACTCAACATAACGAGGCTCCTCCCGAGCTGCTGCTGCTCGGTTCGCAACGCGTGCGAACCGGCGGCATGTATGCAGATCATACGGCATGGCTGCGGTTGCACTCTGGAGGCATGCCTCACGGTGCCACCGACCGGTGAGCGTTTCTCACCGGAACGCCGTGCCGCTGCTTGAGCTCGTAGTATGCCTGTGGTTTATGTCGGCACGCAGCAAGCGCACGCGAGAGCGTGGCTTGCTGCACAGACCGATTCCGCCTGGCGCCGTTGCGGCTGCCAGATACGTCAGAAACCGAGACTCGCCAGCAGATCGTCGACTTGCGACTGGTCCTGCATCACGTCCGCTTTGCCTTCCGGATTGATCTGCGGGCCATTCAACAGATGTTCGGGGCTGCCGGTCGACGCAGGTTCGGCCGCCAGCGCTGCCGCGTTCGCCGCGAACTGCTCGCGCCGCTCGAGCGCGATGTTCTCGACCAGCACGCCGAGCAACTGCTGCTCGATCAGGTATACGACATCCGTGATCTTCTTGATGACCTGCCCGGTCAGATCCTGGAAGTCCTGCGCCAGCATGATCTCCATCAGCTGCGCGTTGGTCGCGCTGGTCGCCTCGGGCACGCCGCGCAAAAAGGTCCGCGTGTCGTTCATCAACGCGCGCACTTCCTCGCGCTCGATCGGCGCCTCGTACCACTTTTCCCAGCGCGCATCGAGCTCGCCCGCATCCTGCTGCAACTGCGTCTGGATCGGCTTGGCGATGTCGATCGAGGACAGCACGCGCTCGGCGGCCTGCTCGGTCATGGTCGCGATGTACTTCAGACGGTCGCGAGCATCGGGTACGGCTTCCGCCGCGCGCTCGACATGCTTGTCGATCCCCAGCTCACGCATCGAGTCGCGCAGCGTGCGCGTCAGGTGTCCAATGCGGGCGAGGATACGGTCGGACGCGAAGTCGCCGCTCTCGATGACCGTTTCGGCACTGTGCGCGTTAATCGGCAAATTCACATCAGCTCCCGGCTTTGGCCATCTTCTCGAGAATCTTGTTGAGCTTCTCGTCGAGCGTCGCAGCCGTGAACGGCTTGACGACATAACCGCTCGCACCGGCCTGAGCCGCCGCGATGATGTTTTCCTTCTTCGACTCGGCCGTCACCATCAGCACCGGCAGATGCGTGAGGGTGGCGTCGGCGCGGATTGCCTTGAGCATGGCCAGACCGTCGAGATTCGGCATGTTCCAGTCGGAAATCACGAACTCGTAGGTGCCGCTGCGCAAACGCGCGAGGCCGGCTTGACCGTCTTCCGCCTCGTCGACGTTCGAGTAGCCGAGTTCCTTGAGCAGGTTGCGAACGATCCGGCGCATCGTCGGAAAGTCGTCAACAACCAGAATCTTCATTCCCTTATCCATTTCATTCCCTTTGCTTGATCCATGATGCGGCGCATGAGCGCCAGTTCAATCCACACGGCGCGCATCATACCCGCTGCACGCGATCGCCCATCGATGACAGACGCGCCATCACGCGCCGGCTCATTTCCGGCAGCGACGCTATCTCGTCCGCGGCGCCGAGCGCAATCGCTTCGCGCGGCATGCCGAACACGATGCAGCTCGCTTCGTCCTGCGCGAGGGTATACGCCCCCGCTTTTTTCATCTCCAACAGTCCGGCGGCGCCGTCGCGCCCCATGCCGGTCAGAATCACGCCGACCGCATTTTTACCCGCATGCTGCGCGGCCGAACGGAACAGCACGTCCACCGAGGGACGATGCCGGTTCACCGGCGGCTCGTCCGACAGATGGGCGATATAGTTCGCGCCGCTGCGGGCCAGCAACAGGTGAGCGTGCCCGGGCGCGATATACGCATGTCCCGGCAGCACGCGTTCGCCATGCTCTGCCTCTTTAACGGTAATCCGGCACAAACCATTAAGGCGTTGCGCAAAAGATTTTGTGAACCCCGGCGGCATGTGCTGCGCGATCAGCACTGCGGGCGCATCCGGCGGCAGCGGCACCAGCACTTCGCGGATCGCTTCGGTGCCGCCCGTCGAGGCGCCGACGATGATCAGCTTCTCGGTACTGAGCAGCGGGTTGTTGAAGAGCGGCGCGGCAGCGGCCGGCGCGTGCGCGGCCTGTGCCGCCGTGTGCTGTGCCGACGCGGCCTGACGCACCCGCGCGCGGGCAGCGGCGCGAATCTTGTCGGCGAGCTTTTCCGAGTAGTCGAGCATGCCGTCGCGAATGCCGACCTTCGGCTTGGTGACGAAGTCGACCGCGCCCAGTTCGAGCGCGCGCAGCGTGATTTCGTTGCCGCGCTCGGTCAGCGACGACACCATCACGACCGGCATTGGCCGCAGACGCATCAGCTTCTCAAGGAAGTCGAGGCCGTCCATGCGTGGCATTTCGACGTCGAGCGTCAACACGTCGGGGTTGTGCTGCTTGATGAGATCGCGTGCGACCAGCGGGTCGGGTGCGGTCGCCACGACAGTCATATCGGGCTGGCCATTGATGATTTCCGTCATCAGGCTGCGAATCAGCGCCGAATCGTCGACGCACAGTACTTTGATCTTTTGCACAGCGCTCACGCCTCCTCTGTGGTTCTGGCGTTGTTTGAATCATTGGGGCGCGGACTCGCGCCGAACAGTTCGATGCGCGGCTTCGCCGCGCCTGCCGCGCCGCCTGCATTCGAGCCGAACAGTTCGACCTTCGGCCTGGCGGCAGCCGGCGTCGAGAACAACTCGACCCGTTTGCGCGCCGCCGCGAGCCGCTCGGCTCGCGCCTCGGCACTTTGCCGCACGAGCGCCTGTTCGCGTTCGGCCACGCCCGCTTCCTGCTGCAAGCGCAATTTCTTCACCATCACCTGCCCGGTGCGCGGCATGAAGGCGACCTTACGCGGATGGTTGCCCTGCAAATCCTCAGCGACGATGCGGATCTTTTCGAGCGCCAGATATCGGCGCACGAATTCCGAATTGCGGTCGCCGATGTTCATCGTCGTCATGCCCGCCAGCACGGCGCCGCCGCCGAATACCTTGGCTTCGAAGCGCTCGCGCCTGCCACCGGCCTTGATGAGTTCGTTGATCAGCACTTCCATCGCGTACGCGCCGTAGCGCATCGAATCCGATGCGGCTTGAGCGACATCCGCGCCGTCGTCCGGGAGCATGAAGTGATTCATGCCGCCGATGCCCGCCGTGCGATCCTGGATGCAGGCCGCAACGCACGAGCCGAGCACGGTGACGAGCACCATGTCTTCGTGGGTCGTATAAAACTCGTTCGGCAACAGCTTCACGCCGGGGCGTTTGAAGTGGTTGTCGAAATACAGATTGGTGGCGATGGGCAGGGCGCTGCTCATGCTGGCACCCCGCTATTCGTGGCACTGCCGGCATGGCTCGCGGCGCGCGCCGGCGCGCGGGCGGGACCCGCGTCGCGCGTCAGTTCGTAGACGGTCTGGCCGCGCAGCTTGAACGCCTGCGTCACATACGTGAAGTTTTCCGAATGGCCGGCAAACAGCAGGCCACCCGATTTCATCACCGGCTCGAAGCGCGCGAGCACCTGCGCTTGCGTCGGCTTGTCGAAATAGATCATCACATTGCGGCAGAAGATTGCGTCGAACTGCGAGCGCAACTGGTAATCGCGGTCGGTCAGGTTCAGTTGTTCGAAGCGCACAATCGCCCGCACTTCCGGGCGCACCTTCACCATCCCGGCATGCGCGCCGGTCCCTTTCAGGAAGAAGCGCTTGAGCCGCTCGGGCGACAGGTGCTTGACCTGATCGAACTGGTACATGCCGGCTTCGGCTTTCGCCAGCACTTGTGTGTCGATGTCGGTGGCGAGCACGCTCGCCTGGCGCGCGCCGCTGTCGCCGAGCGCTTCGATCAGCGTCATCGCGATCGAATAGGGTTCCTCACCGGTCGAGGCCGCCGAGCACCATACCGAAACCGGCTGCGCGCGGCGCGGCACGAATTCGGCGAGGATGGGAAAGTGATGCGCTTCGCGGAAAAACGCGGTCAGATTGGTGGTCAACGCGTTGGTGAACGCTTCCCACTCGGCCGGATCGTTTTCCGCTTCGAGCAGATCGAGATACTGTTTGAAAGTGTCGAGGCTGCGCGCGCGCAACCGGCGTGCGAGACGGCTGTATGCCATGTCGCGCTTGTGATCCGACAGCGAAATGCCCGCGTTGCGATGAATCAGTTCCCGAATGCGAGCGAAATCCGCCGAGGTGAATTCGAAATCCCGTCCCTGGTCGCCGGATCTAGCCGGCTCCGCCCGTTCGGGACGTGCCCGTTCGGGACGTGCCCGTTCGGGACGTGCCGGTTCGGGACGTGCCGGTTCGGGACGTGCCGGTTCCGGCCGTTGCTGTGCGCGCGTTGCCATCATGAGAGTTCCTGCCTGCAATACGAGCCATTCCGCTTGCCGCCGAAGGGGTGTCCTTTGGCGGAAGGGTTTGTGTTCGCGGGGTCGCGCCTGCCCGCGAGTTCGGCCAACACGCAGTCGGCCCGCGACACGCTTTGTAAGCGTGTTTCGATGATTCGCCCGTCATGGAGCGAGATGCCGAATGACCGCATGTCTGTGTGCCACTTCCTAGAACGTTTCCCAGTCCGAGTCCGGGGCTGCCGCCGCCGCGCTTGCGGCGGCGGGGCGTGCGGCGGATTCGGATGCGGCGCGGGCCGTCTTCGGTTTGAGCGCCGGTTCGACGCGTGCGGCGTCTGCATCTTGGCTGGCCGAAGCCGGTGTGGCATGTGTTTCATGTGTTGCCGTGCTTGCTGCCGGACGCGCCGCGGTGTGAGCGGGCGCTTGCGGGGCTACCTTTGCGGGCTGCGCGCGCTGGCTGCCGTTCAGGCTGCCTTGTTTGCCGCCGTTCAGGCGTGCCGCAGCTTGCGGATGAGCCGCGGCCGCGTTGCTGCGCGTCTGGCCGCCGGCCACTTTCCAACCGTTCACCACCGCTTGCAACTGACGCGTCTGCTCTTCGAGCGACGCCGCGGCTGCCGCGGCCTGTTCAACCAGCGCGGCGTTCTGCTGCGTGACTTCGTCCATCTGCACGACCGCGCGATTCACCTGTTCGATACCGCCCGACTGCTCTTCGGAAGCCGCGCTGATCTCGCCCATGATGTCGGTCACGCGGCGCACGGCCTGCACGATCTCGTCCATCGTCGTGCCCGCGCGGCCGACCAGCGCCGAGCCGCTTTGCACCTTGTCGACCGAGTCGCCGATCAGTTCCTTGATTTCCTTCGCGGCGCTGGCGCTGCGCTGCGCGAGGCTGCGCACTTCGCCTGCGACCACCGCGAAGCCTCGGCCCTGTTCGCCTGCCCGGGCAGCTTCGACCGCCGCGTTCAGCGCGAGAATATTGGTCTGGAACGCAATGCCCTCGATCACGCCGATGATGTCGACGACCTTGTTCGAACTGGTCGCGATGCCCTGCATCGTCGTGACGACCTGGCTCACCACGTCGCCGCCGCGCGTCGCGATATCCGACGCATTGACGGCCAACTGGCTCGCCTGACGCGCGTTCTCGGCGTTCTGCCGCACGGTGCCGGTCAGTTGCTCCATGCTCGACGCGGTTTCCTGCAGCGAAGCGGCCTGTTGCTCGGTCCGTTGCGAGAGATCGGTGTTGCCCATCGCGATTTCACGCGCGCCGGTGTCGATCGATTCGGTGCTGCTGTGAACCGCCTTCACCATTGTCGCCAGGCTTTCCTGCATCCGTTTGATGCCGGCGAAGAGTCGGCCGATTTCGTTGCGGCTGAACACTTCGATCGGTTCGGACAGGTCGCCCGAAGCGATCCGTTCGAAGCAGGCGGTCGCGTCGTTGAGCGGGCGCACGATCAGGCCGCGCAGCGCGAAGCGAAAGCCCACCACCATCAGCAAGGCCAGCGCGGTGACGGCAATGATCAGCGTCGTCATCAGCGAGATGTCCGATTGCGCGCTTGCTTGCTGTGCCGCCGCCTGTTGCTCCAGCGCCTTGATGACGACAGCCGCGGCGTTCTCGTAGGCAACGAACCACGGGCTGATCCTGGTATCGGCGATCGCGTGATACGCCGCGAGGTCGTTCGCGCGCAACGCGGCGAGCTCCGGCTCCAGGCCGTCGCGCATCAGGGTCGCGCGACGCGCCGCCAGTTCGTCCAGTTGCGGCTGCTCGACGCCGTTCTTGGGCGCGTCGAGGTAGGCCTGCCAGCTTTGGTTGCCCTTGCCGTATAACTCTTGCGCACGATCGAGGACCTTCTTCGCCAGCTCGGTGTCGCCCGCCGCGCTCAACGCATTGAAGCGGTCCAGCGACACCCGCGAGCGCAAGAGATACGACGAGGCATCGTCGAGCGCATGAATCGCCACCAGATCGCCGCGTGCAATGCGCTCGAGCGACTGGCTCGCGCTCTTCAGCGCGGTTAACCCGAGCGCGCCGACCACTACGGTCAGCGCCACCAGCATGATCCCCACCATCGTGAGCGACGTGCGAATCGACCACCTGCTCAGCATTTCGATGCTCCCTTTCTCAAACGTTCTTTCGTACTAGCGGCTTACGCGCTGAGTTTTTCGATCAATGCCATTTCGCGGCTGGTCATCAGCTTTTCGATGTCCATCAGGATCAGCATGCGGCCGTCGACGGTGCCAAGACCCGTGAGGTACTCGGTGGTCAGCGTCGCGCCGAATTCCGGCGCCGGCATGATCTGATCGGCGGCGAGCGTCAGCACGTCGGACACGCCGTCCACCACCATCCCGACCACGCGATGCGCGACGTTCAGAATGATCACGACGGTCTGATGGTCGTACTCGACGCGGCCCAGATGGAACTTGATGCGCATGTCGACGATCGGCACGATGATGCCGCGCAGATTGATCACGCCTTTGATGAACTCAGGCGCATTGGCGATCCGCGTGACGTTGTCGTAGCCGCGGATTTCCTGCACCTTGAGAATGTCGATGCCGTACTCTTCGGCGCCGAGCGTGAAGACGAGAAATTCCTGACCGCCGGCGTCGGCCAGCTGCGCGCCGCGACGGGCATTCGTACCGCTCGCGTTCGCGACGTTCGAATTGATGGATTGGACTTCTGCCACGTTAGCCCCCAAACGGTTGGGATGAAATGAATTGAGTGAGTGTTGCAAAAACTGCGTGCGTCAGGACTGTCATGCGAGGCTCATCGCGCCGTGTGCGTGGCGCGTTTCGCGATTCAGCGCCGCCACGTCCACGATCAGCGCGACACTTCCGTCGCCGAGAATGGTCGCGGCTGAAATGCCGTGCACCTTGCGGTAATTCGTTTCGAGGTTCTTCACGACCACCTGCTGTTGCCCCACCAGTTCGTCGATCAGCATCGCGAAGCGACGCCCCTCGGTTTGCATGATGGTGACGATACCCTGCGTCGGCTCCTGCTTCGCGCCGTCGACGTTGAACACTTCGTGCAATGCGACGAGCGGCAGATATTCACCACGCACGCGCACCACGCGTTCGCCGTTGGTCACCGTATAGATATCCTCGGCACGCGGTTGCAACGACTCCATCACGAAGTTCAGCGGCAAAATGAAAATCTCGTGGCCGACCTTGACCGACATGCCGTCGAGAATCGCCAGGGTGAGCGGCAGGACAATTCGCGTGGTGCTGCCCTTGCCCGCATGCGAGGTGATTTCCACGTGACCACCCATCGACTGGATGTTCCGTTTCACCACGTCCATGCCGACGCCACGGCCGGAGACGTCCGTGACCTGTTCCGCCGTCGAGAAACCCGGCAGGAAGATCAGGTTCCAGACTTCTTCGTCGGACATCGACTCGCTGACCTGCATGCCCTGCTTGGCCGCCTTCGCGAGAATCTTGTCGCGGCGCAAACCGGCGCCGTCGTCGCTCACTTCGATGACGATGTTGCCGCCGTGATGCGCGGCCGACAGCACCAGCTGACCGGTCGAATCCTTGCCCGCCGCGCGCCGCGTTTCCATGGTTTCGATACCGTGGTCGAGGCTGTTGCGCACGAGGTGAGTCAGCGGATCGATGATGCGTTCGATGAGGCTCTTGTCGAGTTCGGTCGCCTGACCGAAGGTGACGAGCTCCACTTCCTTGCCGAGTTTCGCCGCCAGATCGCGCACCAGACGCGGGAAGCGGCTGAACACGTAATCCATCGGCATCATGCGGATCGACATCACCGCTTCCTGCAGATCGCGCGCATTGCGCTCGAGCTGCGCCATGCCGTTGAAGAGGCGGTCGTGCAAGGCCGGATCGAACGTGCTGGTGGTCTCCGCCAGCATGGCCTGCGTGATCACCAGTTCGCCGACCAGGTTGATCAACTGATCGACCTTCTCGACGCCGACGCGAATCGAGCTACCTTCCGCGCCGCCTGCTGCGGCGGCCGAACGCGCCGCCTTGCGGTCCTGTTCGACGGGTGCCGTCGCGCTTGCCTCCGACGCGCTCGCTGCCGCGCCTGCAGCCGCGGCGGGCGCCGGGTTAGCCGCTTGCGACGCCGGCGCATCGAACAGTTCTTGTGTGGCGGCGGCTTGAGCGGGTGCAGCGGTGTTGGCCGCCGGTGCCGACGATGCTGCCTGCTCCGCCTGTATTGCCTGTGCCGTCCGTGCTGCTTGCGCCGGGGTCGAGTCGGCGGCGTCGGGCGTTCCAGGTTCGCCTTGCTGCGTCTCGTCCGCCGGTGCGGTGCCGCGGCCGATCGAGATCTGACTTTCGTCGATCACGAAACAGCACACGGCGATGATGTCGTCGGTGGTCACATCGGTCTGGAGCCACAGCGTCAGATCGCCGCCGCTCTTGACCTGCCCGACGATACTGCCCAGGTTGCCGAGCTCTTCGGCCAGCAGTGCCTGGTCCTTCTCACCTACGCCCCGTAGCGTAATTTTCAGATGGGGGCCGGCTTCCTCACCGGCGCCCGCGGCTTGCCCGGTCTGTGCCGGTTCGCCGCCATTCCATTCCTCGCCCGCCACCTGCACCGCCTGTTCGACGACGTGCGCGGGCGGGGGTCCCTCGTCTACTGCCTGTTCTGCTGTTTGACTCGCCATGGCCGGCTCGGCGGCCGCTGCCGCCTGCGTTTCGCCGGAGCTGCTTTCATGATGGAGCTGTTCGAGCTTCGCGCAGATCGCGCGGGCGACGGCCGCATCCGGCTCGGCGCTCGCACGGTAGTCGGCGAGCTGGCCCGACAACACGTCCTTCGTTTCAAGGAAGGTGTCGATCATGTCCTTGCGCAGCACGAGTTCGTTATTGCGCGCGCGGTCGAGCAGCGATTCGAGAATGTGGGTCGTTTCCGTCAGCGCGGTAAAGCCGAACGTCGCCGCGCCGCCCTTGATCGAATGCGCCGCGCGGAAAATCGCCGCGAGGTCTTCGGGGTCCGGGTGTGCGATATCCAGATTGAGCAGCAACTGCTCCATCTGCGCGAGCAGTTCGTCCGCTTCGTCGAAGAACGTCTGATAGAACTGAGTGATGTCGAGTGTCATGCCTGGGTCACCGCGAAAGTTCCTGTCTAGGCTTGGGCTGCCGTGCCGCCGCGTCGAGCGCTTCTATAACTTGTGTAAAGGTGGTGCTGATCGGGCGCTCATGCCTGATCCGGTTCGGCTAACGCCGCCACCAGTTCGGTCAGCATGTCGGGGTCGAGCGGCTTTTCGATCCAGCCCGTCGCCCCCGCGGCCCGCGCCGCCGCCTTGAAAGGCTCGCCCGATTCCGTCGTGAGGACGAGGATGGGCGTCGCCTGATAGGCCGGGTTGCCGCGCAGCGCTGAAATCAGATCGAGGCCGGTTTTGCCCGGCATATGCTGATCCGTCAGCACGAGGTCGAACGACATGGCGAGCGCGTTCTCGAGCCCTTCCTCGCCGTCCGCCGCGAGCGTCACTTCATAGCCGGCCGTCGTCAGGGTCGCGGCGAGAATCTGCCGCATCGATGCCGAATCGTCGATTGCCAGGATATGCCTGATCATGAAAACCTCGCTGCACTTACGCTATGGATCGCCGGGCCGTCCGCGCCACCTGGGCGCATGGACCGGCCAGCCGATCCGCTGTCTGTTACTGGGCCGCCGGCGCTACCGCCGGCACCTTCGGTGCAACCGTCACCGGTTGCGCAAGTCGTGGCAGCAGCGGCTTGGAGCCGGCTGCGTCGTCCGACAAGGTGGTCGTGGTGGAGTCGTCATGGTTCAGCGCCTCCTCCGACTTCCTGTTCAGCACGATGATGCTGATGCGGCGGTTTTCCGGATCCATCGGGTCCGCCTTGTTCAGGTTCTGCGTCGACGCGAGACCGAGTACGCGCATCACCTTCGCCTCGTCCATGCCGCCGGCTACCAGTTCGCGGCGCGATGCATTGGCGCGGTCCGCGGACAGTTCCCAGTTGCTGTAGCCCTTGTCGCCGCCCGCGTACTGCACGGCGTCGGTGTGACCCTGGACGATGATGCGGTTCGGCACATCGTTCAGCGTGTGACCGATTTCGCGCAGGATGTCGCGCATGTACGGTTCAACGACGTCTCGCGCGGTCGCGAACATCGGCCGCTTCTGCGAGTCGACGATTTCGATGCGCAAGCCGGTCAACGTCGAATCGATGCGGATCTGCTGCTTGAACTGGCGCAGCACCGGATTCGCTTCGATCGCGGCCATCAGCTTGACCTGCAGATCGTGCAAACGGACCTGTTCGCGGCGTTCCAGCTCGCCCTGCGACTGCGCCTCCGAATCTTCGTCGTGATGCGCGGCGGTGTGCTCGGCGCGGCTGTTCGTACCGTCGGTTGAGTGCATCACGCCCGGTGTGTCCGTTGAAATATCGCGGCCGCCGCCCTTCAGAATGCTCGAATCCACGGCGCTGCGATCGCCGCCCCACAGCGTGAGCTTCAACGGCTGGTTGAAATAGTCCGCAACGCCCTTCAACTGCACCGTGGAGGCCGAACTCAGCAGCCACATCAGCAGGAAGAACGCCATCATCGCGGTCATGAAGTCCGCATACGCGAGCTTCCATGCGCCGCCGTGGTGGCCGGCCTTTCTCGGCGCGGCACGCTTGACGACAATGGCGCGGTCTTTATCCTTGCTCATCGATCCGGTTCCCGGCGCCCGTTACTTGGCTTTGACGCGGCGCACGTGCTCTTCCAGCTCGGCGAACGACGGGCGTTCGGTCGAGAAGAGCACTTTGCGGCCGAATTCGACGGCGATGGCCGGTGCGTAACCGTTCAAGCTGGCGAGAATCGTCACCTTGATGCACTGGAACATCTTGGTCGATTCGGTCACACGCTGTTCGGCGACGCTCGCGAGCGGCCCGACCAACCCGTACGAAAGCAGAATCCCGAGGAAAGTGCCGACCAGCGCCTGGGCGATCATCTCGCCGAGCACCGCGGGCGGCTTGTCGGCCGAAGCCATGGTGTGCACCACGCCCATCACCGCGGCCACGATCCCGAACGCCGGCATCGCGTCGCCGACCTTGTTCAAGGCGTGCGCGGGCCCTTCGCCTTCCTGGTGATGCGTCTCGATTTCCTCGTCCATCAGGCTTTCGATCTCGAACGCATTCATGTTGCCGCCCACCATCAGACGCAGGTAGTCGGTCAGGAACTCGATGATGTGCCTGTCGGCGAGGATCTTCGGATACTGGGTGAAGATCGGACTCTTCGCCGGATCGTCGATGTCGGCTTCCAGCGTCAACGTGCCTTCCTTTCGCGCCTTGGCCAGCAGGACATAGAGGAGCGCCATCAGCTCCATGTAGACGTCCTTGTTGTACTTTGTGCCCTTGAACAGGGTCGGGATAACGCGCAGCGTCGCCTTGATCGTCTTCATCCCGTTGCCGAGAATGAACGCGCCGACGCCCGCGCCGACGATCATCAGCACTTCAACGGGCTGCAGCAGCGCGCCGAGATGGCCGCCTTCGAGCGCATAACCGCCGAAAACGGACAAGAGCGTCACGAGTGTTCCCACGAAAATCAGCACTGCCGAGCCCTCACAAAGAAGCGACGGTGACCGTCGTTAATCTGGTTTACGGCAACGGAGCAGAAAACTTTGACGGAAAAGCGGCTTGTCGCTCCGGTGTAAACCAGAGGCGTGTCCAACCGGTTCGGCGCGGCCCGGCACCGGCCGGTTGAGCTGGAAGGGCCGCCGAATGGCGGTTGCAGGCGTGTGGACCGGATGGCGAGGCGTGGGCTGATGCCGCCCCGGCGGCTCAAAGCTCGAGCGCAGCGAGGCTTTCGCGGCCCCGGGCGGCCATGAAACGGTAGAGGGTGTAGAACAGCGATGAGTGAAAGTTTGGCTGCCAGGTCATGAACCGTCACCAGTCGGTCGAAAACGGCAACATGTCCGTGGGCGAGCACAACACTTTTATAGGCCGACCCTTTGCGTTTCCGTCGTCCTGATCGCCTTATTTGAGTTACAAGCCGCCCTCAGCCGAGTTGCTCGACTGGCTGGCTGGCCATCAGAATCGCGGAATGCGCCTCGGCTACGGCGCTGAATTTGCCTTTGTCCGCAAGAGCGGACAGCACGGCATGGTCATCGAAACGGAAACGGCACAACACCTGATTGGACGCCGCCAGCTTGACGGTCTGCGCCAGCGACAAACTGGCGAGCACATCCGCCAATTGCGCCGAAATCCCCATGCGAAACATGCCCATCGGCTTGTCTTCCCGCAGCAGACGCTGCGCGAGCAGGAGATAAGACAGGTTGACTTCTCTGATCTCAGTGAGCATTTCGCTTGTCGCGCTCATGATTCCCCCGGGGTGTATCTGGCTGGTCAGGCCGTTACGGAAACGTTTGCTCGAACGCGCGCACTTAAACCGCACGAATCGGCTCGCTTCTGGTCTTGCGAACATTGTGTCTAAAGGGGAAGCAGACGAAAATCGGACAGACACCCAATTTGTCTGACGGATTAAGCCGTCATTTTTGTAGGAATTTTTCCTACACAGATGGGGTCAGAAAGAAGGCTGATGGATGCGAAGCGGCGCGCAGCCTCGGACTTGTAACGCGCTGGCTATTCTTCGGTAGCGATGCGAACCAAGGGTGAGCCCTGAATGGCTCCCGAACCGCACCGTATAGCGGTGAGAAAGAATTATAAGACGTTTTCACTTCTACGTAACGCGCCCCTTGTAGGGGCCGCTTTCCAGCCGCCGGGACCGTCTCTTGCTACATCTTGGCGCGTTGACATGCCAAGCCGGTTTGCTTCTCAGCGATCGGGACAGCCCTCATCCCGACCTGTAACGCAGCATGTTTCGCGCTGTAACAACATTAAGCGTTTGAAAGATAACTCGAATTAGCGCGGCGGATCCCGATAATGAGGCTAAGGGATTACCCGATGCAGGTTCGGATCACCCCCCGGGCGGCGGCTAACCGCGCCCAACCGTCCGTCAGGCATTCGCTCCTCGCTCTACTCGAGCGCCGTTGTGCGAAGCCGTTTAGAACAGGAGAAACGCATGCGAATCGCACAAATTGCGCCGCTATATGAAGCCGTCCCGCCGAAACTTTACGGTGGCACCGAACGTGTCGTGTCGTATCTGACCGAAGCGCTGGTTGACCTCGGTCACGACGTCACGCTGTTTGCGAGCGGCGACTCGGTCACCTCGGCGAACCTCGACGCCTGCTGGCCGCGTGCGCTGCGCCTCGATCCGACGATCCGCGACGCGTTGGCTCCCCATGTCCTGATGATGGAAAAGGTGCGCAAGGTCGCGCACGAGTTCGACGTGCTGCACTTCCACCTCGACTACATGCCGTTTCCCCTTTTCACCACCATGGACACGCCGTTCGTGACGACGCTGCACGGCCGTCTCGATCTGCCGGAACTGCAACCGGTGTTCGACGCCTTTTCGCACGTGCCGGTGGTGTCGATTTCGGATTCGCAACGCGCGCCGCTGCCGCAGGCGAACTGGCTAAGCACGATTTATCACGGCCTGCCGGAACAGCTGCTGACGCCGCAGGCGCACAAGAAGCCGGAATACCTGGCGTTCCTCGGCCGTATCTGTCCCGAGAAGCGCGTCGATACAGCTATCAAGATCGCTGCACAAAGCGGTTTGCCGCTGAAGATCGCCGCCAAGGTGGACAAAGCCGACCAGGAATACTTCAAGAAGGAAATCGAACCGCTGCTGTCGATGGCGCACGTGGAGTTCGTCGGTGAGATCAACGAGGCGCAGAAGCCCGAGTTTCTGTCGGGTGCCAAGGCACTGCTGTTCCCGATCGACTGGTCGGAGCCGTTTGGCCTCGTGATGATCGAATCGATGGCTTGCGGCACACCCGTCATCGCGTTCAACCGCGGCTCGGTGCCGGAGGTGATCGATCATGGGGTGACCGGCTATATCGTCGAGGACGTTCAAGGTGCGGTGGCCGCGCTGCAGCGTCTGGACGAGTTGTCCCGTGCTGAGATTCGCGCGCAGTTCGAACGCCGTTTCAGCTCGAAAACAATGGCGCGGAATTACGTTGACGGGTATTCGGCACTGATCGAAGCGACGCGCCGTCCGGTGTTGCGCCAGGTCGCGGTAGGTTGAGCGGCGGCTTATGCGGCTGATGTCTTTATACACTCAGCCGCTTAAGTGCTGCCTTTGCCGCTGCGCCGCTTTTCCGATTCGCACGCGAATCGGGAGAAAATTTACCTTGTGAATCGTTTGCGCGAACGGTTAGCCAGAGTTAGCACGCTTTTGCCACGAAAAAGCCGCCCCTTCAGGGCGGCTTTTTTAATACAGACGTGGATGCGCTTCCATCATGAAATGAATTAGCCCGGAAGCCAATAAACAAATGAGTTCGCGGAAAACCTTCAATTGGCTTTCGTCCGAACGCGCAATGCATTCACGCCGCGCCAAGCAGGAAGCGTTCGCGATTCTTGCCGACAATCCACTTTGGCGGTTTGCCGCGCCCGCTCCACGTATTGCCCGATTTCGGATCCTGGTACTTGGCCGGCAGGGGCGCCTTCTTGGGCGGCCGGCCGCGCTTGGCGGCGACCGCAAAGCCGAGGTCTTGTGCGGTTAGACCATATTCAGCGATCTTTTGGCGGATGTCAGCGACCACATTGTCGACTTCGGTGCGCCGGGCTTCTTCTGCTTGTGCCTGCAATTTGGCGATCTGCGCCTTGAGGTCTGCATATTGAGACATTTCGGTTCTCCCTTTTTAGAACTCATTCGCTCGCAGACTAGCTGTAATTATAAAAATCCGCAATGGACACTAATACCAATTCAGGAAGATATCATCTGATAATTATTAAGCGTCGATGAATTGTAAAACCGGCTCATTATCGCGAAATAATCAGTGAATCCGACTACACATTGACAATTCTTGACACCTGAATTGGCTGCTTTTGCCTAGAATTACGCGCTCAAGTCACGCATTGCGTTCAGTCATTCATGCCACTTAGAGCGGCAAACATTTTTAGGATTACCAATCATGCAGTTATCAAAGCGTCTCGCTGCCGAGCTGTTCGGCACTTTCTGGCTCGTGCTCGGGGGCTGCGGCAGCGCAGTCCTCGCCGCTAACTTCGCAGGCCCGGTCCATGGTCTGGGCATCGGCTTCGTGGGCGTCTCGCTCGCGTTCGGCCTGACCGTCCTGACAATGGCCTATGCGATCGGCCACATTTCCGGCTGTCACCTGAATCCGGCGGTGAGCGTCGGCCTGACCGTGGCCGGCCGCTTTCCGGCTCGTGACCTGCTGCCGTACATCGTCGCACAAGTGATCGGCGCGGTGCTCGGTGCACTGGTGCTGTCGCTGATCGCGTCGGGCAAGCCGGGTTTCGACCTCGTCGCCAGCGGCTTCGCCAGCAACGGCTATGGCGAACGCTCGCCGGGCCATTATTCGCTCGCCGCCGCCTTCATTTGCGAAGTGGTGATGACCGGCTTCTTCCTGTTCGTCATCCTCGGCGCGACTGACAAGCGCGCGCCGGCCGGTTTCGCGCCGATCGCCATCGGCCTGTGCCTCACGCTGATTCACCTGATCTCGATTCCGGTCACCAATACGTCGGTCAACCCGGCGCGTTCGACTGGTCCGGCGTTGTTCGTCGGCGGCGCAGCGGTGGATCAGCTGTGGATGTTCTGGGTTGCGCCGATCATCGGCGCGGTGATTGCAGGGGTGCTGTATCCGGCCATCGCCGAAAGCCGCCGCGGTAATTCGCAGGAACTGGCGCTCGACTGATCGGCGAGTGGAGTCATCCAGGCATTCAAAGCGGGCGCTGCGGCGCCCGCTTTGTTTTAGTGCGAACGACACCGCGCCTCAGTTGCCCACGAACGACCCGCTGCTAGAATCGGGCGACTTCCCAAGCTCGCACAGGTACTACCGATGACCCGTTTCCGCGGATTCCTGCATGGCGTCGCACTCTCCCTTTGCGGCCTGTGCAGTGGCGTACTGGCGTTACCCGCCGCGCATGCGGCCGACGGCAATACTGAGACGCTCGTGTTCGTGCGCCACGGCGAGAAGCCCGCCGAGGGCTACGGCCAGCTCAATTGCCAGGGGCTCAACCGCGCGCTGGCATTGCCGGCGGTAATCGCAGCGAAGTTCGGCAAACCGGATGCGATCTACGCACCCGATCCCGGCCAGCAAAAGGACGACAACGGCCACCCTTATTACTATATTCGGCCGCTTGCAACCATCGAGCCGACCGCTATCCAATTCCAGATGCCGGTGCAAACGCCGTACGGCTTCGCGCAGATCGACCAGCTCGGCACGGCGCTCGTCAATCCGGCCAATCGGAACAAGCTGATTGTCGTTGCGTGGGAACACAAGCTGATCGTGAAGCTATTGCGTCAGATGATGAGCGCGCATGGGGGCAATGCCGCTGATGTCCCCAAGTGGCAAAGCGACGACTTCGACAGTATTTATATCGTTCGCCTCGACTGGCAAAACGGCACGGCACGCGCCAGTTTCAGGCATGACAGCCAGGGACTGAATGGACGCGCCGCCGATTGTCCCTGCGCGGCGCTGCCGGGCGCGCCGTCCGCGGCGGCAGCGAGCGCTTCCGCTGGCTCCGCTGAGTAATTGGGTAATACAGATGTAAGCCGCCATTACGGGCGCGGGCGCCTTATTTTGACAACAGGCGGCGAAGACTTTGCACGGGCGGCCTTTGAGGAGCCGCAAAGCGTTATAGGACGGGGCTTCAGCCGAAAGGCGCAAATCGCGCAATGGGGTCGAATGCCGCCCTTACCGCCTTTCAAACCCTGCGACGATACTTTCAGTCCGTAACATCTCGTCGCACTATGCGGCGACCGGAATGCGTAGATTGAACCTGTGCGACAAACATCCGTCGCCTCACAGGAGAACAACATGAAACGCATCGTCACTCACTTGCTGGTTGCTGCAGGACTCGCGGCGGGCGCATGCGGCGTCGCGCAAGCGCATACGGATCTGAATATCGGCCTGTCGCTCGGCACACCGGTTTATGTCCAGCCTGCACCCGTCTACGCAGCGCCGCAGCCGGTGTATTACGGCAATGGCGGCTGGGATCGTCGTAACGACCGCGGCGACTACTACCGTGGCGAGCGCGGGGATAACCGCGGCTGGGATCACAACGACCGCCACAGAGCCCACGATGATCACGGCGATCACGGCGACCGCCGCGGCGGATGGCACGGCTGATCACAGCCCGCTACGCAGGGTCTAGCCGAATGATCAAGGTTGGCGAAAGGAGTGAGCCGTGAAGCGGTCTTGAGCGCAGCATCAATTGTCTGTCAGTCGTCCGCGAACAAAAATGGCGCAACTGACGCAACAACCGGTCCGCATCCGCGAAAGTGGATGCGGGCCGTCCGCTTTCAGGACATCAATTCGTCGTCGAGCGAGAAGAGCTTGCGCAAATGGTGCGCAACGCCCGCTTCGAAGTTGTTGCCGATACGCGGCACGTTCGGCAGACGCGTGATGAGATCGGGATTGGCGTTGTTCATCATGAACGGATGCCCGGCTGTCTCCAGCAGGTCGATGTCGTTCATGTTGTCGCCGAACGCCACGCATTGTGAAGCGTCGAGACGGAGACGCTCGAGCACGATCTGCAAAGCACGCCCCTTCGATACGTTCGAGGTCATCACTTCCAGACAGTCCGGCAACGAATACGTGACGTACAGCGCGTCGCCAAATTCACGCGCCAGGTTTGCCGCCACGTGCGCAAGATCGGCGGGCTCGCCTATGTAGAGAACCTTCGCGATGTCGACGCCGTCATGTTTCGGCAGATCGGTCACCTCATAGGTGAAGCCGGAATCCTGATGGAATTTCAGCAGGTCTGGCGCATCACGGTCGATCAACCACGCCTGGTCGGCGAACAGGTTGACGATCACGCGACCATGCGCGCCGGCGATTTCCGGCTGCACCAGGCGCTGCACGATGGCCGGAGGCAGATCATCGGCGTGGATCACCGTGTTGTCAGGCGCGTGGATGCGTGCGCCATTCGACGTGATCAGATACGGGTTGATGCCCAGCACATTCCGAATGCCTGCGACGTCGCAGTAATGGCGGCCCGTCGCGATCACGAAGTGCAGCCCGTCGCTTTCCAGTCTGCGCACGGTGGCGATGGTGAACGGGTCCACCTGGTGATCGGCGTTGAGCAGCGTGCCGTCGAGATCCGTGGCAATGACTTTGTACATAGTGTGAGCAGCCGGGCAGCGTCAAAGATCGCATTTTACCGTTGCGCGCCGCATCCGCGAGATCGCGCCCGGCTCGCCGCCGATTCTCAGCCGGCGATGCGAACCGCTTCGCGCTGCGCCAACCGCAGGCCGCCGTGCGCCGAGTCGGCCAACGGCTCGCGCAAGCGAGCCTGATAGATCTGCGGCACATACTCGCGCAGGGGCGCACCGAGGCCGCCACACAGCGCGACCGGCAGGGTCGCCGAGGGGTCGAGCGCGGCAATCATCTTGCCCACTTCCTCGCCGGCCTCGCCGAGCAAACGCGCCGCGAATGGATGCGCGCGATGTGCGATAACGATCGGCGCAAGCCTCGCGTAAGCGGTCTGATTGGCCTCGCACAGCCAGATCACGAGGCCGTCGCGGTCACGCGCACCGGCGTGGGCGAGCAACGCTTGCGCCAGATCGTCGTTGGGCACGCGCCCGTCGAGCGCCTGCTGGGCGTGCACGATGGCTCGCAACCCGAGCCACGCGCCGCTCGCTTCGTCGCCGGACGGATAACCATAGCCGCTGGCCATGCGGCATTCGCCGTCGCCGCCGAGCGCGGCCGCGACGCTGCCGGTGCCGAGTGCGACGACCACGCCATGCGCGCCGCCGTGCGCACCGAGCAAAGTGGTGTAGGCGTCGCTTTCCACGGCAAGCCCGGCGACCGCGGGGGCCTGCGCGCGAAACGCGGCCAGCCAGTCGCGATTATTGACCCCTGCCAACCCGCAGCCGAGTACGCAGCGCGACCAGTCCAGCGCCACGCCCGCGCGTGCAAATGCCTCGCCGCAGCCGGCCCCGATAGCCTGCCACGCGCGTTCGATGCCAAGGCCTAAACCCGACGGCCCGCTCGCCGCGTGCGCCAGTTCGCGGCCCTGCGCGTCGCCGAGTACGACACGTGTGCCGCTGCCGCCGCCGTCAATGCCGATCAGAAAGAGGTCTTTATTCATCGAATCGAGTGAGTTCCGGTTGTGAATAACGCATAGCGTGGCAGGTCAGTTTCAATCCGGCAATCGGCTGAATGGCCAGCTTGCGGCGCGCACGGCTTCCGCTATGCTGACGGGCGACATGACAATACGGGAGCGCGACAGTGACACAGCGATGCAACTGGGTATCGAGCGAAGCGCTCGCACACTACCACGACACCGAATGGGGTGTGCCCTCGCGCGACGATCAGCATTTGTTCGAGTTGCTTGTGCTGGAAGGCGCGCAGGCCGGTTTGTCGTGGTCGACGATTCTCAACAAACGGGCCGGCTATCGCCGCGCGTTTGCCGATTTCGACATCAACAAGGTGGCGCGCTTTACGCCCAAACATGTCGATGCGCTGGTGTTGGACGAAAGTATCGTGCGCCACCGCGGCAAAATCGAGGCGGCCATCACCAACGCGCGCGCCGTGCTGCAGATTCAGGCCGAACACGGCTCGCTGGCCAACTTCGTCTGGTCGTTTGTCGATCAGACGCCGATCCAGAACGATTGGGCATCGTATAAACAGGCGCCTGCATCCACCGAGGTCTCGGACGCGCTCAGCAAAGGGCTGAAGCGTTACGGCTGCAAGTTCGTCGGCTCGACGATCTGCTATGCGTTCATGCAGGCGGTCGGCATGGTGAACGACCATGAGGCGAACTGCATGTGCCGCGCGCGATGCGTGGCGCTCGGCAAGAAGGGACGCAACCGCAAGGCTGGCTGACGCGCGGAGCATGCTGGGTTGCTTATCCGAAAGCCCGCTAGCCACGTCCACGTCCACGTCCACGTCCACGTCCATGTCCCGGCATGGCACGCCACGTCTGACGCCAAAAGCAAACCGGCAACCGTCAAAGCAACACCCCCAAGGCAAACCGGCGCTTCAAAAGCAAAACGGCGATGTGGCTTCTTTCGAAGCTCACACCGCCGTTCGGCGTGCGTAAAAGCGTGCTTAGTGCAGCTTTTTCGGCAGCATCTGGCTGCGCAGGCGCTTGTGCAGGCGCTTCACAGCAGCGGCCTTCTTGCGCTTACGTGCCGTAGTCGGCTTTTCGTACGATTGACGCTCACGCAGTTCAGCGATCAGGCCATTCTTTTCGATTGCGCGACGAAAGCGGCGAATCGCCACTTCGAACGGCTCGTTTTCCTTCAGAAGAATCGTCGTCATGTAATTCCTAACTCAATCACTTGATACGGGTTAATTGCGTGGCGGGAGACCGCTCACGCGCCGGCCCTCCGGTCGTTTCGATTCGTAGCCAGTAACAGGCAAACGCGGGGAGAACCCCGGCCAAACCACGAATGAAACGCGAGGCAAAGCGGCCACGGAGGCCGGAAAAGAGAGGTGGGGAGTTCACCGCGGAACGCGGACAGACGTAATGCAAAAGCCGCGTCTGTTGCCATTTCGCCAACCTTTCATCAATGAAAAAACATTGACGAAACAGGCAAAGATCTCAATTCACTCCTGATGATATCAGGAAACTCTCCATCCTACCAGGGGTTTAGCGGTTACACCAGGCCAGTTACGCGGTCAGGCGCTCGCCTCGTTCAGCTCGCGGATATCGGCGCCGGTCAGCATCAAGTGCACGGCGGCGGCAAGGCTTTTGAGTTGATCAACCGAGGTCGCGCTGGCAATTGGGGCCGTTACACTCGGGCGGGCGATCAACCACGCCAGTGCAACGGTGGTCGGCGTACTGCCGTGCCGCTCGGCGACCCGGTCGAGCGCGCCCAGAATCCGCAAACCGCGTTCGTTTAGATACTTCTCGACCCGGCTGCCGCGCGCCTTGTTGGCCAGATCTGCTTGCGAGCGGTATTTGCCGGACAGAAATCCGCTTGCAAGACTGTAATACACCACCACGCCGAGCTGATTGGCGAGCGCCACGGGCTCGATATCGCGCTCGTAGGCGGCGCGATCGTACAGGTTGTATTCCGGTTGCAGCAACTGATATTCGGGCAGGCCGTGCTGGCGGGATACCGCGAGCGCTTGCTCGACGCGCGCGCCGCTGTAGTTCGACGCCCCGATCACCCGCACCTTGCCGGCCGCGATCAGCTTCTGGTAGGCGCCGAGCGTTTCCGCGAGTGGCGTCTCGGCGTCGTCGTCGTGGGAAAAATAGACGTCGATGTAATCAGTTTGCAGGCGCCGCAGCGAATCTTCGACCGCCGCCTGAATGTTGGCGGCCGACAAGCCCTTGCGCTGCGGATGCTTGGAGACCTTGGTGGCGAGCACGATCTTGTCGCGCTTGCCCCTCTTCTTGAACCACTTGCCGATGATGGTTTCCGACTCGCCACCCTGGTTGCCCGGCACCCACGCGGAATAAACATCGGCGGTATCGATAAAGTCGAGACCGGCGTCGACGAACGCATCGAGGATCGCAAACGAGGTCGCCTCATCGGCGGTCCAGCCAAATACATTGCCGCCAAACATCAGCGGCGCAACCTGCAATTCCGAGTGACCAATCCGGCGTTTTTGCACAATTCCTCCACGGTTTTTTCCAGAGAGAAACAGAGAATACGCCGTCTCGCTAGCCCTTGCAGCGCGACCCCGGGACGATCCGACGACTTTGCGGCGAAGAGCCCAACGCGAAAGCCAGGCGGCCGGCCGCCGCACCGTCTAGTTGTGCAGCCGGCCGGGCTCGCGCGCCCTTCGCTGCGCGGTGCTCGTTCCCGCAGCAACCGGGCGGCGTGCCTGCCATGATTCCCGTCAAGCCACGAACTCGTCGAGCGTCCTAATCAGGTCGTACACGATTGAAATCCGGAATTGCGGAGTACGCTGAGCCTGGGGGCGACACGACTGTCAGCCCCCTTTGTTGGCGCTCACACGCGTTGCAGACTGAATTCCGTCAGGACATTCGTCAGGAGATCGACCGCCTCCTCCGTAACGGCGTTGTATAGCGACGCCCGCACCCCCCCAATCGAACGATGGCCCTCCAGCCCGATGATCCTTTGTTCCCGCGCGGTCTCGATAAATGCATTGTCGAGTCGCGCATCGCCAAACGTAAACGCCACGTTCATCTGCGAGCGCCACGGACGATCCGCGTGGATCGTCACCGCATCGCCCAAAGCGTCCAGTGTTTCGTATAACCGCTTCGCCTTGCTTTCGTTGATTCTTTGCATCGAATGCAAACCGCCGATCTCGAAGCGCAGCCAACGGGTAATCAAGGTCATGACATAGATCGCGAATACCGGCGGCGTGTTGTAGTTCGAGCCATGTGACACATGCGTGCGAAAGTCGAGAATGGCCGGCAAGCCGTCCGGAATCCGTTCGAGAAGAGAGCGTTTGATGACCGCCACCGTCACCCCTGCAGGACCCAGGTTCTTCTGCGCATGGGCATACATCATCGAGAACAAATCTGGCCGGAACGGCTTCGACAGAAAATCGGACGACATATCCGCAATAAGCGGCACCGGCATCTGGTCTTCACAAACAGGAAATTGCAAGCCCTCCACGGTCTCGTTCGACACGTAGTGCAGATAAGCGGCCGATCTCGACACATCCAGCGCCTGAAGGTCGGGCAATTGCCGATAGCCCGTCGCGTGACCATCCCACGCGACCTTTCGCGCGGTCACTTTGGCCGCTTCCGAGGTCGCCCGGCCGCTCCAGTAGCCGGACGTCACGTATTCCGGCGGCGCACTGGCCTGGGAGGCGAAATTCATGGGAATCATCGCGAACTGCAGACTGCTGCCACCCTGCAAAAATGTGACCGCGTAGTCATCGGAAATGCCGAGCAGGCTGCGCAGGTTCTGTTCTGCTTCATTCAATATCGATCGAAACCAGTCTGATCGATGGCTCATGCCGAGCACAGAGATGCCCGTCTCCGGCAGACTCGCCACGGCCTCACGGGTTTGCTCCAGCACGGTTTCCGGAAGCGCACCGGGACCACCGGAAAAATTCAATGTGTTGGATTTCATGGTTCGTGGACAAGCCTTCGGTTGAATTAACATGAGCCCGCAGCCGCGCGGCGCAGCATCTGCTGAAATGCATTGAAGACTCGACGCATTTGCGACGCCTTATAAGGAAACGTGTCTGGATCGTCCATGTCATGCACGACCATCGCGGTGGCAATCTCGAAGATGAGCAGGCGGCCATCGCTCGTTTCGGCGCAGTCGAATCCTACGTAGTCCAGATCAGTCGTTTCCGCAATCATGCGAAGCGCTTCGCGGTGACGCACTGCAAAGTCGGAATCGAAGTTCGCCATGAGGCGCGCTTCCTCTTCCCGGCGCTCAGGGTGCGCAATCATCTCGGCGTACGGGTAGTGGACCATCCATTCGCGCGAAATCCCCATATGGCACACGAAAGGCGCGCCCTCGATCATCACGATCCGGTACTTACGGAACAAGCCGTCCGCGCTGCTGTAGTCGATAAAGGGCGCGACGTAATATTCCTGGATGTCCGTGCCGTTCACATAACGTGCAAGGTCAAGCCCGTCAGACACTTTCACCAGCCCTTGTCCGGCGTGCGAGCCCACCGGCCTCACAATGAAAGGGTACTGTCCGTCGAGCACATCCGACAGATCGAACGCGCCCGACGCGGCTTCGAGAATCCGCTCGCGGGACAGCCGCACGGTGTGGGCCATGCAAATCCCGGGAACCTTGCCCAAGAGCGCATAGGCGGCGTCACGCGTCGTGTGCGAGATGCGCTCGGGCCGGTTGAGCACCCGACAATCGGCGCGACCGGTCAGCGCTGCGATTCGAGCGAGCGGGTCAGCGTTTTCATCCAACGCGCAGGCGGCGACGAGAATGACATCGTGTTCCGGCAAACTCGCGTCCTGAGGCAAATCTCCATCAACGTACAACACGTCGACCTGAAGGTCGGCGTTCTCAACCAGGCATTCAAACGGCGTATTCGCCATGAGATCGCCAGGGGATTTGAGCACGAGCACCTTTACCGGCGCCTCGGCCGAATGCGCACTCGTTAGCCGGTAGTGCCTGCGCATTTGAATGGCCAGTGTCTGAACGGCGAGTGCGGACGCTTTCTGATATTTGAGCTGCAGCACCAGGGACAAATCGAGCAGGGCGTACGGATCCCCATAACGCTGGCTATGCGCGAGCAAGCGTTCCCCTAGCGGCGTGAGATCGTTTCCCGCTGTCGCTTCTCTGAGCAAAGTGGCCAGACCCAACGGCTGATAAGCCGGTGGGTGCCCCGGCTCCGCCGTGAGCCGTGTCTGAACAGGATTCATGGATAGGACGCTTCGATAAAGTGATGCAGGGTGACTGCGCGGAGACTTCAGATCGAGCCCCCAACGCAGATTACTGGAACCGGACGGAACACAAAGAAGGAACAGAGGACGAAATAGCCGCCTATTCACGTGAACCGCGCGACTCGTAACGAAAGCTCCTCGCGCACTCGCGTGATCACCCCGCCCCAGTCATGCATTACCGTCTGGCGAAAAAGGCGCGCACTCGGGTACCAGGGCGTGTCGGCGCGATCGTGCATCCAGCGCCAATCCGGAAAGTGCGGCAGCAGAATCCACACCGGGCGTGCGAGTGCTCCGGCCAGATGGGCGATCGAAGTGTCGACCGAGATCACCAGGTCGAGTTGTTCGAGCAATGCCGCCGTATCGGCAAAGTCTTCCAATTGGGCACCAAACGAGATGACGTTGGCATGCCGCTCCAACACCGCGCGATCCGCGTCGCGGAGCTCTGGCTGCGGGATCACCCAGTCAACGCCGGGTAAGTCAAAGCAGGCTTCGAAAGCAACGAGCGGAATCGAGCGCAGTGCGTCGTTCTTGAACTGCGGATTGCCGGCGTTGGCGAGACCTACCCGCAATCGTCCCGTCGCGCTGCGGGCCCCGAGCCGCTCGCGCCAGAGCGCTTGCCGCTTTGCGGGTGCACGAAGATACCCGCTCGGGTCACGGGTGGTGTCAGGCGTCGTCCGGAGTAGGCGCGGCAGACTGAGCAGCAGGCATTGGTGGTCGCCATCGGGTCGCGCATCGCCGCGCGCAACGATCTCGACGCCCCAGTCCCGGCTCACTTCGTCGAACAACGGCCGCAGCGGCGCTTGAACCTCAAGGATCACGCGCTGCGCGAGAGCCGCCACCTGCGGCGCATAACGCGCGAACTGGATCGTGTCGCCGAGGCCCTGTTCGGCAATCAGCAGAATCGTCTTGTCGGCGAGCGACTCTTCGCCGGACCAGCACGACGGCAGAGTTTCGAGCATCCGCTGTCCTTCGCGCTTGCCATATGCGCGCCAGCCTTCCGCATAGTCGCCTCGACGCAGCAGCAGGCCCGCCTCGTCGAGCCAGGCCTCATCGAAGTCGGGACGCACGCGACGGGCCGCCTGAAGGCACGCCAGCGCCGCGTCGTCGGCACGCATCATCGCCAGCGCGTTACCCATATGACGTAGCGTCGTCGCGCGGTTCGGCTCGAGTTCCAGCGCACGTTCGAACCAGGGTAGTGCTTCCGCAGGTTGACCGCCTTTGCCCAGCGCCAGTCCGATCGACTCGCAGATAGCGGATGTGGGTAAAGCGTGGACCGGCAAACACGGATAGCTGAGCGGCGACGGCGACGTGCGAGTCTGCGCCGCTGCGTCGGTGTCCTGCTGCGCGCGTTCCGAAAGCTCCAGGGCGCGCGACAGCTCATGCAACGCGGCCAAGGCTCGGCCGAGCTCCATGAATGTCTTGCCGATACCATAGTGTGCCCAAGCCAATGACGGTTCGAGCACGGCCGCGCGCTGATAGGCGGTAAGCGCGTCCGGCAACCGGCCCAACGCCGCCAATGCGTCGCCGCGCGCAGCGTGGGCGCATGCGTCGCCGCGCGCAGCGTGGGCGCATGCGTCGTCGGCATTGCCCGCGACCGCATTGTCCGCTTGCGCCAACGCTTCTTCCGGTGCATCGAGCGCGAGGAGCGTGCGCGAATAGGCGAGCTGGAGTCGCGACGTTATCGGGGGATTGTCCACGCCTGATGTATCCGCGGACACATCGCCCCCCAGAACGGCTTCGAACCGCTCACGCGCCGCGATATGTTCGCCTGCGGCCGAAAGCGAAAGCGCAAGGCGAGCCTGCAGGCCGGGCAATGCCGGCACAGCAATCTCTGCAGCTTTTAAAAGCGTGGCGGCGTCCGCATGGCGGCATTGGATATCGAGGATTGCGGCGAGCCGCAGCAATGCGGGCGCGCTCGCATGCGCCTCGGCGTAGGCGTCGGCTTCCAGACCGGTATGCAGACCGGCGCGCATTCGACAAAGCGGGTCCGTCATAGGCGTAACCAAGGGTGTTGACAAGTGAATGCCGTCATTCTTAATCAGGTCGACGACAGACAAAGGTCGGAACAGCGGCTTAAGTTACCGCTAACTTGAGGAATCGCCACTTGCAGCATGGCTGCGTCGAATCGCCCGCGTGCGGCCCGAAGGGGTGCGGTCAGGCCGTTCCGCTGGCTGGCGAAACGGACAATGGACCGGCGTCGCACAAGACTCGGGCGCGCTCGTCAAGGTGAACTGTGGCGGCACGCGCGGAGTACACCGGCTAAAGATTTCCGGAACCTATCCGATAACCCACTTAACGACGGCAAATGGACATCGCAGTGCACGGCCGTACGTTACGGCGGACTTGCCGGAATGTGCAAACCATTGAATATAGGAGTAATTGAATGACTACGGTTATCAATACCAACATTGCGTCCCAGATTGCGCAGAACTATTTGCAGAACAACCAGGCCGCGGTGACTAACGCAATCACCCAACTGTCGTCGGGGCTCTCGATCAACAGCGCCGCAGATAACCCTGCTGGCCTCGCGATTGCGACCACACTGCAAGCGCAGATCAACGGCCAGACCGTTGCGACGCAGAATGCGAATAACGGCATTTCGCTCGCGCAAACCGGCGAAAGCGCACTCACGCAAATCACCAACAACCTGCAAACGATTCGTCAGCTCGCGGTGCAAGCGTCGAATGCGACAAATTCGGCAGCAAACCGCGCGGCGCTGAATCAGGAAGTGCAGCAAGGCCTGGCACAGATCAACACGATCGCTTCGACGACGCAGTTCAACGGCCAGACGCTGCTTGACGGTTCGTTCGGCACGCAAAATTTCCAGATCGGTGCAAACGCAGGCCAAACCATCGCCGTGAACCTGAGCGCTGGCGCGAAAACCAGCCAGATCGGCCAGACCTACGCGACGTCACTCACCTTGGCCGGCACTTCTGGCCTGGCAAACCAGCCGTTGAGCCTCGCAGTCGGCGGCGCAGCACCCATCACGATCTCGAACGCAGTGGCGGGTACGGGCGCTGGCCAAAGCGCAGATAGCGCCTACGCAGCGGCAGCGGCGATCAACAACGCCGACATCTCGGGCCTGAGCGCCAGCGCAAGCAACTCCCAGCAGTTCAGCCTGTCGACGGTGAGCAATGCATCCACCACGGCGTCCGAAACCTATAACCTGACGATCAACAACGTCAACATTTTCGGCGCCACCGGTCAGACCTTGAGCGCCAACGGCGGCTCGATCTCGACGACCAACCTGGTCAATGCGATCAACCAGTACTCCAGCCAGACCGGCGTATCCGCCGCGCTGAACAACGACGGCTCGGTAAACCTGGCCGCTGCCGATGGCAGCAACATCACCGTGTCGCAAAGCGGCGGCGCCAACGTGACCGGCGGCCTCGACAACACTGCGTACACCGTCGGCAACGGCACCTACGGTAGCCTGAGCGCAACCTCGTATGCTGGCGCCTCCAGCACGTCGGGCGAACTGCAAGGCACTGTGCATCTGCAGTCGGCCAGCGGGATCTCGTTGAGCGGCGGCGCGGCTGCATCGATCCAGGCACAGAACGCAGCCAACAGCGGCGCGCAACTTTCTGCCGGCGCGCAGACGCTGTCCGGCGGTACCTTCGCGACGCCGGGTGCCACCCTCGGCGCCGGCGCTTTTGCGATCAACGGCGTCAACGTCACCGCCACCTCGGGTTCGAACCTGACGGTCTCCCAGATTGCCGCAGCGATCAACAGCAATTCGTCGCTGGCTGCGAGCGGCATCACCGCAAGCGGCAGCACGGGCAAGCTGGTGCTGTCGGGCACGTCGACACCGATCACGGTCAGCGGTACTCAGGCCAACAACATCCTGGGTCAAACCACCGCGACCAATGTGGTCGGGACGACGTTGACCGATGCCAACGTGGCGGCGGCCCTCGGCGCCCCCGCCACGCTGGCGGCCGGCCAATTCACGATCAACGGCATCAACGTGACGGGCAGCGGCATCTCCACGGTCGCGGGCCTCGAAAGCGCGATCAACAATAATACGCAGCTCCAGGCGCTCGGCATCACCGCCTCCGGCGCATCTGGCGCGTTCGCGATTAACGCCAACTCACCGATCGCGATCAAGGTCGGCGGCACGCTTGCAGCGGGATTGACGCCTGCCGCGACGCAAACGGTTGTCGGCGCCGGTAACGACGCCGCGCTGGCCAATGCTGCCGGCAATTTCACGTCGCCGCTCACGCTGACGGCCGGCCAACTTACGATCAACGGCACCTCGGTCGGAGCAGGCACGTACACGACTGTCGCGTCATTCACAGCTGCCGTCAAAGCCGCGTCGGGCAATGCAAACCTCACGGCGTCGCTTTCGGCTGGTGGCACGCTGACGGTCGCGACCAGCGATGGTTCGGCCTTCACCATTGGCGGCACCCAGGCGGCCACGCAGCTCGGCGAAACGCTTGCGACTCAGGCTGCCAGCTCTTACTCGGTGAACCAGAGCGGCTCGCTCGCCGGCATCGACGTGCTGTCGGTATCCGACGCGCAACACGCCATCCAGGCCGTGGATGCCGCGTTGAATCAGGTCAACACGATGCAGGGCGAACTCGGTGCAGTTCAAAACCGCTTCTCCTCGACGATTTCGAACCTGAGTTCGTTGACCCAGAACGCACAATCCGCCCAGTCGTCGATTCAGGACACGAACTACGCCAGCGAGACGTCGGCGCTGTCGCGTGCCCAGGTGCTGTCGCAGGCCGCCCAGGCAATGGTCGCGCAGGCGAACCAGCTGCCGCAGCAGGTCCTGAAGCTGCTCCAGTAAGGCAATGACGCAGTAAGCAGGTAGTATTTGGCCGGCGCTCAGGCGCCGGCCGGTTTTGGAGGCGGCACACCAGGCGCGCCGCCTCCAAAACCGACGCACCACTGGCGGATGCCCCGCGGCCGCGCAGACGCAGATGCACCGCCACGTTCAGCGCAAAGCCCGCACATGGCACCGCTCGAGAAGGAAAAGGCTCAGCATGGCTACATCGATTACTCCGACCAGCAGCACGGCGACGCCCGCCACCGGCACCACGACCAGTACGAGCAGCAGCGCATCGACGCCGTCGGCCTCGTCGGTCATCTCGTCGGTCGGCCTTGGCCTTGGAACCACATTGCCGATCAGCCAGGTGCTCACGGGGTTAATGCAGATAGAGAGCATTCCGCTCACGCAGTTGCAAAAACAGGTAAGCGGCGTCCAGACGGAGATTTCCGCTTACGGCCAGCTCAGCTCGGCACTCGCGACGTTTCAGCAATCGCTGACGAAACTGAATCAGCCAACCGAGTTCCAGACGTTCAGCGCGACCTCCAGCAATACGTCGGCGCTCACCGCGAGCGCGGTTGTCGGCGCCCAGGCGGGCACGTACACCGTCGCCACGACACAACTGGCGCAGGCGCAGTCGCTCGCGACAGCCGGGCAGGCCAGCCTGAACACACAACTGGCGAGCGGCAACGGCACGTCCACCGTCACGTTCACGTTCGGCACACAAAGCGGTTCGACCTTCACACCAAATCTGGCGCAAAGCACCGGCAGCATCACAGTCAACAGCAGCAACGATACGCTGGCGGGTCTGCGCGACGCAATCAACAGCGCCAACCTCGGCGTCACCGCCTCGATCATCAACGACGGCAGCAGCACGCCGTACCGGCTCGTGCTGACGTCGAACACAACCGGCGCCAACGAAAGCATGCAGATCTCGGTGCAAGGCGACGCCGGCATCAGTTCGCTGCTGACCTACTCGCCGGGTACGGCTGGCACAATGACCCAGACCGTGGCAGCGCAGAACGCCAACCTGACAGTCAACGGCCTGGCGCTCACCAGTTCGACCAATACAGTCGCAACCGCCTTGTCCGGCATGACATTGAACCTCCAGCAGACGGGCACATCGACCGTCACAGTCGCAAATAATTCGAGTGCGATCCAGAGCGACATCGGCAATTTCGTCTCGGCCTACAACACACTGCAGAGCACGATCAGTTCGCTCACCGCCTACAATCCCGGCGGCACCAATGGCCCGCTGATCGGCGACGCCACCACGACGCAGATCGAGAACCAGTTGCAGCACGTGGTCGCCAACGCGCTGCCCGGCACCGGCACCGGCTATTCGTCGCTGTCCGCTGTCGGCATCGCGCTCAACAACGACGGCACACTGTCGGTCGACAATTCGACCCTGTCCCGCGCGCTGCAAAGCAACCCCAACCAGTTTGCCGCGCTGTTCGGCACCGCCGGCTCCGCAACCAACAGCAACGTCACGTACCTGATTGGCGGCGCCAACACGCAGCCCGGCTCGTACGCGGTCAACATCACGCAGGCCGCGACCCAAGGGGCCTTCACTGGCTCGTCCGCACCGACATTCGACACCGCGACCGGCAGCGTCGCACTCGGCAGCTCGACCACCATCGCGCCGGGGACCACGCTCTCGCTGACGATAGGCGGGGCGCCGACCACCGTAAGCCTGACCGCGGGCACCTACACAGCCGCCGGTGCCGCCACCATGCTGCAAAGCGCGATCGGTGCCGCCGCCACAGTGACCCAACACAATGGCGTGCTGAGCGTCACGCCGGCGGGCGGCGGCGTTCAGACGATTTCGATTTCCGACGGCGGCAGCACCGGCGCGACCCAGCTCTTCGGCGGCAGCGTCAGCAACAACTCGACCACGATCGCGTCCGGCGGTCTGCCGCTGGCCGTGACGGTGGACGGCGCGATGACGAACGTCACGCTTGCGGCCGGCATCTATACGCCTTCGCAGCTTGCAACGGCACTGCAGACCACCCTCAACACCAACACCACGCTGCAGCAGACCGGCGTGTCGGTCAACGTGACCCAGAACAACGGCGTGCTGAAACTGGCATCGACGAGCTACGGCTCGCAGTCATCGGTCTCGATCGCCGGCGTGGGTGTGGCGCAGCTCTTCGGCAGCTCGTCGACGTCCACTAGCGGCCTCGATGTACAAGGCACGATCGGCGGCTATGCGGCAACCGGCAATGGTCAGGTGCTGGCCGTCGGCAACACCGGCCCGGCGGCCGGCCTGCAGATTCTGGTGAGCGGCAACAGCACGGGCGCACTCGGCGCCGTCAACTACTCGCAGGGTTTTGCTTCGCTGTTGAACGCAGTCGTTACGAGCGCGACCAATTCGACCAGCGGTTCGATCACGAATGCGACGAACACGCTCAATACGCAAATTTCATCGTTGCAGACGCAGCAAACGAATTTGCAGAAGTACATCACGCAAGTGCAGCAGCAGTACCAGGCCCAATTCTCGGCACTGAACGCGATGGTGGTCCAGATGCAATCGACCGCAAGCTTCCTGCAATTGACCTTCAATCCGCCTACCTCATCCGGCCGTTAACGGAACCACGTCGCAAGGCAAGCCGTATGCCGGCCCACCCGCAAGAAGAGGACAGTATTCATGTATTCGCCAGGTAAGTTTGGAGCAGACAGTTATGCACGCGTTGGCATCGAGACCAGCGTGCACGGCGCAAGCCCGTATGAACTGGTCGCGCTGCTGTTCCAAGGCGCGCGCCGCGCGATCCGCATGGGCCGCGTGCACATGCAGAACGGCAACATCCCCGAGAAAGGCAAGTTGATTTCGCAAGCCATCATGATCGTCGGCGGGGGCCTGCAGCAGGGACTCAACCTCGAGCAGGGCGGTGATCTCGCGCAGCGCCTGAATGCCCTGTACGACTATATGACGCGCCGCCTGCTCGAGGCTAATTTGAAGAACGACCCGGCGCTGCTCGATGAAGTCGATGGCCTGCTCGCGAACATCGAGGACGGCTGGAATGGCATCAAGCCGCAGATCAGGAGCTCGACCGGCCTGACACAACTGACCACCACCGCCTGATTCGATATGGAACCGATCATCACCGCCGATCAGTTGCTTATGCGCTATGCCAGCATCCTCCAGGTAGTGGAACGGATGCTAAGCGCAGCGCGCGAAGACAATTGGGATACCGTAGTCGAATTGCAGGCGCAGTATTCGACACTGGCCGATACCCTGCGGCCAGTCGACGCGAGCGTCCCGCTCGATGACTCGCAGCGCCTACGCAAGCACGACCTGACCCGTAAGATCCTCGCGGACGAGGCGGCGGTGCGTGAACTGGCGGCGCCGCGCCTCGCGCGGCTGTCCGCGCTACTGGAAAGCGGCCGCCACACGCGCGCGCTGCACAAAATGTACGGCCTGTCGGCACACGGCTAAACGTCGAATACCGTTACTGAGTGATTCAACGGGAAGCTCACCCTGCCGCCGGTGATGAGCAACGAGTTCCTCGCGTGACAGCGAGTAGGTGATCTGCCTCCGACCAGCCGGCGTGCGCCTCACCGCCTGAACCGCCCGCCCCCGCCGCCGAAGTGCCGCTGCGCCTGAAACTGCCCGCTTGCCCGCGCATTCCCAAGATCATGTCCCTGCTTGAGCGAGTCGAGCCGTTGCGTCTGACTCGCGCTCGGCTGAACCGGCTGCCAGCCGTCGGCGCCGTGTTGCTCCCAGCCGCCGCCTTGCTGATGCCGGTAGACGTTGCCGTCGCTGCCCGCATACACGTTGCCGTTATTCCACGCGACGGCGCGCCCGGTGTCCTTGTTGCCCACCACACCGCGCGTGCCCGCCTCGTGGTCGCCTGAATACGCATTGCCGGTCACGCCGGCGCCGGCCGCGCCGTAGCGGCCCGTCTGCGCGTTGTAGCCGGCGCGCTGTCTGCCTGCCGCGTAATCGCCGGTGGCTTCGTTGCCTACCACGCCGCCGCGCGCCGCGCCGCTGCGTCCCGTCGACGGATTACTGAACGAGCCTTGCCGGCCGGCCGCGAAGTTGCCGTTGTACGCATTCTCGACCGCGCCGCGGCTCGCCTGGAAATGGCCGCCGGTGTACGGATTGAAACCCGATGCGGCCGAGCCGGCCCAGCTATTGCCGGTCCAACCGTTCCAGCCGCTCGCATGAGTGACGGTGCCCTGCCCCCAGCGGCCGTAGATATTCGCCTGGTTGACGTTCGCGTATTGCCAGCTCCACGGACCGCCGCCCCAATACGGTCCCCAGTACGGCGACGGTGCGCCCCACGTGGCGCCGATCGCAAAGCCGAAGGCGAAGCCCACCGTAGTGCCGAGCGCGAAGCCCGCGCCGTAGCCATAGGTGGCCGGATAGCCGTAATAGACGTCGCCGACATACGGCGCGTACACATAGCCGGTGCCATACACAACTGTGCCGTCCGCATTGACGACCACGCCCATGTAGCCCGGCGTATAACCGACCACCACCGTATCCGGCGTCGCCGAATAGACGTGGACGTATGTCACGTAATGCACGGGCGACGCCGCCGGAATCGTATAGATCGCGGCCGGCACGGTATCGGCGACGTGCCACGGCCCACTCGCCGCGCTCGCGGTGAACCAGATCCCGTTGGCGACGGCGAAGAATTGCGAAGGCGCGGTCTCGATCACCGGCGTCGCCGTGTTCACCGCATACGAGAGCGATGTGCCCGCGATGCCGACGAACTTCGGCGCGCCGTCATAAACGACCTTCAGCGTGGTGGTCTTGCGCGACACGGCCGCGGTCTGCGGGATGGTTGCGGCAATTGCCGCCTCTTTGGCCTGCGGCGTGCCGGGCACGGAGACGAGCGCGTTCGCATGCGGATCGTCGGCGGCGATCTTCGCGAAATCGGCGGGCAGGTTCTTACCGTCGACAAAGGCCCACGGGCCTTTCAAACCGGCCGCGCTGAACCAGCGGCCCGACAGCAGCAGGTAGTAACGGTTGTCGCGCGGTTCGACAAACAGGGCGTGGTCGGCGTTGGTGACGGAGAGCAGATTCACGCCCTTCACCGGTTGCAACGCCGGCTTGCCGTTCGTCACCACCAGCTCCGCCGGCTGCGCGGCAACCACCACGTCCGGCGCCTGTGCAGGCTTCTTGCCGTCGGCGGGCAACATCGGGTCGGACTTCAGATTCGTCTGCGCGTTTTTCGCCGCGGCGACCAGCTCACGCGGCGGCGCTGCATTCAGATGCCATGGACCATCGAGCGCGGGCGCGTCGTACCAGTAGCCCGCGGCGTTCAGATGCAACGTGCCGGTCGTGTCTCTAAGCAGCATCGCGCGCGTGTTGATCAGGCGTTGATAATGCGTATCGCCGAACGCGCGCCAGTTCGCGTCGCCGTCCACCAGCACGAGCAACGTGGGCCGTTCGGCAAAGATGATGTTGGGTACGTTGTTCTGCACCGCGAGGCCCGGTTCGCCGCCTTCGTGGGTGCTGGCGTAACTGGCCTGCAACTGCTCGAGCGAGGTGGTGAGGCCGTCTTCAGGTACCCGCGCCTGCAAGGCCGTTTTCACGCCGGCGGCGGCACCGGGTGTCGCCGGCATGTCGACCTGGTCGAAAACGATATCGAGCAGTTGCACCGTCGAGCTGGCCTTGTCGATTTCGGCGCGCGCCGTGAAATGCGCGACACCGTAGTTCGGCGTGGCGCTCTTCGCGCCGACCGCGAAGGCCGCGCGGCCTTCGATCCGGTTGCCCTGCCACACTTCCACCTGCGGCTGATACAGCTCGATGCGCTGCTCCGCGCTGTCAAAATCGCGCGGCCACGCGGTCGGAAGGGGATGCAATGCGGGCTGCACCGCGGCGGCGGCGAGCGCCTGCGCAGGCGTGGCGAGCGTCACCGCCAGCGACGTGCAGACGCCGGCGAGCAGCAGCAAGGATCGCTTCATCGTGGTCTTCATGGCACACGTTTCCTTCAGCATAAACATCGGCGAGTCGAGAACATCGGCACGGGCGGCTCGCTGCAAGCCGAGCCGCCCACACCTTCTGCAAGGCAGACTGTTACGGCGTCACGATGTTGAACATCGGATTGAAGCTGTCCAGCATGCTGAACAGTTCAGTCACCTTCTGCGAATCACCGGCCACCTTGGCCCGACCCGACTGCGTTTCCTTGTCGAGCGTCTGGCCGCCCATCAGCAGCGATGCAAACGCGTCCTTGCTCATGGTCAGCGTGGCGTCAGCATTCGGCAGCGTCGCGTTCGGCGTGTAGATCAGCACCGAATTGCGCAACTCGATTGCGTACTTCTCGCCGTTGCCGAGCTCCCAGTTGATGGTCGTATGCTTGCCGCTCGCCTTCGGACCGTTCAGGCGAATGCCCATGTAGTCCAGCAGCAACGACGGGTTCATCGCCGCCACCGCATCCGGCGTAACGGTGTTCACGCCCGGCACCTTCGGCACGCCGTTGCGCAGTTCATAGGCGCCCATCAGATATTCGTTACGCCACGTCGGGTTTTCGGTCTGGTAGCCGAGCTGTTCCAGCGCGTCCGCTTCGAGATTGCGCGCTGCCTTGTTCTGCGGATCGGCGAACACCACCTTGTTCATCGCGGTGGCGACCCAGCGGTAGTTGCCCTTGTCGAAGTCCTGCTTCGCCTTCGCCATCACGGCATCCGCGCCGCCCATGTAACGCACGAATTCCTTCGACTCCTGTTCCGGCGGCAACGGATGCAGGTTCGCCGGATTCGAGTCGTACCAGCCGAGATAGCGCTGGTACACCGCCTTCGAATCGTGATTCACCGAGCCGTAATAGCCGCGGTTGTACCACTTCTTGCCGATGGAATCCGGCACCTGAATCTGCTCGCCGATCTCCGTCATCGTGTAGCCCTCGTTCGCGAGGCGCAGCGACTGATCGTGGAGGTACTTGAACATGTCGCGAGTCCCGGCGATATAGCTGACCGCCCGCTCCTGCCCCCACGTCGGCCACTGATGCTGCGAGATCACGACGTCGGTCCTGTCGCCGTAACGAACGATTGCTTCGTTCAGCACCTTCCACCAGTTCGACGCATCGCGCACCTGCGCGCCACGCAACGTGTAGAGGTTGTGCAACGTATGCGTCGTGTCTTCGGCGGTATCGAGCACCTTGAACTGCGGCATGTAGATCAGCATTTCGGACGGCGCTTCCGTGCCCGGCGCCATCTGGAATTCGAACTGCACTCCGCCGATGGTGCGCGTCTCGCCCGTCTTGCTGATCGTATCGGTCGGCGCGATCAGGCCGAGCGTGCCGAACGAGGTGGTCTTGCCGAGGCCGGCGTCGATCTGGCCGCGCGGGCTGGGCGGCAGGAAGGCGCCGTATTGATAAAGCGTGCGACGCCCCATCGCATTACCGGCGAACACGTTTTCGCTGACGGCTTCGGCGAGGAAACCTTCCGGCGCGATGATCTTCACCTTGCCGCTCTTCACGTCTGCTTCGTCGACCACACCCTTTACGCCGCCGTAGTGGTCGGCGTGGCTGTGCGTATAGATCACGGCCAGCACCGGCTTCTTCGGACGATGCTGGTAGTACAGGTCGAGCGCGGCGCGTGCCGCCTCTCTGGTGACCAGCACGTCGATGATGATGATGCCGTTCTCGCCCTCGACGATCGTCATGTTCGCCAGATCGAGGCCGCGCACCTGGTAGACGTGATCGGTGACCTTGAACAGGCCGTTGAACATGTTGAGCTGGGCGTTGCGCCACAGGCTCGGGTTCACCGTATCCGGCGCCTGGCCTTCCAGGAACTTGTACTTGTTCAAACTCCAGCTGATGCCGCCGTCGTCGGTCTTGATAACGCCGTTCGGAATGGTCGCGATGAAACCGCGCTGTGCGTCTTCAAAGTCCTGCTTGTCGTCGAACGGCAGTTGCTTGTAGACCTCCGCGTTCTCCTGCTTCGTGATCACGGTGGCCTCCTTGTTCGGTGCGGCCGTTTGCGAGACGGCTGCGTGCGCCATGCAAAGCGTCGCGACAGCAATCGTGACAGCGGTGAGCCGCTGATAGCGTCTTTGTTTTTCCATCGTCATTTCCTCGAATCAACAAAACATCGGCACCTGCCGAACTAAACAACATCGAATCGCGGCTTGCTTCAACCCGGCGTACCAACGAATACCGGGCGGATGCCCCGTCTCCTCTGTGAACTGCGAACCATCAGCGCCGCTCGTTCGAATCAGCGCCAGGCGCTGCCCACCTGCACGTAAAACGCGTTCTGCCCAGGCCCGTGCGCGACGTCGATGCCCATCGTCACGCCGAGCTTGCGCGCAATCAGATAGCGAAAGCCGGTTCCGAAACCGAAGGCGGTGGGGGCATCCGAAAACGAATGCAGATGGCCATACGCTTTGCCGACGCCGCCGAAGCCGAGCACCGACCAGCGCGGTGTCAGGTTCCAGCGGATTTCGGCTTCGGCGGTAAGCTGGTTGTTGTCCTGGAACTTCGCGTCGGACACGCCGCGCAGCGACACGTACGGCTGCGCGAAAAACGGAATGTTTCCCTGCGAGAAGCCGGTATCGGCACGCAGACCGAGGACCCAGCTCTTCGACAGCGGAATCCACTGGTAGCCACGGGCGGTCTGCTCCTGAAAGTTGGTCGAACTGCCGAGGCCGCCTCGTGCAAGGTCTGCTTCGAGCTCGGCATAGGTGCCGCTCGAGGGATAGAACATGTTGTCGCGTGTGTCGTAATCGACCACCACGCCGCCCTTGGCGACGCGCTGGTCTTTCTCGAACGAGTGAATGCCCTCCGGAATGACCGGACCGAAACGTGTACTCGCGTCGAAGAAGGTATAGCGCGGGCCGACATACCAATGACTGTTGCCGAGCCTGAACAGTATCTGCTGCACGAGCGCGATGCCGTCCAGCTGGTAGGCACGCGGCTGATTCAGGATGCCGTAGTAGTTCAGATGCAGCCCCACCTTGCCGATTACGCCGAGGTAGCGGATGTGGTCGTCGTCCCATGTGTGAAAGTGCATCAGACCGACGCCCCAGCTATGCGTGCCGGTCGCGAAGCCGCCGAGGCCCGTGATGTTCGGCGGCGCTTTGGAAGCACCGGGCGCGTCGGCACTTTTCTTTGGCAGCGAAAAGTAGAGCAGGCCGAGACCGAGACCGTAGCCGACCGCCGGCTCGGTAATCAGCGTCGGTACAGGCAATACGCCGCGATGCGTCAGGAGCAGGTCGCTCAGGTCGAATGCGCCGTCTTCGGGGTCGGTGAATTTCGACTCCGCGTGGCCGTGGATCGACATGAGCAGCAACGCCGCGACCACCGCCGAGACGCGCAGCCCGCGGCTGCGGGGCGCGGCGGCCTCGATGGGCGTTGCGGCGCCGCCGGAAAACGACAGACGCACGGAATGGCGGGACAACGGGCGCATCGTCCGTTACTGGAAGGTGGCACTGACCGACAGCTCCACCGCATTCCCCTTCGGCCGGTTGCTGACGTTGAACTCGTTGACCCAGCGCAGCGACGCCGACACCGGCGTTTTCTGGAGCTTGCCCGACCAGGTGACCATTGGCCCGATACCGACCGAATGCCCCTGGTTGCCACCGGTGGCATCGGCAAGTCCACCGCTGTCATGGCCGATCTGCTGGATATAGCCACCCACCACACCCACGCCCCAGCCACCGAAACGCTTGAGCGCCAGCAGGTCGAGTACGCTGACCGGCGCGTTGTGATAGTGCGTGTCGTTGTTGGGCGTGTAGAACTCGACGCCGTAGTTCAGCGACAGCTCGATCTCTTCTTTCGGAAACAGCTTCGTGTAGGCGACCGTCGGCGTGAAGGTCCATGTGTTCTGGCCGGCATTGGCAAGCCGTCGCATGCTGTACGCGCCGGTCGGCGCATAAATCTGCACGCTCAGCGCAATGTGGTCGGTCTTGGTCAGGTGATAGCCGGCCACCACCGGCGTGAAGAAGATGTCGGCGAACTGGGTGTTGCGGTCGTTTGGCAGACGGCCGTGAAACGACGAGATGTCGGTGTACTGGAACGGCACCCCGAACGTGGATGCGAAGTTCCAGCCGCCCGCGGTGATGCCCCACGTCTTGACCGCATTGACGATGGTGTACATGGCTGTCACGTCGACGCCGGCCGTGATCTGGCCCGCAATGGGAATCGTCTTGCTTGCGCCCAGCGAGCCTTCGTAATAGATGGTGGTGGCCGACACGATCCAGTCACTGGTAGGCGGCACGACACCGGCGTACGGCGTGACCTGCTGGCCGGTGATCGGCCTGCCAAGGCCACCTTCAGTGGCCCACCCTTGCTGTGAGAGACCCACGCCGACGGTGGTAAGAAGCGCGCCCGCGTACAACCTGGCGCGTGACCGGCTTGCGGAAAAACGGTTTGGGCGACGCATAGTCATCCTCATTAAATTGGGTTTTCCGCATTCTCACTCAGCGGAACAAGGTGTGGACGGACTGCGGCCGCAGGCCGCGTGCCTGCACGACGGCGCGTTCCTCACGGTTCGCGCTTGATCGGTGGCGGCGTCCAGCTGCCGTCGATTACCGGTTGCTGCGGCCAATAGGCGCGTATATACAGCGAGAACGCTTCATTGGCCGGCGCCGGCAGCCAGTTGGCGAGTTTGTCGTCGGCGGGACTCGTGTTCTGCACGTAGAGCGTCAACGAGCCGTCGTCATTGAACTTCAGGTCCTGGTTCTTGGTGCCGAGCGAGTAGCGGTTCTGCGCGTTCGGCGAAAAGAAGTGGTGCGAGTTGTATAACGTCAGCGACCAGAAGCCTTTAACTGGCGGCAAACTCTCCTTGGCAAACGTCACGGTGTAGCGTGCGTTGCCATCGAGGCGTCCACCAGATGCGTCGGCGTCGGCGTAGAAATACTTTGTCTCGTTAGGCTTGTTGACGAAGATGTTCGACTTCGCCACGGCCGTGCGCGTGTAGTAGTCCGTGCCGAATGCGGCGCCGTTGCTGATCGAGTTCCAGTTGGCGGGCAGCCGCTTGCCGAAGGTGTTGAAGTTGAACAGCGGCGTGACCAGATCCGTCTCGGCCCTGGCCGCCTCGTCGACAATAGCGGCCTTGAGCGCCGGATCTTTCCGCGCCGCCGCGATCACCGCGCGCGCCTGCGCGTAGAGTGCTTCTTCGCCGCGCTGCGGCGGCGCCTCGTCCAGCACCGTGGGCAGTTGGTCCCAGAAACGGTTGGGATCGACCCACTTGATCTCTTCGGCATTGCCGCCCGCGCCGTCGGCTGCACCGAAGCTCGGCAGCTTCGACCAGTCGGTCTCCTTGACCTTGCCGTTATATTCCGCGAGCGGATACAGGCCGACCTTCGCAAGCACCGATTGCACGGCCGCGCGATCTTGCGGCGTGTCGTCCATGAAAACGCGCGGAATAAAGCTGCCGACTCCGGTCGACGAGCGGAACACCTGGCGAATGCCCTTCGGCACCTGGCCGTGCCAGTCGGGACCGGCTAACAAATAGAAGCCCGGCCGCGTGCCGTACATCTTGCCGAGACTCGCGAAACCGTCGGTACGCAAATCGACGGCCTGATAGACCCAGAAGCGTTTACCGAAATCGGGCACCTGGACGACCACCGGCGTGCGGTTCAGATCCAGGATCGCGGAGCCGTAGACCACATCCTGATTCGGGCACGCGACAAAACGCTCCTGCGGCTGGATATAGTCGCGCAGCATCGACAGATGATTGGGCGGTGCGACTGGCACGATGCCACCATTCAGACCCGGCTGCGGCACCTGCTTCATCGCCAACAAACGGCCGTAGACGTTCACCAGCGGCCACGCCCAGAAGTACGTCTGGCGCGCCACCAGCCGGGCATATGCCTCGGAGATCGCGTAGCCGGCCACGGGGCCCGGCACGGACGCCGCGGCAGCCGCCGCATGGGCCGGCTGGCCCTGCTGTGTCTTCGCCAGAATGGGTGCGGCGACCGACGCCAGCACGGCAGCCGTGACCCAGGTCGCGGTTTTCCTGTTCATATCCTTGTCCGGTTCGTCCATGCGCGGCTTAGCGCTTTTTCGGCTCGGGGAATTTCCAGCTGCCGTTGGGCGCGGCCTGATCGGGGCCGTAGATACGGGTGATCAGGTCGTAGGTGCCGGCCGGCGCCGGCAACCCGTTCGATGCGCGGCCCACGCCGGGCGACATGGGTTGGATAAACGTCATGTCCAATCTCTCTCAGGTCCTGGTCTATTTGCCGAACGTCATGTTCAGGCCGGCGAAGATCGTGAACTTCGGTACACCCGCGCCAGAATGGGCGACGGAGTACTGCGGTTCAATGAACGCGTTATAGATCGTCGAACCGCCCTTCCACGCCTTGCCGACGCCGAGGCCGACCGGAATGTAGTAGCTGCCGTGCTGCAGGTCGAAAGTCCACGTGCCGGTCGAGCGGATGTACCAGCCGCCCGGCAGGTTGAAAATGCCGAACGGTTGCGCGGTGAGGGACTGCGTGGTCGGCCGGCTGCTTTGTCCGGCGAAAGAGTGCTGCCATTGCACCAGCGCCCCGACAAGCCGCGCCTTCGTCGCGCTGACGGCGACAGCGGCAAGGCCCGCTTGCCACTTGCCTGTGCCGAGGCTCGGATCGGTCGCTGTCGGCATGGTCACGAGCGGACCCACGCCGATCTGCACGTCGCCTTGCGAGAGCAGGAAGATGTCGAACAGGTTCAGGTCGCCGAGGCCGGTGTTATAGCCTCCGCGCGGGTCGGGGCGAGTGCTGACCGGCACGGTGGCGCGGAAGATTTCCGGCACGCCGATCAAGCTGTTCGGGCCGATCGGCACGGTGGGACGCAGCAGCAGATCGTTGGTGTGCGCGCTCGCGCCGAACACACTCGGCGTGTAGTAATTCTGGATATTGAATGAGGCAGCCAGATTGAGTGGGTTATTACTTTTATTGGCTTCGTCAGCCGATGCCTGAGCGAACGCCGGCGACAATACCACCGAAGCGGCATATAACGCTGCAGACCAAGCCACGCACTTGCAACCCATTCTCATACCTCGTCTATGGGCACTTCTTATAGGCGAACGCATTCCTTTACCCAATGCACATAAAGCAAAGAGAAATAGCGTTCGTATTTTCTAATTAGTTTCGGGCACGCGTTCGCCCACCCGGCAGCCACGCGCGACCGGGTAAAAGATGTAAAGCAGATGAGGCGCGCGATTAAATCGCGCTAAGTCTCTCGAACAATCTGGAAAAGCAATACGACGGCATATTGGGCGTGCATGGACGCTCCTTGAACAAGAGAGACGCAACACAAAACGAAGCCAGCGGTCGGTAAAAAATTCCATCAACTGCGTCGTTGCGGAATATTAGCAAACGTTATCCCAAATTTACAGAGATAAAATTGTAACATGATCGAAAGGAACGCCGAATCAAAGCCATATGCACTTTTTCTCGAATTCAATTGGCATCTTTTCGCCATGTCCGCATGCGGTTTTTAGTTATTTCGGACAGGCCTAACTCCCTGCGCGCAATTGACGCGGCCGAACGGGAAATGCTGCTGCCGCAAAAAATCCGCAGAGACTGCAATAACCGCTTTACCCGATTAGACTGGCGCTCGCTTAAAGTTCGACTCACTCCTTTTACGAGGCCTCATGATTCGCTCGGTGCACTGGTACTGCATTGCTTTGCTTTGACCGTTGTGGTTCTTTCAGCTTGCACCGTCACGCCGCGCTCGTGCGCCAATGGTTCGACTCCGCGAGCGACGCGCGCTTTAACCGGCTGTACGCCGACCTCGCGTATCAGCCGATGCTCGAATTGCTCGCTCAGCGGGTCAACGTGATCACCAGATAACTGGCATACAGCACGCCGCACACCAGCAGTGCCCACACCGGCACGCCGCGCTCGCGCACGTTGATCCGCAGCCACGCGGCGGAGGCGAGCGTGATCACGATGCCGGTCACCACTTCGATGCGCGGCGTCCAGGGCGTCAGCAGAATCCCGATCGCGGGCAGCAAGGTGCCTTGAAACACCATCGCGCCGGTGATGTTGCCGAACGCGAGCGTGTCCTTGCCGCGGCGAATCCACAGGATGCTGTTGACCTTCTCCGGCAATTCGGTAGCGATCGGAATGATCAGCAGCGACAGCAGCAGCGGCGAGATGCCGAGCACCTGCGAGACGCCCCGTACACCGTGAATGAAGCCTTCCGCCCCCCACACCAGCAATGCGACAGCCAGTAACAGTTGCACCGCGATGGTTGCGAGGTTGGTTGGCACACCGAGGCGCGCCAACAGCATCTTGCCCGCCGCTTCGGTGCCGTGACCCGCATCGACCAGTTGGTTCGATGCGCGAAATGTCATCACCACATAGGTGATGTAGACGCCGACCAGCGCCGCGCTAAAGAGCGCCCGTACGATCATCTGTTCATGCGGCACGTACATCGCGGCAGCCGCCAGCACGAAGGCACACAGGAAGTAGTTCAGATCGCGCGTAAAACCCGTGCGCTCCGGCATGACCCAGCCTTTGGCGCCGCGCGAGCCGAGAATCGCGAGCGTCATCAGGAAAGTGGAGAGGGTGGAGAGCATCAGCGGCGCGCCGAGAATGGCGCCAACGCCGATCTCCTGATTGACCGCGCTATCGGCCGTGCCGCCGGCAATCGCGAGCAGCGGGACGAGGGTTTCGGGCAACGCGGTGCCGACCGCCGCGAACAGTGAGCCCGTCACGCCCTCGGAGATATTCAGGCGCTCGCCGAGATGTTCCAGCGCATTGGTGAAGAGCTCGGCCGCCACCAGAATGACGACCAGCATGATGGCGAGTTCGAACACGAGACCGGTCATGCGCGGCTCCCTGGGCATGCAAAGGGCAAGCGGCGCGACGGACGACGACGACCAAATGGAGGGACTGGCAGGGTACAACGATATTTCACAGGGCAACTCCGCGGTCGGACGTAGATGACGAACCAATGACGCACCGCCACCCGTCCGACCAGAACGAAGCAGTACGCCAATGGTCTCGCCAAACCGACCCGGTCGAACGCGCCATGACCCGCAGGCCAAGTATGTTGACGCGCTCTCCTTCAAGGAATGAAGGAAGGCTACTCCCCAGTGACCGGGGGATTCTAACGGGATGTGCGGCTTTCAACAAGCTTGAGGATCTGGCTTGAGACGCTCACTGCGCTGGTAAGATCGCTCACCGTCTACGACAGCAATGAGTCTTCACATGAGTTATCAAAATCGCCAGTGGTTTTACGTCAAGCGCCCCGAAGGACGCGTCGGCGATGAGCATTACGAGTTGCGCGAAAGCGAGCTCGACGCCAATTTGTCGTCGAATGAGGTGTTGATCCGGGCGCGTATCGTCAGCGTCGATCCTTACATTCGTATCCAGCAGCACGAACGCAATACCTACGACGTGCCGCATCCGCTCGGTATCGTGCAGCGGGCGGGCGTGGCCGGTGAAGTGGTGGCGTCGGCGAGTCCGCTTTTCAAGCAAGGCGACTGGGTGTCGGCGTATAGCGGCTGGCAGCTGTATGCCAAGTGTCATCACAGCGAACTGACGCGGCTCGACCCGGACGCCGCGCCGGTTTCGACCGCGCTCGGGGTGCTCGGCATGCCGGGACGCACGGCGTGGTTCGGCTTGATGGAGGCGGGCAAGCCGCGCCCGGGCGACACGCTCGTGGTGTCGGGTGCGGCAGGCGCGGTCGGTTCACTGGTCGCGCAGTTCGGCAAACGTGCAGGGTGCCGCGTCATCGGGATCGCGGGCGGCCCGGACAAGTGCGCGTTTTTGACTGACACGCTCAAGCTCGACGGCGCGGTCGACTACCGGGCGCATCCCACGCTCGAAGGCTTACAGTCAGCGCTGCAGGCGGCGACTGGTGGCGTCGATGTGTATTTCGACAATGTGGGCGGCATGGTCACTGATGCGGTGATTCCGCTCATCAAGCGCCGCGCGCGGATCGTGATCTGCGGAGCGATTGCTCAATACGACGGCGGTCTCGATACGCCGGACCTTGCGCCGCGCTTCCTGCAACACATGTTGTTTCAGCGTGCGACGATCCAGGGGATTCTGGCGCGTGATTTTATGCATCGGATGGACGAGATGCTGCAGACGGTCGCGCCGTGGGTGAAGAGCGGGGAGATCGTTTATCAGGAGACGTATGTCGATGGTTTCGACGCGTTGCCTCAGGCGCTGAATAGTTTGTTCGAGGGGAAGAATCTCGGGAAGCTGCTGGTCAGGGTGTGACAGGGTGACGGCTAGTTGAAACCGGCGGGCGACAGGTGGTCATGATGGCGGCTGTCGTTCGCGGAAGGACTGCGCGAAACAAACCAGGAAGCAGAAGCGGGGAATCGCGTTGGAACTCGACCAGAATTGGTGCGCCCGGCTGGGATCGAACCAGCAACCCCTGCCTTCGGAGGGCAGTACTCTATCCATTGAGCTACGGGCGCTTCAACACGAAAGCGCGGCAACCTGAACAGGAGCGACGCCAAAGCGAGACCGAAAGGATACCCGGTTTCGGCCAAACCGTCCACCGGACGGCCTGCATGACGGGACTCGGCGCTTTCCGGGCGATGCCGGAAGCGCCCCGCGATGCGGGTAAACGCCTCCTGAACACGTCGCCGAGCCCCTCGCCGCCGTCGAAACCTTGCGTCTATAATCATCCGTGCCTGAATCAAGAACAAGAAGTTGCCGTCACGCTGTACCGCTCACATACCCACGGAGACGAGACAAGCATGAGCGAAGCACCACACGGAGCACCGATCAAAACCCCCGGGCAGCTCATTGCCGCGATCATTGCCAGTTTTGCGGTACCGATCGTCATCATCGTTCTGCTAGTAATCTACGTCGATAATTCGACGCGCACTGGCGCCGGCACAGATAGTCTCTCCGAAGCCGAAGTCAACGCGCGCATCAAGCCATTCGCTCAAGTCGACATTCGCGATGCCAATGCACCGCGCGTCTACAAGACTGGCGAAGAGGTCTACAAGGCCGTTTGCTCCGCGTGTCACGCGGCGGGTGCGGCAGGTGCGCCGAAATTCACCAATACCGCCGACTGGGCACCGCGCATCGCCCAAGGTTTCGACACGCTGTGGCACACGGCGCTCGCCGGCAAGGGCGCGATGCCCCCGCGCGGCGGCACCAGCCCCGACGACTACAGCGACTTCGAAATCGCCCGCGCGGTGGTTTACATGGCGAACAATTCCGGCGCGAGCTTCCCGGAACCCGCGCAACCGGCAGCGGGCGCTGCGGCGGCCGCCTCGGGCGCACCCGCAGCGGCGCCAGCGGGTGCGTCGGACGCGGGAGCCGCGCAAGCTGCAGCCGCAATGGCGGCCATGGCGAGCGTGCCGCAGGCCGCCGCGCCGGCAGCCGGTGGAACGCAAACCGCGGACGCCTCGCAAGCCGGCAAGGCGCTGTATCAGCAAGTTTGCCAGGCGTGTCACGCGGCCGGCGTGCTGAACGCACCGAAGTTCGGCGATAAGGAAGCCTGGGCGCCGCGCCTGAAAGACCCGATCGACACGGTCTACAACTACGCGCTGCATGGCAAGGGCGCCATGCCGCCCAAAGGTGGCTCGACCGCCTCCGATGCGGATGTGAAGGCCGCCGTCGATTACATGGTCAGCGCAGTGAAATAAGCCGCTTCCGGCGGTTGAAGTAGAACGAAAAAATCCCTGCACCGTGGCAACACGAGCAGGGATTTTTTTCATGCGTGATGCGTTTTTATGCGCTGCTGATTTAGGTGCCGGCTGATGCAGTTGCGGGACGGCTGAACGCTTCGACAAATGCCAACGCCGAAGTGCTCCGAGCAAGCGACGTAAAACGCGCATGCGCTCACGTTCGCTCCAACCTTCAAGGCTTCTGCAACAGCGCCTTCAAACTCGCGAGCCGGTCTTTCGGCGACATCGGCGCTTCTTCGGGCGTCGGCGGCGGAGCGTCGTCGAGCAGCATCTCCGGGATGAAGCGCGACGGCTCGCACACCACCGTTTCGCGCGCCCGCTTGCGCTTCTTGCACCAGTTCAGATGCAGGCTGCGCTGCGCCCGCGTGATCGCGACGTACATCAGACGGCGTTCTTCCTCGATGCGCGCGTCGTCGATCGGCTCGTCGTCGGGGCCGCCGCGGTGCGGCATGATGCCTTCTTCGACGCCCACCAGAAACACGTGCGGATACTCCAGCCCCTTCGAGCCGTGCACCGTCGAAAGCCGCACCGCATCCGGATCTTCTTCGCGGCCTTCGAGCATCGACATCAGCGCGACGGTCTGGATCAGGCCGAGCAGATTCTTGCCGGTGTCGCCAAAGCCGGCGGCGGTGTCGTAGCCGGTTGCTTCGCCCTTCCCGGAACCCGCCGACCCCTCGGGCTCAGCCTTGGTGCCTTTGCGCTTCAACCATTCCGTGAACTCCAGCACGTTCTGCCACTTCGACTGCGCCTGACGTTCGTCGAATGCGTCGTACAGATAGGATTCGTAGTGGATCGCGTCCATCAGTTCGTCGAGCAGCGTGCCGGCGGCATCTTTCTCGGCGCGATCGGTGAGGCGTTGCATGAAGTCGCAGAACACGCGCATCGGTTCAATCTGACGCGGCGACAAGCGCGCCTCGATGCCGCCCATGTAAACCGCTTCGAACAGCGACACTTTCGCCTGGCCCGCGAACGAGCCGAGCGCTTCGAGCGTCGTATTGCCGACGCCGCGGCGCGGTGTGGTGATCGCGCGGATGAACGCGGGGTCGTCGTTGGCGTTGGCGATCAGGCGCAGATACGCGCAGATATCCTTGATCTCGGCTTTGTCGAAGAACGATTGCCCGCCGGACAGCACGTACGGAATCCGCTCACGCCGCAGCACCTGTTCGAAGATGCGCGCCTGGAAATTGCCGCGATACAGGATCGCGTAGTCGCGGAACTTCGCGCGCCGCTCGAACTTGTGCGCCGACAGGCGAAACACGACGGATTCGGCTTCGTGTTCTTCGTCGTTGCAAGGCGTGACGGTGATCGTGTCGCCCATGCCGTGTTCGGACCAGAGCTTCTTTTCGAACAGCTTCGGGTTGTTCGCGATCACGTTGTTCGCGGCGGTGAGAATGCGCACCGTCGAGCGGTAGTTCTGCTCGAGCTTCACCAGATGCAGCTTCGGGAAATCCTTGCCGAGCTGCGCGAGATTTTCCAAAGTCGCGCCGCGCCAGCCGTAGATGGCCTGATCGTCGTCGCCCACCGCGGTGAACGCGGCGCGCGGACCGGCGAGTTGCTTCAGCAACTCATACTGGCAGGCGTTGGTGTCCTGATACTCGTCGATCAGCAGATAGCGCAGCTTGTTTTGCCAGCGGTCGCGCACCTGCTCGTTCTTCGCGAAGAGCTCGGCCGGCAGACGGATCAGGTCGTCGAAATCGACCGCCTGATACGCATGCAACGTCGCCACATAATTGCGGTAGACGATCGCGGCCTGATGCTCGTCCTCATTCGCGGCGATCGCGATCGCTTCTTCCGGCATGATCAGGCCGTTTTTCCACAGCGAGATGATCGACTGGATCTTGCGGATAAGGCCCTTGTCCGTCGAGCCGACCTGCTCCTGGATCATACCGAAGCAGTCGTCCGAATCCATGATCGAGAACTGCGGCTTCAGGCCGACGTGTTCCGCTTCCTGCCGCAGAATCTGCACGCCGAGCGAGTGGAAGGTGCAGACCGTCAACTGATTGACGGGCACTTTGCGGCCTTCCTTGCCGGGCGTGGTGAGCGTCTTGCCTTCGAGCAGCTTGCCGACGCGCTCGCGCATTTCCGCCGCGGCCTTGTTCGTGAACGTGACGGCAGCAATGTGGCGCGGCTCGAAGCCTTTGGCTTCGATCAGGTGCGCGATTTTCTGCGTGATCACGCGCGTCTTGCCGCTGCCTGCGCCGGCGAGCACGAGACACGGGCCGTCAAGATAACGGACCGCTTCATTTTGAGCGGGGTTCAGGCCTGCGGACATCGTCTGTGGATGGGTAATGCGGTTGAGGGCGCTTGGGTGCGGAGTCGCGAGACCGAAGGCCCGGGGGCATGCTGCGCGGTGCCAGCGGCTGAAACAGGCGCCCCACGTGCTGCGAGGGTGTTCCGGCCCGCTGCGTTCCCGCGCGAGAGGAGCGATGTTAACACGGATGACTGCAACGGATGACCGCGACGGATGACTGCGACCGACGCCCACGACGAGGCCGACAGTCCGCCTTCGGGACATGCCACAATTACGCTGTTGCGCGCCATCGCCGCGGTGGCAAAGCGGCGCGCCGTTTTTGCAGGAAGACACGCATGTCCGCATCGCTGAAGATTGGATTGATGGGTTACGGTTTTGCTGGCGCGACCTTTCATGCGCCGGTGATCGAGCATTGCGGGCGGGCGGGCGTCGCGGCCATCGCGACCGGTCAGCCCGAGCGCGCGCTGGCCGATTACCCGCACGCGAAGGTAGTGGCCGATCTCGACGCGTTGCTCGCGCTCGAAGAAGTCGAGTGCGTCGTGATCGCGACGCCCAATGACACGCACTTCGACCTGGCGCGCCGCACGCTGGAAGCGGGCAAGCATGTGGTGGTCGACAAACCGGTCACGCTGACTGCCGCCGATGCTCACACGCTTGCCAACATCGCACTGGCCCGCAGCAAGCTGTTCGTGCCTTTCCACAACCGCCGCTGGGACGGTGATTTCCTCACCGTGCGGGATCTGCTCGCCAGCGGAGAGTTGGGGCGCATCACGCAATACGAATCGCATTTCGACCGTTTCCGGCCCGAGGTTCGGCAGCGGTGGCGCGAGGAGGCTTCGCGCGGCGGCGGCTTGCTGTTTGATCTTGGCCCGCATTTGATCGACCAGGCGCTGGCATTGTTCGGCGCCCCGGCGACAGTTTCCGCGACGGTGCGAACGCATCGCGATCAGGCCAGCGCGCCGGACTACGTGCATATTCAATTGGGGTACGGAGAGTTCGAGGTGGTGTTGCACGCGAGCGCGTTGACTGCGCTGGTCGCGCCGAGGTTCGCGATTCACGGCACGCGCGGGAGCTATGTGAAATATGGGCTCGATACGCAGGAAGATCAGTTGAAGGCTGGACTGCGGCCTGGCGATGAAGGCTTTGGCGCCGGCAACGCGGCGGGGGTGCTGCGCGTTCAGGAAGGCGACCAGGACGTCGAGCGGGAACTGCCTACCCGTCATGGGGAATATGTTGGCTTTTATATTGCCTTGGCCGATGCCATTCAAAACGGCGTGAAATTTCCGGTCAGCGCTCAGGATGCGGTCGACGTGATGACGGTTATCGAGCTTGCGGCCCGAAGCTCGGAGGAAGGCGTTCGCTTGCCGTTCGAACGCATTCGCTGAGCTTTCAAGCAAATTCCTGACAACTCCGAAAGGAACATAACGTTACAAATAACGCCGCCTCCCCGGTCAGCGCGAAGCCGCAGTAATCCGTTGCTACCCCAGCAGCACCACAAAACGACAATGACTTCCGGAGAGTCCATGCCCCGTATCGTCCGCGCGCTAGTCGCATGCGCTCTGCTCACCTCACTGGCCGCCTGCGTGGTGGCGCCCCAACCCGCGCCGGCGCCGCGCCCTAACCCGCAGCAAATCGCGGATCAGCGGCTCCATCAGGTCGACGGCCGTATCGACAACCTGCGCCGCCGCATCGACGCCCGCGTCAGCCAGGGCTACTATCCGCCCCCGCAAGGCGGCGCCCTGCATCATCGGCTCGACGTGATCCGTCAGGAAGCCCACGACATGGCCGCGCAACACGGCGGCGGCCTGTCCGGCGACGAACAGCGCGTGCTGAACCAGGAACTGGACAACGCCGCTCACGCCATCGGCGAATAATCGCGACGTAAAGGCACCTGAAGCAGACCGAGCGCGGGCATCACGTCCCGCGTTTTTTTTGACCTGCGCGAAGCCGCCGCACCAACGGCCACGCCCCTTGCGGGCCTTTATTTGACAAGCCCCCGGCCCTCGCGTACATTCGCCGCACGCGTCGGGAGAGCGTGCTGGCCGCAGAAAACCGCAGGCCGCGCCGCCGAAGGGGCACACCCGCAAACTCTCAGGCAAAAGGACCGACCGCGTCGAAAAACCCGCGTCAAGGCAACATCAGGCCCAGGTTTTTCGCACTCTGGAGAGCGGCAGTAGCCGTCTGCGTCGTCTACATCGAGCAGATTTGGCAGGCTGCCCACCGAAGGGGCGCGCGTCTCACCGTGACGAAGCAACGTCCTCACGGCGGCGCAATCTCTCAGGTATCGAGGACAGAGGGGTCATGCAACGCACCGCTCGCAGGCATCAGCCGCGAGGCTTGGCGCCGCATGGCCTTTTTTGTTTCTCGAGATGCCCGAGGCCCCATGACCGAACTCAAACACACCCCGCTCAACGCCACCCATCGTGCACATAACGCCCGCATGGTCGATTTCGGCGGCTGGGACATGCCCGTCAACTACGGCTCGCAGATCGACGAACACCGCGCCGTGCGCACCGACGCCGGCATGTTCGACGTCTCGCACATGTGCGTCGTCGATTTCACCGGCGAGCGCGTGCGCGCTTTCTTCGAATATGCGCTGGCCAACAACGTCGCCAAGCTGCAAACGCCCGGCCGCGCGCTCTATTCCTGTCTGCTGAATCCGAACGGCGGCGTGATCGACGATCTGATCGTCTATTACTTCGGCGAAGATCATTTCCGCGTGGTCGTCAACGCCGGCACCGCCGACAAAGACATCGCCTGGTTCGGCCAGCTCAACGCCGAAGGCAGTTTCGGACTGACTATCACGCCGCGCCGCGATTACGCGATCGTCGCCGTGCAAGGCCCGAATGCACGCGAAAAAGTCTGGCAAACCGTGCCGTCCGCACGTGCCGCCACTGAAACTTTGAAACCCTTCAACGCGGCGCGCGTCGCCGAGACGCCGTTCGGTGAATTGACCGTCGCCCGCACTGGCTACACCGGCGAAGACGGCTTCGAAATCATCGTCCCGGCGGATCACGTCGAAGCGCTGTGGAACGCGCTGCAAGCGCAAGGCGTGCGCCCCGCGGGTCTCGGCGCGCGCGACACGCTACGCCTCGAAGCCGGCATGAATCTGTACGGCCAGGATATGGACGACAACGTCTCGCCTTTGGACGCCGGCCTCGCATGGACCGTCGACCTGACCTCGCCGCGCGACTTCGTCGGCAAGGGCAAACTTGAAGCCGACGGCTCGCAGGCCGCTTTCGTCGGCCTGATCCTGTTGAAGGAAAACGGCAAGGCGGCAGGCGTGCTGCGTGCTCATCAGAAAGTCGTCACGCCGCAGGGCGAAGGCGAAATCACCAGCGGCACTTTTTCCCCGACGATGCAGGAATCGATCGCCTTCGCGCGGGTGCCGAAAGGCGTGCAGCCGGGCGATACCGTTCACGTCCAGATTCGTGACAAAAACGTCCCCGCAAGCGTGGTAAAACTGCCGTTCGTGCGCAACGGCAAAGTGCTCGCGGTTTAAGCAGCCGGCGCGTGCGTCACCACTTTTAAATCATTACCGAATCACACCGCATAGGAGCATCCGATGAGCATCCCGGCCGATCTGAAATATACCGAATCGCACGAATGGGTCCGCACTGAAGCGGACGGCACGCTGACGGTCGGCATCACCGACCACGCGCAGGAAGCGCTCGGCGATATCGTCTTCTTCGAAGTCCAGGAACTGGGCAAGACCGTCACGGCAGGCGACACCGTCGCCGTGATCGAGTCGGTAAAAGCCGCCTCCGATATCTACGCGCCGGTTTCGGGCGAAATCATCGAAGCGAACCCGGCCGTCGCCGACACACCGGATGGCGTCAACACCGCGCCGTACGACAGCTGGCTCTTCAAGATCAAGCCGGCCGCGGACGCATCGCTGGACCGCCTGATGGACGCCGACGCGTATACGAAGTCGATCGGCGCCTGATTCATCGCAAGTTTCACCATTACGTTTAAACCCGACAGGTGCGGCGCGTCCGCTTCAATTGTCGAAACGACGCCCGCACCGGCAGGAACACCTCATGAAGCTCGAACACCCGGATCGTCTGATGAACCGCACTCCTCTCTCGCTCGCCGCGCTCGAAGTGCATGACGCCTTCGCCGAACGGCACATCGGCCCGGATTCGGCCGACCAGCATGCGATGCTCGAAGCCCTTGGCTTTGCCTCGCGCGCCGCGCTGATCGACGCCGTCATTCCGAAGACGATCCGCCGCACCGAGCCGCTGCCGCTCGGGCCCTTCAAGCAACCGAAAAGCGAAGCCGAAGCGCTCGCCGCGCTGCGTGAGCTGGCGGACAAGAACCAGGTGTTCCGCTCGTACATCGGGCAAGGCTATTACAACGCGCACACCCCCACGGTGATCCTGCGTAACGTGCTGGAAAATCCGGCGTGGTACACCGCGTACACGCCGTATCAGCCGGAAATCTCGCAAGGCCGTCTGGAAGCCCTGCTGAACTTCCAGCAGATGATCGTCGACCTGACGGGTCTGGCGATCTCGAACGCGTCGCTGCTCGACGAAGCCACGGCCGCTGCGGAAGCGATGACGCTGCTGCAACGCATCGGCAAGCCGAAGTCGAACGTGTTCTTTGTGGCCGACGACGTGCTGCCGCAAACCATCGAAGTGGTGAAGACGCGCGCCATGCCGGTCGGCATCGAAGTGAAAGTGGGCCCGGCGGCGGAAGCCCCGAACGCGAATGCGTTCGGCGTGCTGCTGCAATACCCGGGCGTGAACGGCGATGTGCGCGACTACCGCGCGCTGGCCGACGCCATCCACGCCGCGGGCGGCCATGTGGTGGTCGCCGCCGACCTGCTCGCGCTGACCGTCCTCACGCCGCCGGGCGAATGGGGCGCGGACGTGGCCGTCGGAAACACGCAGCGTTTCGGCGTGCCGGTTGGCTTCGGCGGTCCGCATGCGGCTTACCTCGCCGTGCGCGACGAATTCAAGCGCCAGATGCCGGGCCGTCTGGTCGGCGTGACCGTCGATGCGCAAGGCAATCCCGCGCTGCGCCTCGCGCTGCAAACGCGGGAACAACATATCCGCCGCGAGAAGGCGACCTCGAACGTGTGTACCGCGCAAGCGCTGCTCGCGATCATGGCCAGCATGTACGCGGTATATCACGGCCCGCACGGGCTGAAGACGATCGCGCTGCGCGTGAACCGTATCGCTGCGTTGCTGGCGGAAGGCGCGAAGCAACTCGGCTACACACTCGTCAACGAAACGTTCTTCGATACGCTGACGTTCGAAAGCGGTGTACGCACGCAAGCGCTGCACGACGCCGCGAAAGCGAAGCGCATCAACCTGCGCCGTGTAAGCGACACGCAAGTCGGTCTGTCGATCGATGAAACCACCTCGCGTCGCGATCTGGCCGATCTGCTCGCCGTGTTCGCAGAAGCCGCAGGTGCGAAGGACGTGCCGCAGGTCGATGCGCTCGATTCGGCCATCGCCGCTTCGAACACCGCATCAGTGCCGCCCGCACTGGAACGCACCAGCGCATATCTCACGCACCACGTCTTCAACCGCCACCATTCCGAAACGGAAATGCTGCGCTATCTGCGCAGCCTGTCGGACAAGGACCTCGCACTCGACCGCTCGATGATCCCGCTCGGCTCGTGCACGATGAAGCTGAACGCAACGTCGGAAATGCTGCCGGTCACGTGGCCCGAATTCGGCCAGATCCATCCGTTCGCACCGGCGGAGCAAACCGTCGGCTACCGCGAAATGATCGATCAGCTCGAAGAGATGCTGGTTGCGGCCACGGGTTATGCGGCGGTGTCGCTGCAACCGAACGCCGGCTCGCAGGGCGAATACGCCGGCCTGCTGATCATCCACGCCTACCACGCGTCGCGCGGCGAAGCGCATCGCGACGTCTGCCTGATTCCCGCATCGGCGCACGGCACGAACCCGGCGTCGGCGCAAATGGCCGGCATGCAGGTCGTCGTGGTGGCATGCGACGCGCAAGGCAACGTCGATACCGAAGACCTGAAGAAGAAAGCCGATCAGCACGCCGACAAGCTCGCGGCGATCATGATCACGTATCCGTCGACGCACGGCGTGTTCGAGGCGAACGTGCGCGAGATCTGCGAGATCGTGCATGCGCACGGCGGCCAGGTCTATGTGGACGGCGCAAACATGAACGCAATGGTCGGCCTGTGCGCGCCGGGTCAGTTCGGCGGCGACGTCTCGCACCTGAACCTGCACAAGACGTTCTGCATTCCGCACGGCGGCGGCGGACCGGGCGTCGGCCCGGTCGCGGTCGGCGCGCATCTCGCGCAGTTTCTGCCGAATCAGACCTCGTCGGGCTATGAGCGCGCGCCGAATGGTATCGGCGCAGTGTCGGGCGCACCGTACGGCTCCGCTTCGATCCTGCCGATCTCGTGGATGTACATCGCGATGATGGGCGCGAAGAACCTCACGGCCGCTACCGAAACCGCGATCCTCAACGCGAACTACGTCGCGAAGAAGCTGGCGCCGCATTATCCGGTGCTGTATTCGGGCCCGGGTGGACTGGTGGCGCACGAGTGCATTCTCGATCTGCGTCCGATCAAGGACACCAGCGGCATCACCGTCGACGACGTCGCCAAGCGCCTCGCCGACTACGGCTTCCACGCGCCGACCATGAGCTTCCCGGTGCCGGGCACGCTGATGGTCGAGCCGACCGAATCGGAATCGAAGGAAGAACTCGACCGCTTCATCGAAGCAATGATCGCGATCCGCGAGGAAATCCGCGCCGTCGAAGAAGGCCGCTCGGACCGCGAGGACAATCCGCTGAAGCACGCGCCGCACACGGCAGCGGTGGTCATCGCGAACGACTGGAAGCATGCGTATGCGCGCGAAACCGCCGCGTATCCGCTGCCCACCCTGATCGCGAAGAAGTACTGGCCGCCGGTTGGCCGTGCGGACAACGTGTACGGCGACCGCAATCTGTTCTGCTCCTGCGTGCCGATCGCCGACTACGAGTAAGCGCGGCCGCGACCGCGCGTCGCCTGACCGTTGTAAGCAGGCGTTGCGCGGTTCTGTCCGCGGTTCTGTCGCTTGTGTCCGCAACCGGCTAACATCACACACCGAATCAGCCTAACGAGGAGTTTCGCATGGCGCGAAAGGTGCGATTGATGCAAAGCCGGACCGAAGCACGGCAGGCCCAGACGTGGCAGCAGGCGTGCACGCTATTGCTGGCCGGCGCAGCCGTGCTGCTGCCGCTGAGGCAGGCGCAAGCCGCGATGAATTTTTGCGCGGCGCCCGCGCTGCAAACCAGCGAACGCACGAACGCCGATCCCGGCGTCAAGGCGCTGGTCAGCAACGTGCTGGCGCATCTGAACGACCAGCCGCATGCGCTGGCGAAACTGCATACCGAAGGTACGCTGCCGCACGAGGGCATCTACGATCAAAGTGTGGAGGCTGAGAAAGATCTCGATCTGCTGCGCAATGCCGCGCTCGCATGGCGTGCGACCAGCGACGAGCGTTATCTGAAGTTGGTCGACCGCTTTCTGTATGCGTGGGTCACGACCTATCAGCCCAGCTTCAATCCGATCGACGAAACGCGTTTCGAAGGCCTGATTCTCGCCTACGACATGACCGCGAGCGCGTTGCCCGTGAAGACGCGCAACGCATCAATGGCGTTTCTGACGAAGCTCGCGAACGGTTACATCGCACAGATCGACGCACAGCCGCGCCCCCTCAAGGGCACGTTTAAGAACAACTGGCAGAGCCACCGGATCAAGTTGATCTCGATGGCCGCATTCACGCTCGACAACCGCAAAATGGTCAACGCGGCGCAACGTCTGTTCGACGAGCATATTGCCGACAATATCGCGCCGGACGGCTCGACGTTCGACTTCGGTGAGCGAGATGCGCTGCATTACGTCACCTACGATCTGCAGCCGCTCGTGACCGCCGCGGTCGCCGCGCGCCGCCACAATCGCAACTGGCTGCCGGAAAAGGGCGCGAACGGCGCGTCGCTGGAGGCCGCGCTCAACTGGCTGGCGCCCTATGCGGCCGGCAGCAAGACGCATGAAGAATTCGTGCATTCGAACGTCCCGTTCGATGCCAAACGTCGCGAGGCCGGTTTGTCCGGCTATTCGGGCCAATGGGATCCGAAGAACGCGACGGAACTGTTTCACCTGGCGGCGCGTCTCGACGGACGCTATACGCCGATCGCGCTGCAGCTTGCACCGACGCCGCCCGCGTGGCTCGCCGTGTGTTTGCCGCTGCCGGCGCGCTAAACTAACTTTTATCAGCAGGGAGCAGTAAATGGCAGTCAGCGTGTTCGACCTCTTCAAAATCGGCATTGGTCCGTCCAGTTCGCATACGGTCGGGCCGATGCGCGCGGCGCTGATGTTCGCGCACGGGCTCGAACGCGACGGGCTGCTTGATGCGACGGCATCGGTGAAGGTGGAGCTGTATGGCTCGCTCGGTGCGACCGGTAAGGGTCACGGCACCGATCGCGGCGTGATGCTCGGCTTGATGGGCGACGCGCCTGACACGGTCGATCCCGATACGATCGCGCAGCGTCTGGAAGCGGTGAAAGTGTCGCGCAAGCTCGCCTTGCTCGGCACGCACGACGTGCCGTTCGTCCAGAAAGAGCACATTTCGTTTTATCGCCAGGCGCTGGCTGAACATCCGAATGGTTTGAAGCTGCGCGCTTTCGATGCGCAAGGCGGGACGCTGCGCGAGTCGACCTATCTGTCGGTTGGCGGCGGCTTTGTGGTGACGGCCGGCGCGGCGAACACCAAGGTACTGAGCGCCGTCGATCAATTGCCGCATTCGTTCCGCAGCGGCAACGAGCTGCTCGCGCTGTGTGAATCGACCGGCAAAAGCATCGCGCAACTAATGTGGGAAAACGAGCGTGTCTGGCATACGGAAGAGGAGACGCGCGCGGGTTTGCTAAAGATCTGGGACGTGATGCAGTCGTGCGTGTCGCGCGGTTGCGGCATCAACAATCCGGATGCGGACGGAAATTTGCCTGGCCCGTTCCAGGTGAAGCGCCGCGCGCCGCAGTTGTATCGCGCGTTATCGGGTAACCCTGAGTTGGCGCTGCGCGATCCGCTGTCGATGATCGACTGGATCAACCTGTACGCAATCGCCGTCAACGAAGAAAACGCTGCGGGCGGGCGCGTGGTCACCGCGCCGACCAACGGCGCGGCTGGCATCATCCCGGCGGTACTGCATTACTACACGCGTTTCATGCCGGGCTCCAACCAGCAGGGCGTGATGGACTTCCTGATGACGGCGGCAGCGATCGGCATTCTGTACAAGCTGAACGCATCGATTTCGGGTGCGGAAGTGGGCTGCCAGGGCGAAGTGGGCGTGGCTTGTTCGATGGCCGCGGGTGCGCTGGCTGCGGTGATGGGCGGCACGCCGAAGCAGGTCGAGAACGCGGCGGAAATCGGCATGGAGCACAACTTGGGGCTCACGTGCGACCCGGTCGGCGGGATGGTGCAGATTCCGTGTATCGAGCGGAATGCGATGGGCTCGGTGAAAGCCGTCAATGCCGCGCGAATGGCGTTACGCGGGGACGGCACGCACTACGTGTCGCTGGACTCCGTGATCAAGACGATGATGCAGACCGGCGCGGATATGAAGACGAAGTACAAGGAAACGTCGCGCGGGGGGTTGGCGGTGAATATTGTGGAGTGTTGAACCCTCGCACCCAACGCACTGTCTGGAGGCTTTATCGCAATGCCGCTCGCTTCTGAATCTTCTCCCACCGCCCGCACAACCGGCGCGCGTCTAGTAGTCGATGCCTTGGTGACACACGGTGTCGAACGTGTTTTCTGCGTCCCCGGCGAGAGCTTTCTCGCCGTGCTCGATTCGCTACACGACGAAACCGACCGCATCCAGACCATCGTCTGCCGGCATGAAGCGGCCGCGGCGAACATGGCCGAAGCAGTCGGCAAATTGACCGGACGTCCGGGCGTCGCCATCGTCACGCGCGGACCGGGTGCGACGCATGCATCGATCGGCGTGCACACTGCGTTTCAGGACTCCACGCCGATGATCCTGCTGATCGGTCAATGCGCACGCGAGCATCTCGACCGCGAGGCCTTCCAGGAAATCGACTACCGGCGCATGTTCGGTCAGATGACGAAATGGGTCGCGCAAATCGACGATCCGAAGCGCATTCCCGAGTATCTGAGCCATGCATTTCACACGGCGACGTCGGGCCGTCCGGGGCCAGTCGTGTTGTCGTTGCCGGAAGATGTGTTGAGCGATGCATGCGAAGTGGTCACCGGCGCGCCGAGATATAAGCGTGTGGCGGCGTCGCCGTCCGCGGCTCAGATCGAAGCGCTACGTCAGTTGCTGGAAGGCGCGCAACGGCCGATGGTGATCGCCGGCGGCAGCGGCTGGACGCCCGACGCATGCGCCGACCTGCAACGCTTCGTCGAGCATTGGCAATTGCCGATCGGCCTCGCTTTCCGCTTCCAGGACACGCTCGATAACGAGCATCCGAACTATGCCGGCGACGTCGGCCTCGGCATCAATCCGGCGCTGGCTCAACGCATCCGCGAGGCGGACTTGCTGCTCACGTTGGGCCCACGGCTAGGCGAAGCGACGACCAACGGCTACACGTTGCTCGATATCCCGAAGACGAAGCAAACGCTCGTGCATGTGCATCAAGGCGCGGAAGAGCTCGGGCGCGTCTATGCCGCGGATCTGCCAATCGTCTCTGGGATGCCGGAGCTAACAGCGTTGCTTGCCGCATTAAAGCCGTCTTCCAACAAACCGGCATGGGCCGGCGCGGCACAAGACGCGCATCAAGCGTATCTCGACTGGCGCAAGCCGCGTCAGATTCCCGGCGACGTGCAAATGGGCGAAGTGATTCAGCAGTTGCGCGCGCATCTGCCGGAAGACGCGATCCTCACGAACGGCGCGGGCAATTACGCAACGTGGTTGCATCGGCATTTCTCGTATCGCCACTACCGCTCGCAACTCGCGCCAACCAGCGGCGCAATGGGTTACGGCGTGCCGGCGGCGATCGCCGCGAAGTCGATGTATCCGCATCGCGCTGTCGTCGCGCTCGCGGGCGATGGCTGTTTCATGATGTCCGCGCAAGAACTCGCGACGGCGATGCAGTACGACCTGCATGTGATTTTCATTGTCGTGAACAACAGCCACTTCGGCACGATCCGGATGCATCAGGAGCGGCATTATCCGAATCGCGTACACGGCACGGGTCTCACCAATCCGGACTTCGCGGCGTTTGCGCGCTCGTTCGGCGCGCATGGTGAAACAGTGGAGCGCACCGAAGATTTCCTGCCTGCATTGCAGCGTTCGATGGAGGCCAAGCGCGCGGCGGTGATCGAGATCAGGATGCCGCAGGAAGCGAGCACGCCGGGTGCCACGTTGGAACAGATTCGGGAGCAGGGAAGGAAGCTGCGGGCAACCGGAGGTTAGCGGCGGTCCGTTTCGCAGTCACTCGAGGGCAACGGCGTCGCTGTCCAGCGTGACGAAGTGTATTGGCGAGGTTGCATTGGGAGAGGGGTCGGCACTGCGCGCGATGTCGCATCCCTTCCCTGCGGCGGCCACTGAACGTCTCATGACGGAATTGTCATGCAGCCATCACGTTGATGGCCATCTTCACTGGCTATATTGAAATTCATATCCGCTAATTCTCGACGATGTCGAGGGTTTAGCGCGACCCATGCGAAGCACCGGCAGGTGCGTCTTCGCCAACGTGCGGTTAGCCGGCGTGCGCCGGCAGTCGCTCGTGCAGATGTTCCAGATAAAACCCCGTCCCTTGCGACAGGCGTCGCCGTGTAGTGATGACCTGCCGGAAACGGCGCGCGCCACGAGCGGGTCCCGCACGGCTCTACCCAAAGTCAACTGTCCGATTCCGAGGTGGCTTATGCGCAGCTACGCAGAGAACGATTCCACGACCAGAACGAAGCCACGCCGACACGACGATGCTGTCGGGCAACCCGATGTTGCGCAATCGAGGTGGACAGACCAGGTGGAACGCATCGGCTGCAATGGCGAGTGGAATTTTGAGCTGGCGGATTCCATGCCCTTTCTGGTTTCTGAACTTCCCTGCTGGAAGGAGGGCGGCCTCGCGCTTCACGTCTGGAACGGTCCAACCCATGCGTCTTTTGGTGCATCAGCGCACAGCGTTGGCGATGTGTATATCGAGGTGGCGGGGGAGCACTACTGGGCGCTGATAGATGGCGAAAGAGTCTGGATTCGGCCTGATGGCAACTGCTTCTTCAACGCCATCTGGAAGGCGCTGCAAGCGTCCGGGAATGCGGATGCGATCAAGCGGATTTTCCGGGGACGCGTGCCTGTAAATGAACAGGAGGCGTCCGATTATTTCCGTCGCGAGATACGGGACTACGCGCTCGGTCATCCGGAGCTCGAGGCGATTTTGCTGGGGGACGATGACAGTCCGGTCGTTCAATGGAGTCAGCCACAAAGCCGCTGCGAGGCGCGCAAGACACCCGGCGAGCGCAAGCGGGAATCCCGGAGCGCGCGAGTTGTCGCGATTGGAAACGACATTGGCGCAACACCTGAACATGTCGGAGCGCGCCCGGGATTACGTGGCGAGGTCGACGAAACGGACGCGGATGAGTTCCTTGATGCATCGGCTACCGCCGACTGGCTGGCGCAACCCGGGGAGCAGCGAGAAAAGCCTGCGGTTGAACCACAACAAGCCGGCTCCAATGAAGCGTCCTGCCCGCAGAAGCGAGTTTCAGGCACCGACCAGGAGACACCTGAAAACGGCCTCTTCCGTACCGCTGCCGATATCGCAAAGCGGGCGGGTGAGCAGATAGGCCGCCCCGCAGCCGTGGCGAGCCGTGTCTACAGGGAACGGCAGGAGATCTTTCGCGCTCTGGGTGCCGATGACGTATTGAAGGCGTTGTCGCCGGTTCTCATCCCCGATGGTTTCGAGGACGCTGCCTGCGATGCCGACTGGCTGCCTCAAACCGCACAGGATGCGGGGCTGGCCGAATCGGACCGGGATGAAATGGCGTCATTGCTTCGCACGCCGACAAAAGTCAAATGGAGTACGCCGCTCGTTGAATACCGTCCCATTCCCCATGCCCGCCACACCGAATTTCAGCGGGTGCTTTTTTCAGCAGGGTCCCAGATCTGCGGGTGGCTCGCCTACAGCGAATTATTGACGTTTGGATATTGGGCATTGGCGAAAGTCTCGCCCATGGCGAGTGTCGTCGCCGCTGCGGGCACAACGGTGTACAACCTGGTGAGCGCCTTGAAGCAGCGCGATGTGCTGGGTGGACTCATCCAGGTGCTACTGGCGCTTCCCTATCAGCTACTGTCCCCGCAATCGCTTCTATTTGCCATCGCCGAAGAGACGAAACGGTATATCGACGAGGTGCTGGACGGGGTAATTCCCGAATGCCTGACGAGCCAGCGGGAAAATATTTACATGGGTGTCGGGCTTGTCGCACTCTTTTCGTACTACGGATATTTTGTCAAGCGGCAGGCAGTCAACCCACTTGTGTCCGGCGTTCTCGGGCAAAGAGCTTACCCACCAAACGGATTCCTCCCTGGAAACGATATGCAGCCTCCCGGAACCCCGCTTGGCCAGACCATGGCGGGAATGATCGGCAAACTGCAACGGGCGGTACAGGGATATGCGGTTTTGCAAACGATCGTGAATGCGGCGTCAGGCACCCGGGAGCATGACATTCATGCCGGGCAGGAGGACCTGCAGGCCGAGCGGATGGTGCTGAGTCCGGAGGAAAAGGCCATCCAGAAACGGGAGAAGCGCGCACGATTCGACGAAGCGCGATCTGCCCGGATTCGTTCAAAGGCCACGAGGCCGGTGATTGGCGAACTCGGTCTGGAAACGCCGGCTTCCTTGACGACGGCGGCCGGTGCCATGGGCCGGCACGGCGAGGCGGATGGTTTCCTTGTCGGGCACCCGAGTGAAGACGGGGCCTATTCGAGGCTGATAAACACTACTTCGAACGCCACGCCGATCACGACTGGTACCGGCGTGACTGCGCATGCAATTCCTGGGACGAATGCATCCGCAACGGCGGTTGCGGAGCACCCGATATGGTCAGGCCGTGCAGAAACGGCGGCCTCGACCACGGTGTCGCCGCAGTCAATTCAAGCCGAACAAACAAATGCCACGATTGAGGCACCCCAGCTGGATGTGGTGGGCAACGCTGCTCCAGAGGCCAGCGCGCGATCGCCCGGGGCAAAGAGCGGCGGATACGTTTCAGTCCCGATGGCAGCGGCCACGGCCACGGCCACGGCCGCTACGGTCGTCGGCCACGCGGCGTTCAGTACGGCCGGCGGGGAGGCCGTGGCGCTTACCGTGGAGAACACTGCATTGCTTGTTGATGGAGAAGCGGGTGCGCTGGCCGCAACAGCGGGCGTCCAATCGCTGGTCAGGAAGAGCCCGCTCGTGGGTGGCGTGGTCGGGGGCGTCAGCGCGTTAGGCGCAGGAGCATACGGTCTATATCGGCTGGTGACCTGGCTGCAGCAAGCGGACGGCGAAGTCCTTGCTCATGAGGAGAATTCAACATCCGTGGTGTCGGAAGGCGTTGATGCAACGACAGTTAGTGAGAACGGCAGCACTGCGATGCATGGCAAGAGCGATGGGTTGAGCAGCTCGACGCTGGTGAGTACGCAGGAGGAGGCTGGTTCCGGGACAGCCGCAAACCTGGCGGCCGCAACGGAGTCCGGTCCACCGACAGAACACATGCATCCTCGGACCACTGCGATGGAGCGGCAGACGGATAGCACTCGCCCACAGAGTGAAGCCGCGACGGCGGTCATTTCAGAATCGGCCGTGACGCTCGGATCAACCCAGTCGGCTGCTGCGTCAAGCGAGGCCACCAGCCAGCCTTGGCCATCCGGCATCGAGCTAGATGAAATGGTGGACGACTTCATCATTACCATAACCAAAGAAGACATTGAATTTCTGTCGACCGACGAGTTAGCCATTCCACGAGTTGGCTTTATGACTCCGGATCTGATCGATCTCGTTTTATACCGATCGGATCAGGAGAGTGTGAACGTCTCTTCAAATCGACTCCGCAGATCGGCCGACGCAGAAGGCCCGCGCTCGGTCGATACGCCTGCAACCAACGAGTTGAATTCATGGATATGGAACAACTGGCAGGCACGCGATGCTTTTATTCCCACGTCAGACGATCCCATGCAGCCAACCGCAAAGGGAATTTATAGGTCAAAAAACGGACAGAAATACCTGTTCATCGGTGGTGCTTATTGGAAATTCACCGATAAGAGTTTAAATTTTGGCGAACTGGAAAATGAAGCGAAAAAAAGTAAGTTAACGCTATATCGGGAAATGCCAAATTTCGTCTGGGGATTCACCCGGCAGGACAGAAATAAATTAAAACTTGGGCCAATCCCCGACATCGATATACCGAAGCCGGTTGCAGTTTCCGAAGATCTATCCTCCTGGGTAGCGGCGCGATGGGGAGAACGCGGTGCGGACGTGCGGGGCGGTGGGGTGCGCATTTCCGACGGTCTTTACGAAGCCAAAGATAGAAGTTTGTTTTTGAAGGTGAACGGCGGTTTGTGGAAATTCCAATTTCTGGCCGACCGAAGCCGCGCGGAGTTGTCCAACCAGCAGAACAATGAAATTGTCTCTCTTCAATTCGACGGAAAAACCTGGAATAGATATGTTGTCCCCGGTAGTGATATTCCTGCTACGGACGCGAGCCGGCCCGAAAGCAGGCATATTATCGAAAATTTATTCAGCTATGATTTTTACAGTAATGAAGTAAAAATCCAGCTTAAAGAAATCGTGAGGGCGGTTTTAGGTGGAAAAAAGGAAATAAAATATTCCGATCTTATTGATGAGGTGAAGGACCAGTGTGATGCGTGGTTTGCGAAAGAGTATTTGAACGAAAAATCGCCGGTGATCGCTGAAATAATGCTGGCGCGAGACGAAATGGAAACTCGGGAGGCGCATCTCCGGTTTTCGGGAAGAAGTGATGCTTCAGATAATCTCAAATCCCTGTGGGATTATTACAACCTTGAAGTTGTAGTTCCCCTCCTCGATGAATATGGCCGATCCTTGTCATTGCAAGCGGTTGATAGTGCCCTGTTCATGGATGCCTTGACGACAACAAATGAAACAAGTCGATTCGCGATTTATCGTGGAAAGTTGAAATCAGAAATTGACGGACTGGCTGCTGATACGGAAAAATTAAAAAATAAAAATGACGAAATAGTTGCGTCCCTAAGTAATATCAAAAATAAATTAAAATCCTTGCGCGACGAATTTGATTTCCTAAATAAATCCTGCGAAGATGCATATCGCGGACATGAGCGTTATTATTGCTGGGAAAATATTTTAAAAATAAAAAATGAAAAAATCAACAAATCCAATGAATTCATGGCTGCCAGATCTACTTTGGCTGAAAACAAAAAACAAATAAATTTGAATTCAAAAGAATCGATCAGGCTAGAAATTAATTTAGCTTCTTACAATGACAATGTAAATCAGGAAGAGAGCCGGATCAACAGTTATCGCGAGGCGATAGATAAAATCCGCAAAACAGTAAATAAGAATCTGGGCGAAGCTCTTCTTTCCGAAGGTATCTTATCTTGCGCTCAAAAAAGCAGGGTCGCATATTATCGTGCCTTTTTCAGTCTCATCAAGTCACAGATGAACATAAAAGGAGAAGTGCGAAACGGCTACACTATGGATCAAATGGCGGCACTGGAAAATGCGGATGTCGCCAAGAAGTATGTGTATGATTATTCACTTCTGCTTCAAAAATATTTTGATTTATTGATCAAACTGCCAATTTCTGAAATTCAAAAAACTACTTTTCATGATGATTACCGCGATATTTATTCCGCTCAAATAGAGGCCGCAAGATTTCACCAGAAAAGCCTTGACCCGTCATCGAAAAACGGGACCCAGGAATTATTGCTGGACACATATTATAAATTATCGATTTCTGGCGAGGAGACGGAGGGGATTTTACTTCTCACGGCGGCAACCATCTACGAGGTCATGAAATACCCTCATGCGAAGTTCGATTGCTTAACGGCTTCTCCTGAGCGTATCGTCGAAAAGTTTCTATCAGATAAAAAAGCCAAAGCGCCGTTGGCTAACGTGGAAAATAAACCGGCGGGATATGTTTCGCTTCAGGACATGAAGGATAGCAATCAATTTGTGACGCAGCTGGAATTCACAAATCAATTCGCCGACTATAGAGACAGATTCAGCAAGTACGAGGCAAATTTAATATCAATTCAGCTCGTTATTTCATCCGTGCTGAGTCCGTTGCAGATCTATACAGGGTTTAAAAATTTTTACCGGTTTAATCTTCTTGATCGTTATGAAGGTACCGCTTTCGCGGGCGGAGTTGCATTCGTCGAGCTGTATGATGGTGATTGGTTAATGTTTTCGTGCCTTCCAAATCTGGTGCGTTCAAAATACTATTCGCGCCAGGACATGTCCAATAATAAATATTTAAGCTCCTGGATAAGAAATCCATTTGGAAAATTTCCCCGAGGTGACAGAAGGCCGCACGTTAATCCGAAGGGCGGATCGGGATATCGTGATTTCAACCCTCGCGAATGGGAAGATTTGAAAAAGTATTTCATCATTCCTTTTCTGGGAGGCAAATCGACATATGCCGGTTGGCGGCCATTGCTACTTGTTGCGGACGATACGGGACGATATTGTACATCTGAAGGCTTTCTGCTTGACGAGGCGCAGATTTTTATGCGGGAATGCTTGAAAGAGATGGCGATTGGTCAAAAAAATAATTTGTATTATCCATCCTTCTGGCAAAGCCTTGCGACAGCTTTCGTACCGTTTTACGGCGAAATTTATCTATGGCAGACCGACAGGGAATATGTGCCGGACCCCAAGCAGATCTTATTCGATACCGTCACTGTTTTTTTCACGGCAGCGTCAATGGGAGTCTCGCTTGCCAATTTGAGTCAGGATATCTTAAAGAAGGTTGTCAGGCTGGTCTGGGAAGCTCGAAAGACGGGCCTCACTGGCGAGCGTCTGTTTAGTGCAGTTCTGGCGAAGCTACCAGGCGTGGGACTGAGTGCTGCTGCGGGGACCCTCAAAATTAATATTATAGGGTTGTATGATTTGCTTGAGCCTGTTCCCCTAAAAACGGGTCTCAACCTTGTTTATAAAGGACTACGACAATCGGCCAAATTGCCTGATCTCGGCAATTTGGCGAAAGTAGCGCCGCCACGTCCAAAAGGTAATAGCGCTGCGTCGGGGAAAATACCTGTGACCTCCCCAGGAGATCGTGCTGCTATGGGGAAAATTGATGAAAGCTGGCGGAAAATGGATATTTCCCTGGATGGAATGATCAAGGGCGATGGCCCCTTCAGCAAGGGCGTCTACAGAAATCCCGTCGCAGGCACCTCCGCCGATACGGACTGGTTTGATTATTATATCAAGGAAGGTTCCGACCTCTTTCAGGTCAGATGGGATGACTATGCGCGTACCTGGCGTGTAATGAATCCCGCGCACCCAGAAAAATTCAACTATGCAGTTCCCATCAAATTAAATGAGCGCGGCCGATGGGTAACGCATAATGACATTCCAGGAAGGGCGGGGAATCCAATGGATCAATTTGGCGGAGTAGCCAAATCATTCAATCTTGCGGAAAACCAGATTGAGCCGGTTGGTAATCTGTTGGCTCAGGCACGCCATAAGTCTCTGGATATAATCGATAATTTCAGAAATGCCATTGGCAATGGAGAGAATAAAGAGGAGATTAATAACCTGATGGATATTTTTGTGGGCGCCCATGATGACGCATTAAAGAAAGATCTGCTTTCCTTGCTTGAAACCCAGAAAAAATTTCTGAAAAATGTTGAAATCCGTAGGAGCATTGTGTATTGCGATGGGTACTCCCGTAAAGATATCGCTAATCTTTTTGAGGCTGGATTCAATTCTGACGCGGTGCCTCGCCCCGTGATCACGGTTTACGTGGACGCTATTGTTGACGCTGGTGCTGAGAATTTTAAGAATAAAAACGAGCTCGTGATTTTCACGGCGGCAATGATGCTCCGGGAAAGTCGCCGCGTGACCGGTATTGAAGAGGTTGGCGAGCAATATGGAAAAATCTCTGATGGCTCAATTGACGTTTCGGATGTTGTGAGACCAGTTCTGGGCGGCAAAGCGAAATTTACAGGCGCTGACAATATTTCCTGTCTTTTGACGCAGGTTTTTTATATTAAAAAACACCCCGATCTTTATAAAGAATTTATAAAAAGTTACAGCACGTGGAAGACAAGTCCGCATGATTCGTTGTTGTGGAATTTTCCCCGGCACGGCACGGAAAAGCCCTTCCCACTAGTTGGAACCGATAAGGGAGCCATCCGGCATGGCGTCACACGACCGCTAATTGGAAAAGGGGCTTTGTTCGGTAAATCGACCAGCAATCCAGGTGTTGAATTTGATTTCGTGAGAAGTGATGCGGTGGTTGATACCGCAGATCTCCCGCCGCAGAAATTTTCAATGTCGGAAATTGTTAAGGAAAATGGCCGGTTGCGGGGTTTTGTTGATATTTCAACGGGGGATCAAGTAAGCTCTGTGTCAAAAAATGGCCCGATTTTGGGTTCGTGGGGAGTGGATAGCTCGTTAGACAGTAATGTAATAATAATCGACATTTCAAACGGACAGTCCGGTACGATTGGAATAAGCATTCCGCTTGACGAGTTGCAGGAAGGCAAGCCGATTATTATATCGGCGGGCGAACTGAGCGGTTGTTCCATGATCTATGCGGTGGACCGGAATAAATTTTATGCATATCATGCGGGTCAGAAATCAGGGGACTCTGGTTGGTTGACAAGTCGGGAGGGGGCGGCAAGTATCTATAGGGCTCATCTTTCGTTCACGGGGCGAGCTGTATCTGATTTGAAAATCGAGAATAATAGACTGGTCGACGGAAGTGGAACCGCTGTGTCGGGTAATGATGCGTTAGTGCAAATATTCTCAACTTACGCCAGAAGTACTATAAATTATTTCGGAAAATTGATGCCTGATGGGGGACGGACGCAGCCGACAGAAAGACGAGGCAGCGTAAATCAATTTGATTATAATGGATTTTATGATTCAGATAATCCTCGGATAGGTCTTGCGTATGCGCTGCTTGTTAGAGACCAGGGTAAGGTGAGAGTCGCCAGTTACTCTGAAGACATGTCGATTGAAGTGCGCGAAGGAACGACGAAATACCTAACTCTGGCGAATTCGGAACATGTTATTAAAGATTTCGATGAAGATTTTGAAGGGAGAAAATTTGAGCGGGTCAGACTGGTTGACGAGTCTTCGGTTTACCGGGGGCCTGACGTGGAGGAAAAAAAATCTGTTCTTGATGTCGTATTTTCGCAAGATGAGGAAATGAAGACATATGTTAAAAATCCTTATGGAAATTGCCGGAATGCGATAAAAAGATTGCGATTTCTTTTTGATGGTGGTGAGAATAGTGGAATTGCGCAGGGGATGCTGGGTGGCAGCCTATCAGCGGCCGCGGCCAGGAAGGTGGAAGGTCTTAAAAATCTTGTTCAAGAACGCGACTTTTCCACCGGTGTAAGGGCCATCAACGTTTGGGAGAATGGCAAGCAGTCGACCCTCAACGAGGTTCACCTCGCATTCTTGCTGAAGTTCGGCAAGGTGCAATTTATTCTGGATACTACGGCCGCCGAACTTATTCAGAATATCGCTGTGCCTCTGATGAAGCTTGAGGAGGACTGGGTAAAAGACTATCAGCGGGCGTTTTCAAATACGACTGCAACCTTGAAATACAAGGACTTTCCCTCGTATGAGGATGCCGTGGATTTCAGTCCTGCATACCCCGTCGAGGCACGGACTTTCGTCGAGGGGGCCTATTTGCTCCGGGAATCCGACTGGTATCGTCAAGACGTCCCTACCCGGGCCAAGGTGATGCCCGCTGTGCCAGACACTGTCCAGCCGCGTGCGTTCACGCCTGCGGCGCCCCCGGGTCGGGCCAACGCTACCTCGTCGTCCGCGCCGCCAACTACCGCGCCCGCGCAAAGTGGTGACGTGTCCCCGGCACTCGCCAGCGGGCTGGTCCACTTCTTCTCATTCGACAATGGTCTTTCGGATGCGATCGCGCCGAATATATCGCTGCGTCCATTTGATGGTGCGTCGACGACCACCGAGACATCCATCACCGACAGTTTCGGCGGCAAGGCCATGCAGGTATCGTCGCTGAATATCGCAACAGGTGCGCTGAACGGCATGAAGCTCGCCGACGACGTCAGCACCCGCCCGCAATTCTCGATCGGTTTCTGGTTCAACTCGAACGGCGCGCAGAACCTTTCACCGGTGCTTGGCAACAAGGACTGGTACGTGGGCCGAAACCGGGGATTTATGATATCGCAGGATCGCAATGGCACGTTCAAGTTCGACATTGGCGACGGCAGCAATCGGGTGGACAAATGGATCGAATTCTCGAATAGCGGGTGGGTTTATGTGGCGATGACCTTCGATACAGCCGCGCGCATGGCTACGGCGTATGTTCGCGATCATGTCCGCGGCTTGCAGAGCGCGGAATTGAGTCTCGCCGGCATCGACGGGGAAATGATCCGCGGCATCCACTCGACCATTGGCTTTAACGAAGACGCGCGCGGCGACTACTACTCGCGAGGCAACGGTATGCCCGGCACGATGAGTTTCAACGACGTAGCCATGTGGAACAGGGCGCTGACAGAACAGGAGGTGCGGTCGGTGTCCGAGTCGAAGCAATCACTTTCGGCATTACGGCCCCGTGCGGACGAAGGGACGATACCCAATATGCAGCAGCGACATCACACTGTGGCGTGGGGTGAAACGCTGTGGGGAATCGCTGAAAAGTACTACGGGAACGGTCGTCAGTGGCGGGTGATTTACGAGGCCAACCGGGCAATCGTGACGAATCCGTCCACGATCTTTTCAGGTCAGGTCTTGAAGATTCCGGAGCTATAGCGGAGACCCAGGCATTACAGTGGTCGGTGGAGTTGGATAGCAGACGGCTCCTACTCCACCGGCGGATTCCCCGTCGCCTGGAACAACGCCGCCGTGTCTGTCCGCCGCGCACTGGTATAGCGATCTCATTGCGCCGTCGCGACGCCGGTGCGTGCACCGATCTCGCGTCGGTTCAGAGATCGCTTTTGGGCTGTACGCGATATCGCCGTCTCATGACGGAATTGTCATGCAGCCATCATTTTGATGGCCATCTTCACTGGCTATATTTAAATTCATATCCGCTAATTCTCGACGATGTCGAGGGTTTAGCGCGACCCATGCGAAGCACCGGCCAGTGCGTCTTCGCCAACGTGCGGTTAGCCGGCGTGCGCCGGCAATCGCTTGTGCAGATTGTTCCAGATAGAACCCCGTCCCTTGCGACAGGCGTCGCCGCGTAGTGATGACCTGCCGGAAACGGCGCGCGCCACGACCGGGTCACGCACGGCTCTACTCAAAGTCAACTGTCCGATTCCGAGGTGGCTTATGCGCAGCTACGCAGAGAACGATTCCTCGACCAGAACGAAGCCACGCCGACACGACGATGTTGTCGGGCAACCCGATGTTGCGCAATCGAGGTGGGCCGATCAGGTAGAGCGCATCGGCTGCAATGGCGAGTGGAATTTTGAGCTCGCGGATTCCATGCCCTTTCTGGTTTCTGAACTTCCCTGCTGGAAGGAGGGCGGCCTCGCGCTTCACATCTGGAACGGTCCAACCCATGCGTCTTTTGGTGCATCAGCGCACAGCGTTGGCGATGTGTATATCGAGGTGGCGGGGGAGCACTACTGGGCGCTGATAGATGGCGAAAGAGTCTGGATTCGGCCTGATGGCAACTGCTTCTTCAACGCCATCTGGAAGGCGCTGCAAGCGTCCGGGAATGCGGATGCGATCAAGCGGATTTTCCGGGGACGCGTGCCTGCAAACGAACGGGAGGCGTCCGATTACTTTCGTCGCGAGATACGGGACTACGCGCTCGGTCATCCGGAGCTCGAAGCGATTCTGCTGGGTGACGATGGCAGCCCGGTCGCTCGACGGAGGCAGCCACAGAGGCACTCCGAGGTGCGCACTTCACCAACGGATACGGATGAGTTCCTTGATGCTTCTGATACCGCCGACTGGTTGGCGCAACCCGCGCGGCAAGAAAAACCTGCGGTTGAATCACAACGGACCAGTTCCAATGAAACGTCCCGCCCGCAGAAACGGGTCCGGCGCCTCACACCCTTCGCCAACCAGCATCGAAGTGCTTCAGGCACCAACCAGGAGACGTCGGAAAGTCGTTTCTTCCATACGGCTGCGCAAATTGCAAGGCGGGCGGGCCAGCAGGTGGGCGACACGGTTGTGACAAGCCGAGCCTATAGAAAAGGGCAAGAGATATCTCACGCGCTGGGTGCCGATGACGTATTGAAAGCCTTGTCTCCGGTTCTCATTCCCGATAGTTTCGAGGACGCTGCCTGCGATGCCGACTGGCTGCCTCAAACCGCACAGGATGCGGGGCTGGCCGAATCGGACCGGGATGAAATAGCGGCATTGCTCCGCACGCCGACAAGAGTCAAATGGGATACGCCGCTCGTTGAATACCGTCCCATTCCGCATGCCTGCCACACCGAATTTCAGCGGGTGCTTTTTTTCGCCGGATCTCAGACCAGCGGATGGCTTGCCTACAGCGGATTATTGACATTTGGGTATTGGGCTCTCGCGAAAGTCTCGCCCATGTTAAGTGGCGTTGCCGCGGCGGGCACCACCGTGTGGAATCTGTGGAACGCCTTGCGGCAGCGCGATGTGGTGGGCGGACTCATCCAGGTGCTGTTGGCACTTCCCTATCAGTTGCTGTCTCCCCAATCGCTGCTTTTTGCCATCGCCGACGAGACTAAACGATATATCGACGACGTGCTGGATGGGGTGGTTCCCGAATGCCTGAGCGCTCAACGGGACAACATTTACATGCCTGTCGGGGTTGTCGCACTCTTTTCGTACTACGGATATTTTGCCAACCGGCAAGTAGTCAACCCACTTGTGTCCAGCGTTCTCGGGCAAAGAGCTTACCCACCAAACGGATTCGTCCTTGGAAACGATATGCAGCCTCCCGAGACCCCGCTTGGCAGGCATCTGGCGGGGATGATCGGTAAACTGCAGCGGGCGGTACAGGGATATACCATTTTGCAGACTATCGTGAATGCGGCGTCAAGCACCTGGGAGTCTGCGCAGGATCCGCAGTTGAAGGCAAGCCAGCGCCGAACAAAACGGGCACTACGCGATACGAACCGCGCTGTATTGGCTTCTTGTCCAAAGTTCGCCCGAGCGGCGCGTGCCGGCAACGGTGTCGAGCCGCCGGACCTTACGACGGTCATGGCTGACGTCATTCACAGGCTAGGCGAGGAGGATGTATCCGCAACGGCTGCTATGGTGTGCTCGATATTGTCAGGCGGTGCAGAAACGACGGGCTCGACAACGCCGCCGTGGCAATCACGTCTAGAGAAACAAACCAATGCCACGCTTCAATCGGCGCAGTTGAAGGCGGAGGCGGTGCAGAGCGCTGTCCCGGAGGCATGCGCGCGATCGACCGGGGCAAAGAGCGGCGGATACGTTTCAGTCCCGATGGCAGCGACCATGGCCGCTACCGTCGTCGACCACGCGGCGTTCAGTGCGCCCGGCGGGAATGCCGTAGCTCCCGGTGATGCTTCGGGTGTGCCTAGGGCCGATCCCGCAGCTAGCGCTCAACACTCGGCTGGATCCGGGACGACAAAAGCGAACCCCTTCATCACCGTCGCCGTCGGGACCGCAACTGCTGCGAGGGCTACAGGGCTATCGCGCACCGATACGGTCCTCGCCGCCATAACCCTGACCGCCTTCGCCGTATTCACAGCCGGATTAGCCAGATCAGGAATTCGTCTCGCGGGAGAAACGAAAACCTCCGAAGTTGAGATGTTCCGGCCCGATGCCAAACCACTAGGCCAGCAATGTCCCGGCGTTGATTCAGCCATGTATGCCGCGCAGTCAAAATGGATTGGTTTGAAGGGGCAGGGCCTTGAATGTGTTCGATCTTTCCTCATAACTCAATTCGATTATCGGTTTTTTTTAGATGCTCTCGATTCAATTCCTGATATAAAAGATGAGGGGCAGCCTTTCTGGGAAGAGAAGAAAATCTACAAAGCGGCCGTACGCCGAGCGTTTACTGATTATTCGAATGATTCTCTCCCTCCCGTGTGCCACCTCTCCTCAGAACATCGATATAGTCAAGAATTTTGTACGATTTTGGAATACATCAATAATAGCGAGGGTCAGGGATGCACACCTGAAAAATTGCGCCGTCTCGAGGCAACCCTGATAAAAATAAAAGCCTACGAAACTTTCGTCCTTCGTAGGCTACAAGACCTTCGTCCAGAGGGTAAGGAAGGAGTGGTCGCCAAATTGGAATCGGTTTTTCATTTGCCAATCGATATCAACGAACTTCCATTATCTATGGAAAGCGTGGATGAATATATTGTCAATCAACTAGGCAACAGTTCCAAGACAGAGCCATCTGGCCTCTTGGAGGAGGGAGTGAGTATTGCGCTTCGGTTGTGGGCCGGCAACACCCCCAAGGTTCAAAATGGAGAGAGCAGCCTCCCCCGGGAAATGATATCTACAATCAGGTCCACAATCCAGGCGAAGATCCTCGAACTACAGGAAGAAATATATAACCTTCGGGGTCCACGCGATCGTATCGAATTAGAGATTAAAGCCAAGGCGCTTCTTGCACACCGGTATGCATCCCATTATGCGGAAAAGCGCATAGTATTATCCCACAACTATCTCAAGGTGCTGAACCAGGTCAAATCAAAACTCCCTGTTGCAGTATCAACCCCGGAGGATGCCACTGTTTTCGAAGCCAGAGCATTGGCTGTCAAAGCGACGCTGCAGATGCTCGGAAAGAATAAAAAACTACCTGACAGCCTTCATAATTTATCGACGACAGGTTGCCTGGATAATTTCGCCCTGCTCACCGGCTCGAGTCCGGAAGTAACGACGTTCGCTTCATTCGCAGAAGCTATATTTTATAAGGCATTGACAGGATCAAGCATTTATGATTTAAATTTATATAAATTTGAGCCTGCCAGATTACTCATTGAGTTCAATAATAGACTTGACGACCTGCCATTCACAAAGCGGCGCAGCGGGAAGGTCGCCGAAGCAGAGCAATTCCTAAAAGATATCAAGCCAAACACCGAAACAGGTAATGACGCAAAGTACTACAATCAGTTCGTCACATTTCGATCTAAATATCTTTCGCCATTGGCAGAAGCGCTCAGCCTCCTCGCGCTCTTCGATTATGGCTTGCATCCCTATCTGATTCTCACGGAAAAGCCAATCCGGACAATCAGAACAAATGTATTTGCAAAACCAGCTTTAGAATTACCCTTATCGCCTCGAAAAGAACGCAACTTAATGATCGCCTTCCTTAAGATTATCAATCTTGCGTATAATTTTTACCAAATGATTCGCGATATATATGGCGCAGGGTATTCGATAGCTGGTGAATTGATTTTTTGCGAAATGGCATCTGGAAATTGGACCGTCATTTCCACACTTAACGGACGACTTATTATCAAGACCGTAACTGCAGCCGAAATGACTGCAAATAAAATACTTTTGGCCATTTCACTAAAAAAATCTTACCTTCGGCCTTCAGAAGGCATTTCTGCTTTCTTCCCGACCAAGCATTTGCTGTGGAGGAAAAATAAGTTGTTCAAAGAATTAATACATCCAGTCTTCCAAAACACGATGAGTCTCGATGCGACGAAGTTCAGTGAAGCTTATCTTGTTTTAGATGGACTAGACGGACCTGATTTTTCAGGAAAGCGACTCATCGAAATCACAGACGCTGTTGGCAAAACCCTGCTTGAAAGAATAATCGACCAGAGGGAGGACCTGGAATATCATATGCATTGGTGGCAATACATTACCTTGTTTATTCCAGGATTCGACATGGTTTACCACGCCGCAAATGATCCTGATTACCATCCCTCAAAGAGAGAAATCGCGGAAGAAGTAGCACTTGATCTTCTCACCATGGTATCGATAGTGATTCCGGGCGCGGGACTTTCTTTGCAAAGTGCAAAAGCGTTACGCATATCAATGTTCAAAAATCTCATCAAAGGGTACAGAGGAAAAAATTTATTAATAGCGATTGCGGCAGATACGGCAAAGGATTTTTCACTTTTTCCGCTTCGCCTTTTTGCGACTGCCAGTTACGAGTTATTTGCGTTCTGGGAGCCATTGCCGCTCAAAGCTATCGCAACCTCTCTTTTCAGACGCGCCAGAACATTCAAGTTTAGATCCGGGTTTAAATTAACATCGCCAAAGGTAATTTCAAAGAAAAAAATCAACGCCTTAAATCCAGAAACTGCCGGCGGACAAAAACCTGTTGAAAACGTCTCCAACAAAGCCAATGGGGTTGTGTTAGCTCGAAATGACGACGACATCCGATACTATAAATACTCGTATTCTTTTAAAGAAGAGGAAGCTTTGCTAGGTGCCCCGATCGGGGGCATCAAGGCTAGTCACCTTACTGGCCTGACCCAGGTCCAGAGTGAGCAGATTTGCAAGTTTGTAACCAGCTCGCGCAAGCGCGCGTTGGATTCTCTAGACAACGCGCTCAAAGCCCTCAGCCAGAAGAAAGACGTGCAAAAGATCGATGAGGCGTTGGATATCTTTCTGGGGAGACATACCGACGCTGCGAAAGAAAGGCTCCGAAATGAGTTGGGGAAAATTAAGTCTTTTTTAAATCAACTCAACGTCGGCGGCGACATTTCTTATCAGGCCGGTTATCTCGCGAATCAACCGAAGATACTTATGGTCACGAGAGCTGCTGCCGCACTGGGTGACTGGAAAAATGAATTACCACTTATTAATATATACGTCGATGCAGTAGTCGATGCATCTTTCAGAAAGAGTTTTACTCAAAGCGAGTTCAAGGATTACCTGGCAACCGTTTTGATTCATGAGGCTTATCACGCGGTGAAACGTGACACGCCCGACTTTAAATACGCGAAAATCTCAGGCAATTCCCTGGACATTGCCGATATCGTTGCGTTGCCGGAACCACAGTTGCGGGGGGAAAACGTTCAGGAAATCATGCTGGAATTTGGACTCTCGCCGTCGGAACTGAACAACTTTCTTGAGACAGCCAATAAAGCAGCATTACAGAATCCGGATAATTTGGCTTATTTGACGGTGCTTCTCGATTATGTCCGCACCCATCATTCCGGTCACGATAAATTCATCACCGACTATAATCGATGGAAAATCGATCGGAACTCGCCGCTTGAATGGCAATTTAAGGGGCATCATAAAAAAGGCGGCCCGATCCAGCTAGCGCACACGGACATTGGCGCTCTGGTTCGAGGTGATGTCGAGCCCCTTACCAGGAACGGACTGTTGTATAGAAAATCATCCAGTGAGATTGGGCTTGGCTTTGACGCTGCAAGATTTGACTCCCGTTCGATCGGAATCGAAAAGTTTTCTCTGGCCGACGGCAAGTTCTCTGAAATTCTGGATACGTGGAAGGGCGGCGACGCTACGTCTCAAGGGAAAGACGAAGTTTGGTCGGGGACATGGGGGAAAGATAATTTGCTTAACAACGATATATCCATTATCGAGTTAGCGGGCGGAAAATCGGGAACCGCTGCAATTCGGATAAAATTGAACGACATAAGGGACGGGTATCCCGTGGTCGTATCCGGAGGCCAACTGGATGGATCGACCATTGTTTTCGGCGTGGATAAACAGTATTTTTATGCTTTCCACGCGGGACAGAAAAGTAGCGATCACAAGTGGCGCCCCGATCAGGAAGGCGCCGCAAGCATCTATCGTGCATATCTTTCCTTAAACGGAGAGGAAATACCAAGCCTAAGAATTTCTGAAGATATGGTGCTTGTCAATGAACGTAACGAATTGGCAGGGAATAGCGGAATAGTCGATATCCTGGGAAATTACGAAAGCGGATTCTTTGCTTTTTCCGGAAAATCGGCAGGTAGTCCTCCGGGGGAAATGAACGCCGAAAAACCTATCGAATGGCTCGACTACGCGCCGGCGGCGGCAGATTCGGCAACCGATTCGGCGGCGGAAAAAGGGCATGCTTATGCGCTGCTAGCCCGGCGCGACGGCGATCTAAAAATAACGGCTTATGCTGCGAGCGCTTCGTCGACGCAGCCCCACGGTGGGGCCAGACAGAAAACACCCGGCAAGCAGTTCGTCCTAAAAGGTTGACGCCAGGTTCGTAGGGAATGTGAGGCGGTCATTGGTAAAAAGGCCTAAAGCGCGTCTTCCGGCTTGGTCGCCGAGCGCGTCCCGGCAGAGGCACATTGCTCGCGCGGTGATAAGTGGACACCAAAGAGAACTTTCATCTGGCCGCTGAGATTCTTTTCAGCCGAATGCGGCGTGTTGCAGTGAAAGAGCACCACGTCACCCAATTGATGACGCATCGCAATCTGGATATTTTCTTGTGCAGTCGAGCGGCCTTTTAGCGCTTATGGCCACCTTACCGAATAAAAACCAGCATTTTAGGCAGTATAAAAAAACCCCGCATAGGCGGGGTTCCGTGACGCTAAAGCAAGCAGCAAAAACCCGCTTACTTCCCGCCCACGCTTTGCAGCGTCGTCCACTTACCGTCGACAACCTTGTACAGCGTGATGCCGCCGTTCTTCAGGTCGCCCTTCGGGTCGTACGCGAGGTTCGCTGCCGTCACTGCCGGCATCGAGGTCTTCGCGAGCAGCGGCAGGTACTTGGCCGGATCGGTCGAGTTAGCCTTCTTCATTGCGTCGAACATGGCCATTGCGCCGTCGTAAGCGTACGGCGAGTACGTTTGCACGTCTTCGTTGAAGCGCTTCTTGTACTTCGCGACGTAGTCCTTGCCACCCGGCATTTCTTCCAGCGGCAGGCCGGCAAGCGATGCCACCGTGCCGTTCGCCGCGTCACCCGCGAGCTTGATGAACGTCGGCGTGTGGACCATTTCGCCGCCCATCAGCGGAGCCTTGATGCCCAGTTGCTTCATCTGCTTGACCATCGGTGCCGCTTGCGAATCCGCGCCGCCGTAGTACACCAGATCCGGGTTGACCGACTTCAGCTTGGTCAGGATCGACTTGAAGTCGACAGCCTTGTCGTTCGTGTATTCACGGTCGACGATCTGGCCGCCTGCTGCCTTCGCTGCCTTTTCGAACTGATCAGCCAGACCCTGGCCGTAGGCCGTGCGGTCGTCGACGATCACGATCTTCTTCATGCCGAGGCTCTTCACCGCGAACGTCCCGGCGACCGAACCTTGCTGCGTGTCGGACGTCATCATGCGGAACGTGGTCTTGAAGCCCTGCTGCGTGTATTCAGGCGCCGTCGCCATTGCGATTTCGGGAATGCCTGCGTTCGCGTAGATGCGCGAAGCCGGAATCGTGGTGCCCGAGTTGAAGTGGCCGAGCATGCCCTTGATGCCGTCATCCACCAGCTTTTGTGCAACGGTCGTGCCGGTGCGCGGGTCAGCCTGGTCGTCGGCCGAATCCAGCACGAAGCGAACCGTCTTGCCGCCGATCACCGGCTTGGTCGCGTTCATGTCTTCCACTGCCAGCGTGATGCCGTTCTGGAAGTCCTTGCCGTAGTGCGCCTGGGCGCCTGTCATCGGACCGGCAAAGCCGATCTTCACGTCTTCGGTCGATTGCGCATTGGCCGTCCCCGCCAGCGACATTGCCGCAACCAGCGCTGCGCCTGCCAGCTGTTTCATCTTGTGTTGCATAGCTTCTCCTTGGTACCAGGTGTGGATGGAGCGGTTTTTCGGGGTCGCCGTACCGCTTCCGTTTTATTGAATTAATCGATGAGGTTCGCTCAACCGATCGTCATCAAATTCGCATTGCCGCCTGCTGCTGCCGTGTTCACGCTGACCGAGCGTTCCGTCAACAGACGCTCCAGCGCGTAATCCTCATCGCCGCTTTCCAGCGCGCGAGCCGCGACGCCCTGCACCGAGACGATCGGCCCCGGACGTTTTGCGACTTCCTTCACCAGCGCCAGCAGTTCGTCGCTATCGCCTTCGAACAGCACCGCATCGAACGGCGTGTCGGCGCCCTTCTTCACGCTTGCGTGGGACTTCAACGCGGCGGGCAACTGCGACACCAATTGTTCACCCGCCGCGCCTTCGAACAACGCGCGATTTCCCGTAGCCAGCACCGCGGCAAACTGCACGCGCGCGCCGCTTGCCGTCGAGGCGATACACAACACCGTGCCGCGCGCACCCAGCGTGTACGTGTTGCGTTCCCCGGTGGGGCCCGACAATACCGCCGTTGCGCCCGCCGGCACATGCGACAGATAACCGTCGCAGCGTGCGGCCAGGGCCGGCTGCTGTTCGCCGATCAGCCAGTCGCGCAGCGCCGTCAAGGCAGCCGACGGATTGTCGCTGCGATTATCCCCGCTCGAGCCGGTTTGCGGCACTTCCACGATCAACGACTGCGCCAGCGACTTCGGCAAACCAGCCGGACGCGTGGCTAGCAGACGTTGCAGATACAACGCGCCGCCCGCTTTCGGACCCGTGCCCGACAGGCCTTCGCCGCCAAACGGCTGCACCCCGACCACCGCGCCGATCACGTTGCGGTTCACGTAGATGTTGCCAACGTGCGCGCGGCTGATCACGTGAGCGATCGTTTCGTCGATCCGAGTGTGGATACCGAGCGTCAGGCCATAGCCGGTCGTGCGAATCTGTTCGAGCAGCTTGTCCAACTGGCTGCGGCGGTAACGCACCACATGCAGTACCGGGCCGAACACTTCACGCTTCAATTCGTCGATGCTGTCGAGTTCGATCAGCGTCGGCGGAACAAACGTGCCTTGTGCGCCGCCTTCCGGCATGGGGAGCTGCTCGACCTTGCGGCCCTTCTCGCGCATCGCCGCGACGTGCGCGTCGATGCCGCGCTTCGCATCGAGATCGATCACCGGACCGACATCGATCGAGAGACGATCCGGATTGCCCACCGACAGTTCGCGCATCGCGCCCGTCAGCATTTCCAGCGTGCGATCCGCCACATCTTCTTGTAGACAAAGAACGCGCAACGCGGAACACCGTTGACCGGCCGAATCGAACGACGATTGCAGCACGTCCGCGACCACCTGTTCAGCGAGCGCCGACGAATCGACGATCATCGCATTCTGGCCGCCAGTTTCGGCGATCAGCGGGATTGGCTTGCCGTCCGGATCGAGGCGATTGGACAGCGTCTTGTTGATTAGACGCGCGACCTCGGTCGAGCCGGTGAACATCACCGCGCGGGTGCGCGGATCGGCCACCAAAGCGGCGCCGACAGTTTCGCCGTTACCCGGCAGCAATTGCACCGCGCCCGCGGGCACACCGGCTTCGCGCAGGATACGCACGGCTTGCGCGGCGATCAGCGGCGTTTGTTCGGCCGGCTTCGCGAGCACGGTGTTACCCGCCGCGAGCGCCGCCGCCACCTGGCCCATGAAAATGGCCAGCGGGAAGTTCCACGGGCTGATACACACGACCGGACCCAGCGGACGATGCGTGTCGTTGGAGAACTCGTTGCGGATCTGCGTCGAGTAGTAGCGCAGGAAGTCGATTGCCTCGCGGATTTCCGCGACCGCATTCGCCAGCGATTTACCGGCCTCACGCACCACCAGACCCATGAGCGTATGCATCTGCGCTTCGAGCAGGTCGGCTGCACGGGCGAGGCAATCGGCGCGCGCGTCGACCGGCGTCGCTTGCCAGATCGGTGCGGCGGCAACCGCGTGCGCCAATGCGGCGCTCACATGTTCCGACGTCGCTTCAACGACGGTTCCCACCAGATCGCGATGATCGGCCGGATTCCGCACGTCGCGCGCGGTGCCCACGGCGATCTCGTTGTCTTCGAGCATCGGCGCGGCGCGCCACGGATGATGCGCGCTCGCCAGCAACGCGGACGACAGCGAGGCCAGCCGATGTTCGTTCGACAGATCCAGGCCCATCGAATTGAGACGTTCGGCGCCGAACAGATTGCGCGGCAGCGGAATCTTCGCGTGCGGGGAACCGAGCGGGACGATCTTCGACGCTTCGTCGACCGGATCGGCGATCAGGTCCGAAATCGCGACGTTTTCGTCGGCGATGCGGTTCACGAACGACGTGTTCGCGCCGTTTTCCAGCAGACGGCGCACAAGGTACGCGAGCAGCGTTTCATGCGTGCCGACCGGCGCGTACACGCGACACGGACGGTTCAGCTTGTCGCGGCCGGTGACTTCTTCGTACAGCGGCTCGCCCATGCCGTGCAGGCACTGGAACTCGTACTGGCCGGGATAGTAGTTGTTGCCCGCGAGGTAATAGATCGCCGACAGCGTGTGCGCGTTGTGCGTGGCGAACTGCGGATAAACCGCGTCCGGCGCGCCGAGCAGCTTCTTCGCGCAGGCAACGTACGACACATCCGTGTAGATCTTGCGTGTGTAGACCGGATAGCCTTCGAGGCCGTCCACTTGCGCACGCTTGATTTCGGTATCCCAGTACGCGCCCTTCACGAGGCGGACCATGATGCGGTGACGGCTGCGGCGCGCCAGATCGATCAGGTATTCGATCACGAACGGGCAACGCTTCTGATACGCCTGCACCACGAAACCGATGCCGTTCCAGCCGGCCAGCTCCGGATCGAAACACAGCGCTTCGAGCAGATCGAGCGAGATTTCGAGGCGGTCGGCTTCTTCCGCGTCGATGTTCAGGCCAATGTCGTAGCGGCGCGCGAGGATCGCCAAAGAACGCACGCGCGGCAGCAGTTCGCTCATCGTGCGTTCCTGCTGCGAACGCGAGTAACGGGCGTGCAGTGCCGACAGCTTGATCGAAATGCCTGGGCCTTCGTAAATGCCGCGGCCGCCGGCCGCCTTGCCGATCGCGTGGATCGCCTGTTCGTACGACGCGTAGTAGCGCTGCGCGTCGGCTTCGGTGGTGGCGGCTTCGCCGAGCATGTCGTACGAGTAGCGGAAACCGCGTGCTTCGTACTTGCGGCTGTTGGCCAGTGCTTCGGAAATGTTCTCGCCGGTGACGAACTGTTCGCCCATCAGGCGCATCGCCATGTCGACGCCCTTGCGAATCAACGGCTCGCCGCCCTTGCCGATCAGACGCGTGAGCGCCGACGACAAACCCGTTTCACTGTTGGTGGTCACCAGCTTGCCGGTGATCATCAGGCCCCACGTCGCGGCGTTGACGAACAGCGAAGGTGCCTGGCCCACGTGCGATTTCCAGTCGCCCTTGCTGATCTTGTCGCGGATCAGCGCATCGCGCGTGGCGCGATCGGGAATGCGCAGCAGCGCTTCGGCGAGGCACATCAGCGCGACGCCTTCCTGGCTCGACAGCGAGAATTCGTGGATCAGTCCTTCCACGCCACCGCCCTTACTCTTGGTGCGCAGCGTTTCGACCAGCTTGCCGGCCATCGCCTGCACGTCACCCGCGAGGTTGGCCGGCAAACGCGCCTGACCGATCAGGAACGGCAAGCATTCCGGCTCGGGACGGCGGTACGCAGCGGTGATCGCCGCGCGCAGCACCGATTGCGGTTGCACGTTCTGCGCGAATTCGAGGAACGGGTGCGACGCACCGTCTTCCTCCTGCTCGACCGTGGCGCCGTCGGCCAGCTCTGCCGAGCCCGTTGTGCCCGACAGTTCAGGAGGCAATTGGCCGTGCTCGATCTTTTCGAGGTACGCAAAAATCGCCTGCTTGATCAGCCAATGCGGAGTGCGTTCGAGACGCGTGGCGGCATCTTTCAGCCGGGAACGCAGGAGGTCGTCGACCTTAACGCCAAGGGTGGTGCTAGCCATGTTTCCTTCTTCGGATACCAGACGATCTATGCTGGTGAAAGACTAAAAGTTGGGCGAATCGTACGCCTCCCAATAAAAAGGTGCAACCATGCTGATCGCATTGGTTGCACCGCACTAAAAGCCTTGTGCTGCAGGGGTTTGCGCCTGATGGCGCCACGTTTGGCAGCGGCGGTTGCGATCAGTATTTTCCCTGGCGTGATTCTTTTTGCATTTACCCTTATCAGATCGCTTGGCGGGCCGTTATACAGAACATGGATGGTCGCGGCCGCAAGGCACACACATAAAAGCGTACGGGGCTTTAGAGGACGGGCGAAATGGAAAAGTGGTTGGTGGTACTGGGCATCTGGGCAATGTGCGCGACTTGTGCCGTGCTGTTCATCCGTGGCGCGACGGGTGGTTCGGGCAAACGCGAGCCTGACGAAGGGCGTGCGCGCCCGGCATCGCGCGCCTCGGCTGGCGAGGCGCGGGCGGCTTTGAACGACACAGTGGCTAAGTCCGGCGGCTAGCGATAGACACAGAGACTCCGTTCCTCGACTGACAATGAACAGGGAGTGCTCCCCGCCGACGGCCGGCGCCGGGCGTCAGATGTCGAGCGGGTCGACTTCGAGATTCCAGCGCAGCACGCCTTTCACGCCGCGCAGCATCGGTTGCCATGCGCGCAAGGTCGCCTGCAGCGCGGCGCGCGAGGCGCTTTCGATCAGCAGTTGCGCGCGATGCACGTGCATCACCTTCACGATGGTGAGCGGCACGGCGTCATAGACCGTCACGCGTTCGGCGGCCGGGATCTCCGTCAGCGCCGCAGCCGCCTGCTGCAGGAAGGCGAGCGCAGCCTCAAGCGTGCGACCTTCGGCGCGCAACAAGGCCTGATAGACGAACGGCGGCAGATGGGCATCGCGCCGCTCGGCCAGCGTCGAATTGGCGAAGCCGACGTAATCGTGCCGCCCCAGCGCATGGTAAAGCGCGTGGCGTGGATAGCGCGTCTGCACCAGCACCTCGCCCGGCAAACCGGCACGACCCGCGCGTCCACTCACCTGCATCAATTGCGCGAAGAGGCGTTCGCTCGCGCGGAAGTCGTGTGAAAACAAGGCCGTGTCGGCGTTCAGCACGCCCACCAGCGACACCCGCTGGAAGTCATGCCCTTTCGCGATCATCTGCGTACCCACGAGGATATCGACCTCGCCGGCGTGTACATCGGAGAACAACGCCTGCGCGCTGCCTTTGCGGCGCGTGCTGTCGGCGTCGATGCGCAGCACGCGGGCGCCGGGAACCGCGCTCGCCAGCGTTTCTTCAACGCGTTGCGTGCCGCGTCCCATCGGCGCGATGTCGACGTTGCCGCATTCCGGACACGAACGTGGAATGCGCGATTCCCAGCCGCAGTGATGGCAGCGCAGTGCGCGCTCGGGTTTGTGCAGGACGACGTAGGCGCTGCAGCGCGGACAACCGGCCACCCAGCCGCAGGCGTCGCAGGCCAGCTGTGGCGCGTAACCGCGCCGGTTCAGGAATACGAGGCTTTGCTCGCCGCGCTCAAGCCGCGCCTTCAACCCGGCGATCAGTGGGCCCGACAAACCCTCTACCGAGGCGCGCCCGCGCCGCCGCTCTTCTTCCAGATCGATCAGCTTGACGGTCGGCAGCACCGCCTCGGCGACGGCACGGCGGGACAGCGTGAGGCGCGTGTAGCGTCCCTGGTCGGCCTGCCACCAGCTTTCCAGCGACGGCGTGGCCGAGCCGAGCACGACCGGCAGGCCGAGTTGCTTGGCGCGATAGATCGCCAGATCGCGTGCCGAATAGCGCAAGCCTTCTTGCTGCTTGTAGGCCGGATCGTGTTCCTCGTCGACGACGATGATGGCGAGCTTCGGCAACGATGCGAGCACTGCCAGCCGCGTGCCGAGCACAATGCGGGCACGTCCGGTGTGCGCAGCGAACCAGTTGCGGGCGCGTTCGCCTTCCGCGAGGCCGCTGTGCAGCGTGACGATCGATGTGCCTTCCAGCGCCGCAAAGCGCGCGCGGAAGGCCGCCTCGAACTGCGGCGTCAGATTGATTTCCGGGACCAGGACGAGCGCCTGCGCGTCAGGCCTCGCGGCAAGAATCTCGGCGAGCGCGCGTAGATACACCTCCGTTTTGCCACTGCCGGTCACGCCGTGCAGCAGGAACGGCGCAAAGCCGCTCGCGTCGCGGACCGCTTCGACTGCGGCCGCCTGTTCGTCAGTGAGGGTGGGTAGCCTGGGCGCGGATGCGCCATGTGACACGGGGGTGGCGATCGCCGCCGCGGCTTCGATGACGTCCAGCGCAACCCAGCCTTCCGTTTGCCACGACTGCAAGGTTGCGATCGCTTTGGGATGGATCGCGCGGGCGTCGGCGGCAAGCAGGAATTCCGTGTCGGCGAGCGCCTGAGCGAGCTTTCTCAAGGCGCTCGCCCGGACGGGCAATACGGCCGGCAGTGCGTCACGACCTGGGGCGGTGAGGCGGAAACGCTCTTCCGGCGCGAACAGGCGCGTCCAGCGCAAGGCGTCACGCAGGGCTTGCGGCAATGCGGGCAGCGCGACTTCGCCGAGACCGCGTTGATAGTAGTCGGCTGCGAAAGCGGTGAGCGCCAGCCATTCCGTCGACACCGGCGGGCAAGCGGTGCAAACGCTGCTCACCGCCCGCAAGCGCTCGGCCGGCACGTCACTGTGAGCGGTCACTTCGCACACCAGGCCGACCACATGACGCTTGCCGAACGGCACGCTCACCAGCATGCCCGGCGCGACATGCTCGGGGGCGTCGTAGCGGTAGTCGAACAGAGTCGGCAGCGGGTGATCCAGCGCGACGCGGACGAACACTTCGCTCACGCGGGGGTGCAGGTCGAGGCACCGGATGCAGCACGACGCCCCGTCGCGGTGCACTTGGGGCAAACGGCGAGCCCATCGAAGTTAAAGTAAAACTTCAATTTCGGCGCTAAGTTTTGGATTCGGCTGAACAATTGCAATCGGTCCGCTTGCCTGTGGATAACTTTGTTGAGAACTTCGCCCAGAAGGGCCAGGAACCGCGCCGCAGCGGCCTTCTGTGGGATTCCGCACATTGTGTTGTGAAACCGTGAAACCCTTGCCAGACAAGGCTTAGATCAAATGCGCCTGCACTGTGCGCGGGCCGGGACAAGGCGAAAGCTTCTACCGCGCCGCAGCGTGATGAATGTGCATAAGTCAAGTCTTGACTTTCGTGAGAGCGCCATCTGACGGCCCCCTCACTGCAAAATTCACCTTAGAGCGAGAGCCCAGTTCGTTGCACCGCCGCAAAAACGGCAACGATTACGGCGTCACACTGGTGCATGCGTGCCGCTGCGAATCGCGCGGCTATGACGGTGCACCTCGTCCACCAGTTCGGCGACGTGCTCCGGCGGCGTGAACTGCGAAATGCCGTGGCCAAGATTGAAAACATGGCCCGGATGATTGCCGAAGCTGTCGAGCACGGCGCGCGCTTCCATGCGGATTGCAGCCGGCGGAGCGAACAACACCGAGGGATCAATATTGCCTTGCAGCGCCACCTTGCCGCCAACGCGCTCGCGCGCTTGGCTCAGATTCACGGTCCAGTCGAGACCGACCGCGTCCACGCCAATCTCGGCAATCTCGTCGAGCCACAGGCCGCCGCCCTTCGTAAAGGTGATCACCGGTACTTTTTCACCGTCGTGATCGCGCTTCAACTGGCTCACGACCTGCTGGATGTAATGCAGCGAGAAGCGTTGGTAGACGCCGTCTGCCAACGCCCCACCCCACGTGTCGAAAATCATTACGGCTTGTGCACCCGCTTCGATCTGCGCGTTCAGATACGCCGCGACCGACTTCGCATTGACGTCGAGAATGCGGTGCATCAGATCCGGACGCGCATACAGCATCGACTTGACGGTGCGGAAATCCGCCGAGCCGCCGCCTTCGACCATATAGCACGCCAAGGTCCACGGGCTGCCGGAAAAACCGATCAGCGGCACGCGTTGACGGCCTTGCGCGTCGGTAAGCGCGGTGCGGATTTCGCGCACCGCGTCGGTCACGTAGCGCAGCGTGGCGTCGATATCCGGCACCGCGAGGCGCGTCACGTCATCTTCCGTGCGCACCGGCCGGGCGAATTTCGGACCCTCGCCGGCGACGAATTCCAAGCCGAGACCCATGGCGTCCGGCACCGTCAGAATGTCGGAGAACAGAATCGCGGCGTCGAGCGGATAACGCTCGAGCGGCTGCAGCGTGACTTCCGTTGCGTAAGCCGGATTCTTGGCCAGACCAAGAAAACTGCCCGCGCGACCCCGCGTGGCGTTGTACTCCGGCAGATAGCGGCCAGCCTGCCGCATCAGCCAGATCGGCGTGTAGTCGGTCGGCTGGCGCAGCAGCGCGCGCAGGAAAGTGTCGTTCAGGAGTTTATGGGCCACGTTGCGTACGACTGAGGGCAAAGGAGCATTTTACCGGACCCGGCTCGCCGCATCGCGCTTGATGCGGGCAATAACTGTCACGAGCCTTGCGTGCGGACGGCTTTTGTTCTGCCTTCCGCAGCGCCATGACTTAGCTGAACGGCTAATGTTCAAGCGGGAATTGCCGGGCTATCATCCGACGGCTTTATCAAACAATTACGCGCAACCCAGGAGACTCGATGAACAAGGCAGCACTCGCACTGCTCGGCGTTTTGGCCGGAATTTTGATGCATACAGGCGCCGTCCAGGCGCAGACGAGCGCCACCGCCGCGCCGCCCTCGCGGCTCGACGAAATTCTCGCGCGCGGCACGCTGCGCGCCTGTACGACCGGCGACTACAAACCGTACTCGTTCTACAAAACGGACGGCCAGTTCGAAGGCATCGATATCGATATGAGCGAATCGCTCGCCAAATCACTCGGCGTGAAGGCGGAATTCGTCAAAACGTCATGGCCGAATCTGATGAACGACTTCGTTGCGAAATGCGACATCGGCGTGGGCGGGGTATCGCCGACGCTCGAACGACAGAAGCGTGCGTTTTTCACGCAGGCTTACATGGTCGACGGAAAGACGCCGATCGTTCGGTGCGACGACGTCAACAAATATCAAACGGTGGCGCAGATCGACCAGCCGGCTACGCGAGTAATTGTCAATCCGGGTGGCACCAATGAGCGTTTCGCGAAGCAATATTTCCCGCATGCGAACCTCGCCGTCTATCCGGACAACGTGACGATCTTCAAACAGATCCTTGCCGGGAAAGCCGATGTGATGGTGACGGATGCGTCGGAGACGTTGTTGCAGCAAAAGCTGAATCCGGGTCTTTGCTCGGTGCACCCGGACAAGCCCTTCCAGTATGGCGAGAAGGCCTGGCTGCTGCCGCGCGGCGATGTGGCGTTCCAGCAGTACGTGGACCAGTGGCTGCACCTGGCACGGGCAACCGGTGAGTATCAGGCGATCTCGGATAAGTGGCTGAAGTGAGGGGCCGCGCTGTTTGGCCGCCTGGTTCCCTCTCGACCGGAAAAGCAGGCGGTTTGACTGGCAATAGCATTAATAGATTCGCATCCTGGCACAATCGTGTAACCGGGCGCCAAGGTGTTAAGCAAAAACCGAACAATGCGCTTAGGGAGAGTTCAAGCGAATCCACCCTCTGCGCACCTTTCATCCCTGAGTGAAAATGTCGCGATGCAACACGCTGCTCGATTGCACACCGATGGTTTTGCTGCAGCCGGAAAAGCGCCCATAGCAGGCGGATTGCTTCCAAAAAAGATGTGCATGCAACCATTTCATGCGAAATTGACTGAACGGATTACGCCGCAGCGTGCGTCGCAAATAACACCAATCATGTGTATGAAATTGCCAGCCCGGCATAGGCAAAAATTACCTTTAAACCGTTTCAGCCGAGTAATAGAGCCCGCAATGCCTTATCTGGCGGGCGTTACAACCTGAAACACTTTGTTACCGCGCTGGTAAGTTAATTCGCCCACAATGCCCTCAACGGTTTCAACACGGATGTGGCTGGGTGCGTGGTGTGAGCGGATACGATGCACTTGCCGGTCGGCCTATGCCGAAGCCCTGTGAAGGGGCATCCCTGCTGGGACCGTCGTCGACGAAGAGTTGTCATTTCAGTCGGTTCCAACTTTGGTCTCCTCGCGCTAACCCCGTAGCGTGTGGTTTTTAGCGGGCTCCAGGCCCGCTTTTTTTTCGTCTGTCAAACGTTTGCCCGCTTTGGGCGGGTCGATGTTGCGGTTGATCCAGCCGCGCTGGTTCTTCGCTTATTGGCTCATTTCAACGCACGGTTTTCCCCACAAAATGTTTGGCCAGCGCCGCGAGAGTCTTCGCCCGGCGCCGAACCAGCGGGCCGTCAAGCCGTCTTGTCTTCACTCACCTTCAACTCGCTGATCATCCGTTCGCGCATGATGAATTTCTGCACCTTGCCGGTCACCGTCATAGGCAGTTCGTCGACGAAACGAATGTACTTCGGCACCTTGTAGTGCGCGATCTGCCCTTGGCAGAACTGCTGGATTTCCTCAGCCGTGGCCTGCTCTCCTGAGCGCAATACGATCCAGGCACACACTTCCTCGCCGTACTTCGCGTCGGGCACGCCAAACACCTGCACGCTCTGGATCTTCGGGTGACGGAAAAGAAACTCTTCGATCTCGCGCGGGTAGATGTTTTCGCCGCCGCGAATCAGCATGTCCTTCAGGCGGCCGACGATGTTGCAGTAGCCTTCGGCATCGAGTGTCGCCAGATCCCCGGTATGCATCCAACCGTCGACGATGCTTTCCCGAGTCTTCGCTTCGTCGCCCCAGTAGCCTTGCATCACCGAATAACCTTTGGTGCACAGTTCGCCCGTTTCACCCACCGGCACGATTTCGCCGAGCGGATCCACGATCTTCACTTCCAGATGCGGCTGGATACGGCCGACCGTCGTGGTGCGCTTGTCGAGCGGGTCGGTGGTCGAACTCTGGAACGACACCGGACTCGTTTCCGTCATGCCGTAGGCGATGGTGATCTCGTTCAGATGCATCTTCGAGACGACTTTCTTCATCGTTTCGATCGGGCAAGGCGAACCGGCCATGATGCCGGTGCGCAGACGCGAGAAGTCGTAGGTGGCGAAGTTCGGGTGATCGAGTTCGGCGATGAACATGGTCGGCACGCCGTGCAACGCGGTGCATTGCTCTTCGGAGACGGCAGCCAGGGTCGCAACCGGATCGAAGCCCTCGCCCGGGAACACCATATTCGCGCCGACCGATACGCACGCCAGCACTGACAGCACCATGCCGAAGCAGTGATAGAGCGGGACGGGAATGCATAGGCCGTCCTGCTCGGTTAGACGCATCGCCATCGCGATATAGCGCGCGTTGTTGACGACGTTGCTATGGGTCAGCGTCGCACCCTTCGGATTGCCCGTCGTGCCGCTGGTGAATTGGATGTTGATCGGTTCGTGGCAGGACAGGTTCGCACCGATCGCGTCGAGTCTCGCGACGTCGAGCGTCGCGCGGCCCTGCTCGATCACGTCGGAGAAGGTCAGCATGCCGGGCGTTTCCGTGTCGCACATTCGGATCACGTAGCGTAGGTCAGGCAAGCGAGCGGCGTGCAACTCGCCCGGCGCCTGCGTCGCAAGTTCCGGTGCTAGTTCTTGCAGCATCTCGAGGTACATCGACGTCTTGAAACGCTCAGCGGCGATGATCGCCTTGCAGCCGACCTTGTTCAGTGCGTACTCGAGTTCCGCGAGCCGATAAGCTGGGTTGATATTGACGAGCACGGCGCCGATGCGCGCGGTCGCGAACTGCGTAAGCAGCCATTCCACCCGGTTCGGCGACCAGATGCCGACACGGTCGCCCTTCACGATGCCGAGCGCGAGGAGTCCGGACGCCAGCACGTCGACCTCTTCCGCAAACTCCTTCCACGTCCAGCGGATGCCTTGCTCACGAAATACCACGGCCGGTCGATCAGGAAAGCGCTCCGCCGTGTCACGCAGAAACTCCCCGACCGGTGCTTCGCTCAACGGGATCTCGGTCGACCCGCGAACGTAAGACAGGCCGTCTTGGGGTTCGATAAGTGCGCCTTCGCCCGACACGTGCGTTGCCATGGTGTTGTCTCCGTGAGCGGAAGCTCGCCCTATTGAAATGAATTTGAAACCGATTGTGCCACCGGCGTATGTCCATACGGCATCAAGTCTTACCCGCAGCGAATGGGCGGCTGCGGCGACGGATTACCGGTCGCTCCGAACACTCAATTTTGCTGACCTTTCCGTAAACGTCAAGTAGAGGTCAAAAAAAAGCAGCCACGAAGGCTGCTTTCTCTCTCTGATACGTATTGCTTAGTTCTGACCGCGCAGCTTGCGCAGGCGCTGGATCGCAGCGAGCTGAGCCGTCGCGTACGCCAGTTCCGCTTGCGCGGTGGCGTATTCGAGGTTCGAACCCGTGTTCTGCAGCGCTTCTTCCGCGCGCTTGCGGGCATCTTCAGCCTTGGCTTCGTCGAGATCCTTGCCGCGGATCGCCGTGTCGGCGAGAACCGTCACAGCGCCCGGCTGGATTTCGAGAATGCCGCCGGCGACGAACACAAACTCTTCTTCGCCGTTTTCGGCTTCGATGCGCACCGCACCCGGACGAATCCGCGTGATGAGCGGTGTGTGGCCCGGCAGAATGCCGAGTTCACCCGCTTCGCCCGGCAGCGCGACGAACTTCGCCTGGCCCGAGAAGATCTGCTCTTCCGCGCTGACGACGTCTACCTTGATTGTTGCCATAAGTGTCGACTCCTGTAGACGAGAGTTAGCGCTTTAGCGCTTATGTCGACCGCAGTTAGTGCTTTAGCACTTACTGCGGTCCCATGCAGCGCTAGCGCGCCTCGTCCCATGCAAGGCTGGGTTGAGCGTAGTAAGAGGCGCCGTTTTCGCGAAACGCTACCGTTTGGGTAGTATTTCGGCGCGAGCGGCGCCCGCTTCGTTACACCCGACCGTTACTGGATCTTCTTGGCCTTTTCGAAGGCTTCGTCGATCGTGCCGACCATGTAGAACGCTTGTTCCGGCAGGTGGTCACACTCGCCTTCCACGATCATCTTGAAGCCACGGATCGTTTCCTTCAGCGGCACGTACTTGCCCGGCGAGCCTGTGAACACTTCAGCGACGTGGAACGGCTGCGACAGGAAACGTTGAATCTTACGAGCGCGCGCCACGGCGAGCTTATCTTCCGGCGCCAACTCGTCCATGCCCAGAATCGCGATAATGTCGCGCAATTCCTTGTAGCGCTGCAGCGTTTGCTGCACGCCGCGCGTGATCGCGTAGTGCTCTTCGCCGATCACGTTCGGGTCGATCTGACGCGAGGTCGAATCGAGCGGGTCCACTGCCGGGTAGATACCCAGCGAAGCGATGTCACGCGACAACACGACCGTTGCGTCCAGGTGGCCGAAAGTCGTAGCCGGCGACGGGTCGGTCAAGTCATCCGCAGGGACGTACACAGCCTGCACCGACGTAATCGAGCCGGTCTTGGTCGACGTAATACGCTCTTGCAGCTTACCCATTTCTTCAGCCAGCGTCGGCTGATAGCCCACTGCCGACGGCATACGGCCGAGCAGTGCCGACACTTCCGTGCCTGCCAGCGTGAAACGGTAGATGTTGTCGACGAAGAACAGCACGTCGAGGCCTTCGTCACGGAAGTGCTCAGCCATCGTCAGACCGGTCAGCGCGACGCGCAGACGGTTGCCCGGCGGCTCGTTCATCTGGCCGTACACCAGCGCGACCTTGTCGAGAACGTTCGAGTCCTTCATTTCGTGATAGAAGTCGTTCCCTTCGCGGGTACGCTCGCCAACACCGGCGAACACGGAGTAACCACCGTGCTCCTTAGCGATGTTGTTGATCAGTTCCATCATGTTCACGGTCTTGCCCACACCGGCGCCACCGAACAGGCCAACCTTACCGCCCTTGGCGAACGGGCAGATCAGGTCGATAACCTTGATGCCGGTTTCGAGCAGTTCCGTCGACGGCGACAGTTCGTCGAACGCCGGCGCCTTCTGGTGAATACCGCGAACCACGTCCGAGTTGATCGGGCCGGCTTCGTCGATCGGGCGACCCAGCACGTCCATGATCCGGCCGAGGGTCGGCTTGCCAACCGGCACGCTGATCGGCTTGCCGGTGTTCTTCACCGTCGTGCCGCGGCGCAGACCGTCCGATGCACCCAGACAGATGGTACGGACGACGCCGTCACCCAGCTGCTGCTGGACTTCGAGGGTCAGTTCTGAACCTTCGAGAATGAGCGCGTCGTAAATCTTCGGCATGTCCGAACGCGGGAATTCCACGTCGATCACCGCGCCGATGCACTGTACGATCTTGCCTTCTACCAAAGCAGTAGTACTCATCGCTTTTCCTTTAGATACTCAATTCTTCACTCGCGCAAAGGCGCAGTTTCGATGGGGTCGCCTAGACGGGTGCACCACGAGGGCGCACCCGTAGCGGCATGCTTGACCTTTATGGTCAGACTGCCGCTGCGCCACCGACGATTTCCGACAGTTCTTTCGTGATCGCAGCCTGACGGCTCTTGTTGTACACGAGCTGCAGTTCATTGATGACCGTCTTCGCGTTGTCCGAAGCGGCCTTCATCGCAACCATCCGTGCCGATTGCTCCGATGCCATGTTTTCCGCGACGGCCTGATAGACCAGCGCTTCGACATAACGCACCAGCAGTTCGTCCACCACTGCCTGCGCATCAGGCTCGTAGATGTAGTCCCACTGCGTGCTCGGCGTCGTGCCGTCTTCGTCCTTGCGCTCGAACTGATCTGCCGACAGCGGCAGCAGTTGCTCGATCACCGGCTCCTGCTTCATCGTGTTGACGAAGCGCGTGTACGCCAGGTACACCGCCGAAACCTTGCCTTCCGAGTACAGGTCGAGCTGCACCTTAACCGCGCCGATCAGCTTTTCCAGATGCGGCGTGTCGCCCAGATGCACGACATTCGACACCACCTTGGCGCGCAGACGGTTCAGGAAACCCAGGCCCTTCGTGCCGATCGCAGTTGCTTCGATCGTCTTGCCCTGGCCTTCCAGCTCCTTGAACTTCTGCAGCGATGCACGCAGCACGTTGGTGTTCATCCCGCCGCACAGACCTTTATCAGTCGTGACGAGGATGATGCCGGCCGTCTTCGCGCCTTCGTTCGACACCATGAACGGGTGGCGATACTCCGGGTTCGCACGGCTCATGTGCGCAGCGATATCGCGGACCTTGTCGGCATACGGGCGAGCGGCGCGCATGCGCTCCTGAGCGCGGCGCATCTTCGATGCGGCCACCATCTCCATCGCTTTCGTGATCTTGCGCGTGTTTTGCACGCTCTTGATCTTGCCGCGAATTTCCTTCATTCCAGCCATTGCTTGCTCCTTGTCGGCCCGAGTTAACGCTTGAGCGCTCACTTGGGTCCCATGCAAAGCGATCGAGGCAGCGCGGGTTCAGTTGCCTGCGGCCCGCGCCGCTTCAAGGTACTTTTATGCCTTGCGGATCATTCGCAGATCAATAAGCGCCGGACTTCTTGAAGTCTTTGAGAGCCGTATGCAGCAAGCCTTCGTCGTCCTTCGAGAGTTCCTTGGTATCTTCGATGCGCTTGACCAGATCAGCGTGGCTCGACTTCAGGTACTCGCGCAGGCCCTTTTCGAACGGCAGCACTTGCGAGACTTCCAGATCGTCGAGGTAACCGTTGTTCGCGGCGAACAGCGCGATTGCCAGTTCCCACACTTGCAGCGGTTGATACTGCGGCTGCTTCAGCAGTTCCGTCACGCGGCGGCCGCGCTCCAGCTGCTTGCGGGTGGCTTCGTCGAGGTCCGATGCGAACTGCGCGAACGCAGCCAACTCACGGTACTGCGCGAGGTCGGTACGGATACCGCCCGACAGCTTCTTCACGACCTTGGTTTGAGCCGCACCGCCAACGCGCGACACCGACACGCCGGCGTTAATTGCCGGGCGGATACCTGCGTTGAAAAGGTCGGTTTCCAGGAAGATCTGGCCGTCGGTAATCGAGATCACGTTCGTCGGAACGAATGCGGTCACGTCGCCTGCTTGCGTTTCAATGACCGGGAGTGCCGTCAGCGAACCGCTCTTGCCCTTCACTTCGCCGTTTGTGAACTTCTCGACGTACTCTTCCGAGACGCGAGCAGCACGTTCCAGCAAACGCGAGTGCAGATAGAACACGTCGCCCGGGTAAGCTTCACGGCCCGGCGGGCGGCGCAGCAGCAGCGAGATCTGACGGTATGCCCAAGCTTGCTTGGTCAGATCGTCATAAACGATCAGCGCATCTTGACCGCGGTCGCGGAAGTACTCGCCCATCGTGCAACCGGCGTACGGTGCGAGGTATTGCATCGCAGCCGATTCCGAAGCCGAAGCGGCCACGACGATCGTGTATTCCAGCGCGCCGGTTTCTTCCAGCTTGCGCACCACGTTCATGATCGACGAAGCCTTCTGGCCGATCGCGACGTAGATACAGAAGAGGTTCTTGCCCTTCTGGTTGATGATCGCGTCGACTGCGACTGCGGTCTTGCCGCACTGGCGGTCGCCGATGATCAGCTCACGCTGGCCACGGCCAACCGGCACCATCGCGTCGATCGACTTCAGACCGGTTTGGACCGGTTCCGAAACCGACTTACGCCAGATCACGCCCGGAGCAATCTTTTCGATTGCGTCGGTTTTCTTCGCGTTGATCGGGCCCTTGCCGTCGATCGGGTTGCCGAGTGCGTCGACCACGCGGCCGAGCAGTTCCGGACCCACCGGCACTTCAAGAATGCGGCCTGTCGTCTTGACGACGTCGCCTTCCGAAATGTGTTCGTACTCACCCAGAATCACGGCGCCGACCGAGTCGCGCTCGAGGTTCAGCGCGAGCCCGAAGGTGTTGCCCGGGAATTCGAGCATTTCGCCCTGCATCACTTCCGACAGGCCGTGGATACGCACGATGCCGTCGGTCACGGAGATCACGGTGCCCTGGTTGCGAACGTCTGCGCTCGCTTCAAGGCCCTGGATCCTGCTCTTGATCAGCTCGCTGATCTCAGAGGGATTGAGTTGCATTATTCGCTCCTGATAGTCAATTCTGTTGCGTGCCAGCCGCTTCAGCGCTTGTGGGCGCTTCAGGCCGTCAGAGCCGTCTGCATGCTGGCAAGCCGCGCGCGGACCGAGGTATCGAGCACTTCGTCACCGACCGTCACGCGCACGCCGCCGATCAGCGACGAGTCGACTTCGACCGTCGGCTTCAGCTTGCGCTTGAATTTGCGTTCGAGACTTGCGACGAGGTCATTCAACTGCGCGCCGTCGAGCGGGAATGCGCTGACGATCAGCACATCGGCCGCTCCTTCGCGGGCGTTCTTCAACTCTTCGAACTGCACAGCGATTTCCGGCAACAGTTGCAGGCGATGGTTATCGACCAGCATTTGCACCAGATTCTTCGCTTGCGCGTTGTCCTTGAGCGGCGACTTGACCGCGGCCAGCAGCAGTTCGCTGACCTGGGCGCGGCTTACTTTCGGGCTCGAGGCGATCGACAGCACTTCGGGCAGACGCGCAACCTGTGCCAGCTCCTGCACGAGCGTGGACCAGGCGGCGGTGTCACCAGCTTCGGCCACGCCAAACAGCGCTTCTGCGTACGGACGGGCGATGGTTGCAAGTTCGGCCATGATCAGAGCTCGGCTTTCAGTTGATTCAGCAGGTCAGCGTGAGCTACCTGGTCGACTTCGCGCTTCAGGATCTGTTCAGCGCCCTTCACTGCGAGTGCAGCGACTTCGCCGCGCAGCGTTTCGCGCGCCTTCACGACTTGCTGGTCCGCGTCGGCCTTCGCTTGCGCGATGATGCGAGCGGCTTCAGCTTGTGCTTGAGCCTTGATTTCGTCAGCGACTGTCACAGCGCGCTTTTCTGCATCAGCAATACGTTGCTGACCGTCGTTGCGTGCCTGAGCCAGTTCCTGGTCGACGCGCTTGTGGGCAGCTTCGAGTTCCGCCTTGCCCTTTTCAGCGGCCGACAAACCGTCAGCGATCTTCTTCGAGCGCTCGTCGAGGGCGTTGATCAACGGCGGCCACACGAACTTCATCGTGAACCACGCGAGGATCAGGAACACGACCATTTGCGCAAACAGGGTTGCGTTGAGATTCACGGTGTTTCCTTAAACGTTGCTAGTTCGGAAAGTGAAACGGCAAGGCGCTCATCGATTCTGTATTCGATCAGCGCCCAAGTGCCCGTTCCGCCCTGCGCCTTTACCAGTTATAGCTCAGGCGCAAACTTCCGAGGAACCTCAGCCTGCCAGCTTCGACAGCAGCGGGTTCGCGAACGCAAACAGCATTGCCACACCAACGCCAATCAGGAACGCCGCATCGATCAGACCAGCCAGCAGGAACATCTTGGTTTGCAGCGGGTTCATCAGTTCCGGCTGGCGAGCACATGCTTCGATGTACTTGCCGCCCATCAGGCCGATACCGATACAGGCGCCGATTGCACCCAGGCCGATGATGATGCCGATACCGATGGCGGTCAGACCCTGGATGTTGGCGATGAAAGCTTGCATGATCACTCCTTTGTGAAAAGTCTTTTGGAACTGGGATTTAAAAAAACAAAACTAAAGCAATTCTTTTAATCGACGCACCACGTTAGTGGGTGTCGTGAGCCTGGCCGATGTACACCAGCGTCAGCATCATGAAAATGAACGCTTGCAGCAGAACGATCAGAATGTGGAAGATCGCCCACACCGTACCTGCGATCACGTGGCCGATGAAGCCGAGTACCGAGGCGTCCGCGCCGAAACCCCACATGCTGCCGAGCAGGGCAATCAGCAGGAACAGCAGTTCGCCGGCGTACATGTTGCCGAACAGCCGCATGCCGAGCGAAACCGTTTTCGCGACGAACTCGATGATGTTCAGTGCCAGGTTGGGAATCCACAGCAGCGGATGCGCACCGAACGGCGCGGACAGCAGTTCATGCACGAAGCCGCCGGCGCCCTTGATCTTGAAGTTGTAGTAAATCATCAGCGCGAACACGCCGAGCGCGATACCGAGCGTGCCGTTCAGGTCGGCGGTCGGCACGATGCGGTGATGGGGGATGACTTCCGACAGGCCCAGCCAGCCAATCACGCGGCCCGGCAGGTCGACGGGAATAAAGTCGAGCGAGTTCATCAGCGCGACCCAGACGAACACGGTCAATGCCAACGGTGCGATGAAGGTGCGCGAGCCGTGAATCATCGACTTCGATTGATCCTCGACCATTTCGACCAGCATTTCGATCGCGCACTGGAAACGGCCCGGCACGCCGGACGTTGCCTTGCGGGCGGCGAGATGCAGAATCAAGATGGTGGCCAGACCGCAAACGATCGACCAGAAAAGGGTGTCCAGATTCCACACGTGGATGTCGAAAATCGACGTCTGGTGCGCGGTGGAAAAGTTCTGCAAGTGGTGCGCGATGTACTCGGACGGATCCAGAGCGCGCGTGCCTTCGCTAGCTGCCATATCGTTAATGCCACCCAAATTGTCGAAAATCGTCTCGGGCCGCTCCCGCGGCAATTCTGTATTGCGGGAACACGCCGGGTGCGGATCGTGTCATATCCGCACTCCTGTTGCCGGCGCTGCGCGCCGGCCTGAATTTTGTGCTGCTATTCTCTTCTACTACTTTAGCGCCACGCTAGGGCGATCCAGTACGTCTTGAGCGCAATGAGGTAGGTCACGAGCAGCGGCACCCAGCGTACGTCGTGATACCAGAAGGCGATGGCTACAAACATCGCGATCGTCGTCCCCATCTTGAGCGCTTCGCCGATCATCCAGCTCATTACTGTTTCGGCGCCGCTCAGCGTTCTAAGGCGTGCCGCGAACAACGCACCCGGCACCCAGCAGATCGCGCCCCCCAGGAACGCGGACAGCGCAGCAGCGCCCGGCGGCTTGTAGAACAGCCACCACACCAGCGTAGCACCCAGGGACAAAACCATTTGCGCCGCCACGACCTTGAAAGGCGTAACACGCGATGGACGACTCACATTCGGACCAAACAGCTTTTCAGCCTCGGCCCGCGTGAGCGGAACGATATTGTTATCTTGTTGCTCGACATCCCACGCATCGTCAGTTGTAACGTGCTGACCGGTGGACGCAACGGAAGCGGTGCGTTCAACGCGGTGTTCGTCGTGCCCATTCTTTGGCGCTTGATTCGACGTTTTAACCGCCATCGCAGTGTTCCGAAAGTCTTGTTCCAGCCCGCGAGCTTACGCTGCGCTTACGGGGTTGCCGTGCAATTAAATCCGGGCGATTGTAAGCGATAGTTGCAGGCAATTCAAGACTTTAGGCCGTTCAATAACCAGTATGAAAACGGTCTTCACGATGCGGGAACGGGATCCTCGCCGGCCTAAGCACGGCAAATGTAAGGCGGTCGGGGTGTGGCAAACCATGCGCAGTGAATAGGGTGCATTTGCGCTCGTCCACACGTCGTTTCAACGCTGTGGCGGGCGTATCAAAAATGCAACAGACGCCGATTTTTGCCCACTTCTGTAGACACGCGGGATGGTGGCGGGTAAAGGCGAAACGGCGCTCGCATGCCGACGTCTGCCCTGCTCCGTCTGGCCCATCCACGCACGGCGAATGCCGCCTCATCGTGCGACCGGATTCGAAACCCAAAGCGGCGAAGTGTGCGGCGCCGCTGCCGCGGCATGGCAGTCCGCGCACGGCCAAATCAAGTCCCTCCACGCTACTGCAAGATAATCGGACACACCAATACTTCAGCAATCCTGATCATTAGATGCAAAGTTTATTTAGGAATACATCTGACACCAATGTGGCTAGCAGACCAATCCTGAAGATCGTCAGGCACGCGTTGAGCGCAATGCATACGAACACGGCACGCCAACACCGCTACCGGAAACGCGCAAAGTGCGCCGAACAGCCTGCTCGTGACATTAAGACAAGCCGCAAGCACGTCCAGCGCACTTCACGCTCAACTCGTCATGATCACACAATGGCATTACCACGCAACCGGATCAGAATGCCTTCCAGCGCGTCCAGATCACCGAAATCCACCAATACCTGGCCGCGGCCGCGTCGGCCGAGCTTGATCTTTACCGTTGCGGCGAGCAGATCGGACAACTCCTCTTCCAGCCGTCGCGTGTCGCGGCCGCCGTCCTGGTTCGCCCGCGCCTTCACCGTGGGCACAGCTTTCGTGGTGGTTGTCACCAGCTTTTCGGTTTCACGCACCGACATGCGCTTGTTCACGACCTGGTTGGCCAGCGTGATCTGCGTCGCGGCGTCGACGGCCAGCAGCGCGCGTGCATGCCCCATGTCGAGATCGCCGGCCAGCAACATCGTCTGCACCGGCGACGCCAGATTGAGCAAACGCAACAGGTTCGAGACAGCACTGCGCGAGCGGCCAACCGATTCGGCCGCCTGTTCGTGCGTGAAATTGAATTCGTCGAGCAAGCGCTGAATGCCCTGCGCTTCTTCCAACGGATTCAGATCCTCGCGCTGGATATTCTCAATCAGCGCCATCGCCGCAGCGGCCTGATCAGGCACGTCTCTCACCAACACCGGCACTTCATCGAGGCCCGCCAGGCGTGCCGCGCGGAAGCGCCGCTCGCCGGCGATAATTTCGTACTTGTCCGCCGAGACAGGCCGCACGAGGATCGGCTGCATCACGCCTTGGGTGCGGATGCTGGCTGCCAATTCCTGCAACGCGCCTTCGTCCATGCGCGTGCGCGGTTGGTACTTGCCGGCCTGCAGTTTGCTGAGCGGCAGCACATTCGGCGCACCTTCGATCACCACCGCCTCGGTGATATCCGCACTGCCACCTAACAATGCTTCCAGTCCGCGGCCCAATCCCTTCTTTCTTGCTACTGCATTCATCGTGGTTCCTCGATCCGCTTAGGACGCCTGGGGTGCGTCATTCAATGTGCTCACCCGCTCAATCATTTCTGCACCGAACTGCACGTACGCCTGCGCGCCGCGCGACGCCCTATCGAACACCACACCCGGCAACCCATAGCTAGGTGCCTCGGCAAGACGCACGTTGCGCGGGATAACCGTATCGAACACCTTGTCGCCGAAGTGCTCTTTCAGCTGATCCGAGACTTGCTGTTGCAATGTGATGCGCGGATCGAACATCACGCGGAGCAGGCCGATCACCTTCAGATCGCGATTCAGGTTCGCGTGCACCTGCTTGATCGTGTTGACGAGGTCGGACAGCCCCTCAAGCGCGAAGTATTCGCACTGCATCGGTATCACCACGCCATGCGCGGCGCACAGGCCGTTGAGCGTCAGCAGCGACAAAGCCGGCGGGCAGTCGATCAGCACGAAGTCGTACTCGCTCTCTACTGTCGCCAGCGCGATCTTCAATTGCCGCTCACGGTGTTGCACGCTGACCAATTCAACCTCGGCGCCGGCCAGTTCGCGATTCGCGGGCAGCACGTCGTAGCCAACGGCTTCCGGCCGTACCCGCGCATCCGCCACCAACACGCCATCCACGAGCACTTCGTAGACGGTGTTCGCGCAGGCGGCTTTGTCGATGCCGCTGCCCATCGTGGCGTTGCCCTGCGGGTCCAGATCGATGAGAAGGACTCGCTGTCCCTGCGCTGCCAAGCTCGCGGCCAGATTGACTGTCGTCGTCGTCTTGCCGACGCCGCCCTTCTGGTTCGCAACGCAGAAGATTTTTGCCATCGTTGGTGTGTCCCTTTTGCTGCCTGGATAAAGTGAAAAGCGCTTTGGTGTTCGGTGCGAATTAAGGCTATCGGCGCCGTCAAGTGCCGGTGTCTACCCGCACCTTGACGAGATGCCGCTCTGCGTCGAGCGACGGCACCTTTAGCCGAATGATCTGTTCCACGTGGGAGCCCGCCGGCAGGCGTTCGATCTCGCCGTCTGGGCGTACACCCTTCATCGCCCAGATCGCTCCCTGCTCCGCAACCAGATGACGGGCCAGTGTAACGAAATCCGCGAGTTCTGCGAATGCGCGCGAGACGATTACGTCGAACTTTGCCGGTACTTCGGCGCCCGGTTTCAGAGTTTCGACGCGGCCGGTCACGACCGACAAATTCGCCAGCCCGAGCTCGGCCTTGGCCTGGGCCTGAAAAGCCGTCTTTTTATGAACGATGTCATTCACGGTGACGGTCCAGTCGGGCAGGACAATGGCCAGCACGATACCTGGCAAACCGCCGCCGGAACCCACGTCCAGCATCGAGGATGCACCGCGCGTAGCGAGATGCGGCACGATCGAAAGCGAATCGAGAATGTGCTGAATGAGCATTTGTTTCGGATCGCGGATCGCCGTCAGGTTGTAGACGGCGTTCCACTTGGACAGGAGCGCGACGTAATCGAGCAGCTGTCCATGTTGTGCGTCGCTCAAATCGAGGTCGAGTTCGCGGACGCCGTCGGCTAGCAGAGGCGCCAATGCTTCTGTGCCACTCCCCTTCTGAGTTACCGTCATTGCGTCACCGGCGTGCTATCGGTGCCGGGTTCGGCCGGTTTCGTCGAACGACGCCCTAAACCACGCTTCAGGTGGACCATCAGCAAGGAGATCGCCGCCGGCGTAATGCCGGAGATGCGCGACGCCTGCCCAATGGTTTCGGGTCGGAATTGCGTCAGCTTCTGGCGCGCTTCGAACGACAGCCCTCTCACTTCGGCGTAGTCCAATCCTTCAGGCAGACGCGTGCTTTCGTGTGACTCGTTGCGCTCGATCTCATCGGCTTGGCGGTCGATGTAACCTTGGTACTTGATGCCGATCTCGATCTGCTCCTTGATCTGGGCGAGCAGTACTTCATCTTCGGCCAAGGTTTCAGGGGCGGCACACGCACCCTCACGCAGACTGCAGACGCCGTCGTATGTCACACCCGGCCGGCGCAGCAGATCCGCCAGGCTGTATTCGTGATCGATTGCCTTGCCCAGCAATGCCGTCGCTTCTTCAGCAGGTAACGTCTTAGGATTGACCCACGTCGTACGAAGGCGCTCTGTTTCACGTGAAACAGCGTCGCGCTTGCGACTGAATGCGTCCCAGCGGACATCGTCGACCACACCGAGTTCGCGGCCGGCCTCCGTCAGACGCATATCGGCGTTGTCTTCGCGCAGGCTAAGCCGGTACTCGGCGCGGCTGGTGAACATGCGATACGGCTCAGACACACCACGCGTCACCAGGTCGTCGACCAGGACTCCAAGGTACGCCTGATCGCGACGCGGGCACCACGCGTCCTTGCCCTGTACGTGCAAACCGGCGTTGATGCCCGCCAGCAAACCTTGCGCAGCCGCTTCTTCATAGCCGGTCGTGCCGTTGATCTGGCCGGCAAAGAACAGCCCGTTGATCACCTTGGTTTCAAGCGACGCCTTCAGCCCACGCGGATCAAAGTAGTCATATTCGATCGCATAGCCCGGCCGCAGGATATGGGCGTGCTCCAAGCCACGCATCGAGCGCACGAGCTCCAGTTGCACGTCGAACGGCAGGCTCGTGGAAATCCCGTTGGGATAAAACTCATTGGTCGTCAGCCCTTCCGGTTCGAGGAAGATCTGGTGAGATTCCTTCGACGCGAAGCGATGAATCTTATCTTCAATCGACGGGCAATAGCGCGGCCCCACCCCTTCGATCACGCCGGTATACATCGGCGACCGGTCGAGCCCGCCGCGAATAATGTCGTGCGTCCGCAGATTCGTATGCGTGACCCAGCACGGCACTTGCCGCGGATGCTGCTCGACGCGTCCGAGAAACGAGAAAACTGGCACCGGATCCAGATCGCCCGCCTGCTCTTCAAGCTTCGAGAAGTCGATCGTGCGACCGTCGATCCGCGGCGGCGTCCCGGTCTTGAGGCGACCTTGCGGCAGCTTCAATTCCTTGAGGCGCGCGGACAGCGACACCGCAGCCGGATCGCCGGCACGGCCACCGGTGTAATTGTTCAATCCCACGTGAATCTTGCCGTCCAGGAACGTTCCCGCTGTCAGCACGACCGCACGGGAGCGGAAACGAATTCCCACCTGCGTCACCGCGCCGACGACACGATCGCCCTCCACCATCAGATCATCGACCGCTTGCTGGAACAGCCACAGGTTCGGCTGATTTTCCAGCCGATGCCGGATCGCCTGCTTGTACAGCAGCCGGTCAGCCTGCGCGCGCGTCGCCCGAACGGCCGGCCCCTTCGACGAATTGAGGATGCGAAACTGGATCCCGCCCTCATCCGTCGCAGCGGCCATGGCCCCGCCGAGCGCATCGACTTCCTTAACCAGATGGCCTTTGCCAATCCCGCCGATGGACGGATTGCAGCTCATCTGACCGAGCGTCTCGATGTTGTGCGTCAGCAGGAGCGTCGTATTGCCCATGCGCGCCGAAGCCAAGGCGGCCTCGGTGCCGGCATGACCACCGCCGACGACGATTACGTCAAATTCTGTGGGAAAAAGCATCGTGGATCTCACGCCAGATCGTTGCGTGAGCCTTTCAAAGGAAATGTATGGGCGAATTATAACGGGTTCGGTTTAGGCCCGAATTTCAGCCGAATGGCCAGGCAACAAAAAAGCGATGTGTTTCACGTGAAACACACCGCTTTGATCCATCGCAAGCGAGGCAGAAAATGGAACTAGGCCACTTTCTTGGCTAACCCAAGATACGTCTCGATCACCCGTGGATTCTGTGCAAGATCTACTGCGGGACCTTCCAACGCCAGTTCACCGGTCTCAAGCACATAGCCGTAGTCAGAGATCTGGAGCGCGGCGCGCGCGTTCTGTTCGATCAACAACGTTGCAACACCCGTCTGACGAAGCGCGCTAATGATATGAAAAATTTCCTTCACGATCAACGGCGCGAGACCCAGACTCGGCTCATCGAGCATCAGCAGATCAGGCTTGCCCATCAACGCACGCCCCACCGCCAGCATTTGCCGCTCACCGCCCGATAAGGTCCCGGCCGCCTGCTTACGACGCTCCTTCAGCCGAGGGAAAAGCGTGAAGACCGGTTCGAGCTGATCGAGAAAGTTGCGATCCCCTGCGCGCTTACGCCGATACGCGCCGAGGACGAGATTGTCTTCAACAGTCATCGACGCGAACAGTTCGCGCTTTTCCGGCACGAGGCACATGCCGCGCGCCACCCGTTTTTCAACCGGCACCGCGCTCACGTCTTCGCCTTGATACAAGACGGCGCCTTTCGCGTGTCCGGTGGTCGGCAATGCACCCATGATCGCGTTCAACAGCGTGGATTTGCCGGCGCCGTTCGGGCCAATCACCGAGACAATCTGCCCGGGCCGCACTTTGATCGCCGCGCCGTGCAGCGCCTCGACCTTGCCATAGCGGACCGACAAACCCGCCACGTCGAGAATCGGTGCAGCAGCATTCATCATGTTCTCCATTACTCCACCCCACCGAGATAGGCTTCGAGCACAGCCGGGTCTTGCTGTACGTCTTGCGGCAACCCTTCCGCGATCCGCGTCCCGAACTCCATGACTACGAGCCGATCGGTCAAATTCATCACGAAATCCATATCGTGTTCGACCAGCAGCACGCTCATCCCTTCAGCCTTGAGCCTGCGCAGCAGGTCCGCCAACTGCAGCTTTTCCTGGTACCGCAAACCGGCTGCTGGTTCATCCAGCAGCAGCAGGGTCGGGTCACAGCACAGCGCGCGAGCAATTTCGAGGATCCGCTGCTGCCCCAGCGCGAGGCTCCCGGCTTCGTCGTACATATGCTGTTCCAGCCCGACGCGACGGATCTGGCGAGCCGCTTCCGCCATCAAGCGGGCCTCTTCTGCGCCATTCAACCGCGCGACGCTGCGCCACACACCGGCCTGACCGCGCAAATGCGCACCGATCGCCACGTTCTCGAGCACCGTCATCCCGGGCAGCAACTTGACGTGCTGAAAAGTACGGCCGATCCCACGTTTGACGATTTCACGTGAACTCAGGGAATCGATCCGCTCGCCGCGGAACGTGATCTCCCCGCTGGTCGCTTGCAACACGCCCGTAACCAGATTAAAGGTCGTCGACTTGCCGGCGCCGTTCGGGCCGATCAAGCCAATGATCTGCCCTGCCTTCACCTCGAAGCTGACGTCGTTCACCGCGACCAGGCCGCCGAACTGCTTGCGCGCCTGATTCACCGTAAGCAGGGTTTCGCCAGCAGTCGGTTTGCTGCGCTGCGGCAACGGCTCCGCATGATCCGACAGATGCGCACGCGGTCCCTTCGGGAAAAACCGCGCGACGAACGGCCATACACCCTGGCGAGCGTATTGCAGCAACAGCACCATCAGAATGCCGAACACAATCACTTCGAAGTTGCCGTTCTCGCCAAGCAGTTTGGGCAGCAGCGTTTGCAGGTAGTCCTGCAATACCGTCAGGATTGCCGCGCCCAACACTGCGCCCCACACATGCGACACTCCGCCGACCACAGCCATGAAAAGAAACTCAATGCCGTGGTTCAGACCGAACGGCGTCGGATTCACCGCGCGTTGCAAATGGGCATACAGGAAGCCGGAGATCGACGCCAGCACCGCGGCGTAGACGAAGATCACCACGCGCATCCACGCCGTGTTGACGCCCATCGCTTCAGCCATCATGCCGCCGCCGCGCAACGCGCGAATCGCCCGCCCCGGTCGGCTATTAAGCAGATTTTGAACAGAAATCACGGCGCCGAGCACGACCACCCAGATCAGGTAATAGATATGGCGACCCGACTCCAGGTTGATGCCGAAAACATTCAGCACCGGAATCCCGTTGATGCCGTCGTACTTGCCGAGCATATCGAGGTTGCCGAACAGATAGAACAGCGCGAGCCCCCACGCGATCGTGCCGAGCGGCAGGAAGTGGCCCGACAGGCGCATTGTCACGAGCCCCAGCATCAGCGCGATCAAGGCCGTCACCACGACACCCGCGATCAGGGCGAGCCAGGGCGACACACCGTACGTCGTCGTCAGATACGCCGTCGCATACGCACCGATACCGACGAACGCCGCCTGCCCGAAGCTCGTCATCCCGCCAATACCGGTCAGGAGCACGAGGCCGATCGCAACGATCGAATACAGGCCGATGTAGTTGAGCAGCGTCACCCAGTACTCGGGCACGTGGATCGGCTGCGGCAAAACCGGCAGCGCGAACAGCACGACGAGGAACAGCCAGAAGAACTTGTTTTGCATGATCCGTTTCATCGTGTCACTCCTCGTCCTCTTCGGCATGCGGGCTGGCGAGGCTGCGCCACAGCAGCACCGGGATGATCAGCGTGAACACGATCACTTCCTTGTAAGAGCTCGCCCAGAACGACGAATACGACTCCAGCAGGCCGACCAGGATCGAACCCGCCGCCGCCAGCGGATAGCTGACCAGGCCGCCGATAATTGCCCCCACGAAGCCCTTCAGGCCGATCAGGAAGCCCGAGTCGTAGTAGATGGTGGTCAGGGGTGCAACGAGGATGCCGCACAGCGCACCGAGCCCTGCCGCGAGCGTGAACGCGAGGCGCCCCGCTTGCGTCGTGCCGATGCCGACGAGCCGCGCGCCAAGCCGGTTCACCGAGGTCGCACGCAACGCCTTGCCGGAGATCGAGCGGTCGAAGTACAGATACAGCGCGCCGATCAGCACGACCGCCGTGCCGAGCACCCACAGGCTTTGCCCGGAGATCGACAAACTGCCGAGGTTGAAGGTGGCATCGGAGAACGCCGTGGTGCGCGAACCTTCCGCGCCGAACATCACCAGCCCAAGGCCGACCATCGCGAAGTGCACCGCCACCGCCACGATCAGCAGCAGCAGCGTGGTCGCCTCCGCGATCGGCTCATACGCGAGCCGGTAGACGAACGGTCCCATCGGAATCACGATCAGCAGTGTCAGCGCGATCTGCACGATCATCGGCAGCGGCTGTAGGAAAACGCCTCGCGTAAGCGCGTAAACCGCGATCGGAAACAGCAGATATTTGCCGACCATCATTACCAGCGTCCGAGCCGCATGTCGGCGCCGTTCGGGATGTCGAACCAGCCCCGCTGTCTCCACGACGAAACATGCAGCACCCATCGCCATCAGCAGCCAGCAGGTGGCCGGAAATTTTTGTGTCTGCAGTGCGGCGAGCGTCAACGCACCGTACGAAACAAATTCCCCCTGCGGGATAAAGATCACCCGCGTCACGGAGAACACGAGCACCAGCGCGAGCGCGAGCAGTGCGTAAATCGCGCCGGTGGTGATGCCGTCCTGCGCAAGGATCGCCGCAATTGATAGATCCATACTTCCTCGTCCTGAAGCGTCGAAATCGAAACCGGGAAACAGTCGTGGCGGCGGAACCCGCGGCCGGCCATCGACCTGCGATGCCTGAAAAGGCGACCGCCGCGCCGGAACATGGCGCGGCGGTCGTTGCCATTGTCATCGAACAGAATGGCAATGCGGCGAGACGTGCCGCATGTTGCGCGAGAGGCGCGTACCGTCTTTATTTTTTAGTCGTTCTGCAGCTTCCACTTGCCGTCGACGATTTGCACGATCACGCGTGCGCGCTTGTCGAGGCCGTTGTGGTCGGTCGGGGTGGTATTCATGATGCCGTGTGCGAGCGGCAGTTCCTTGACGTTCTCAAGTGCCGCGCGCAGTGCGACGCGGAACGCTTCCGTGCCCGGTTGAGCGGTCTTCAGCGCTTCGGGAATCGCCCGTTGCAGCAAGTGGCCCGCATCCCATGCATGGCCGCCGAAGGTCGACACCGAGCCCGCACCGTAGGTCTTCTCATAGGCGTTCTTGTACGCTTCCGACGACTTCTTCACCGGATTCGAGTCAGGCAACTGGTCGGCCACCAAGATCGGACCGGACGGCAGCAGCTCGCCTTCGCAATCCTTGCCGCACACGCGCAGGAAGTCGTTGTTGGCGACGCCGTGCGTCTGGTAGACCTTGCCCTTGTAGCCGCGCTCCTTGAGCGTCTTGGCCGGCAGCGCCGCCGGCGTGCCCGAACCGGCGATCAGCACCGCATCCGGATTCGCACTGATCGTCTTCAGCACCTGGCCCGTCACCGACGCATCGGTGCGGTTGTAGCGCTCGCTCGACACGACATTCAGGTGATGCGCGGCGGCAGCCGCGCCGAATACCTTATTCCAGTTGTCGCCATAGGCGTCGGCAAAGCCGATGAAGCCGACCGTCTTGACACCGTGCTTTTCCATGTAGTCGGCAATCGCGTCGGCCATCAGATCGTCGTTCTGCGGCGTCTTGAAGGCCCAGCTACGCTTCGCATCCATCGGCGCGATGATCGCCGCGGAGGCCGCCAGCGAGATCATGGGCGTCTTGCCTTCGGAGACGGGATCGAGCATCGCCAGCGAATTCGGCGTAACGGTCGAGCCGATGATGGCGTCGACGTGGTCTTCGTCGATCAGCTTGCGAGTGTTCTGCACCGCCTTGCCGGTATCCGAGGCGTCGTCGAGGACAATGTACTGCACGGTCTTGCCGCCGATCTCTTTCGGCAGCAGCGCGATGGTGTTCTTTTCAGGAATCCCGAGCGATGCAGCCGGCCCCGTGGTGGATAACGTGACACCGATTTTCACCTGCGCGAAGGCAGTGCTCGCGCCGCACATCAGTGCCATCGCGATACCGGTGCGTACCCATTGCTTTGTCTTTTTCATTGCAAGTCTCCAAACGCTTTGAAGCGCATATCTGTAATCCGGCTCACGGGCCGGGTGTCTGAATCTAGTTATCGGGTTCAGGCATGCCAAGCATGGTTTTCCCTGCTCAGCTGAGTGCCTTCGCCGCTTGGTGCCACTCCCCTGCTGCGAACTATTAACTAGTGCGGTTTCTCATGCACAAAACACTAACATGTTAGTAGTATTGCGTTCTGCATCATTCACGGTCAATAGACTGTCGCCCGAATGCGGGTTTGTCCTGAAGCCGGCCGCTTTCGCCGTGCCTTGACCACTCGTCTTTCGTCTATCCGGCGCACTTCACGCAGCGCCATTCATCAAACGCGGGCAATAAAAAAGACGCGTCAACTGCACGCGTCTTTCTGGTTGGGTTCCGTATCACTTCGCCTTCGCTCAGTCGCCGGACAGCTTCCGCTTGCCGCCGACGATCTTCGCGATCACGCGTGTCCGCTGGCCGAGGCCGGCGTGGTCGTTCGCGCTCATGGTGAAGCTGTCGTGGGAAGCGGGCATGTTCTTCGAACTTAATGCCGCGGATACTCCGGTGGCGATCCATGCCGCGCTCGTCCAACGCAATGCCGACTTCATTCCGCTCCCCTGTCTGCCCCGTTATTCATTCGAATTTAAATCCGCGGATTTAAATCACCAACCCAGCGGTCGGTGAATAGCGAGTTTAGCGGACGAAAGCCACGCGCTGCAAGCGTTTTGCGGGGTTTCGGTAAGGGCAAGCGGGCGTGGTTCGGTGAATAAAAAAAGGCCACCGAATGAGCAAACGATTTGAATGATGCTTTATGAAAGTACAAATAAAAAGCGCTGTTGGATATCAATCCAACAGCGCTTTCGTCTGGGCACTGAATGCCTCATTGTCTCCTCGTTCTCCACCTGCAAATTTCGTGGTGCATCAGAACTGCATGAAGATTAAACGAGCACCTAGCCGGCTACAACTAGCAATTACCCTAGTGGTGCACTGCGGCACAGAATTGGGGCACATGCCATGCGAGCTTGATCGAGGCCGCCGACCCCGCGCGCAGTTCCGCAACCACATTCGCCAATTTCACGGCCGACGAATTATATCGGACGCCAAAGCAATTCGAAATCCGTCCTGCCTCACGCTCGCAACGGCCGCACTCGCGCGACAATTTCGCCGACAATGCCGCGCCGGAAAGCCAGCACGCAGGCGATGAAAATCACCCCCGTCACAATGGTCACCGATTCACCCAGCGACCGAAACCAGTCGACGCCTGTGGACGTGGCCAGCGCCGTGCCGATATCGCCCAGGCGGTCTTCGAGCGCAACGATCAAGGCCGCGCCGAGCAGCGGCCCGAAGAGTGTGCCCATGCCGCCGACCAGCGTCATCAGGATCACCAGACCGGACATGGTCCAGTATGCATCGCTCAACGTCTCGAAGCCCTGCACCAACACCTTGAGCGAGCCCGCAAGCCCCGCTATCCCCGCCGACAGAACGAAGGCCAGCAGTTTGAAGCGATCCGTATCGTAGCCGAGCGACACCGCGCGCGGCTCGTTCTCCTTGATCGCCACCAGCACTTGCCCGAATGGCGAATGCACGATCCGCACGATCAGCAGGAACGCCAGCACCATCACCGCGAGCACGACAAAGTACAACGTCACGTCCGACGACAGATCAAGCACGCCAAACAGCTTGCCGCGGAGCACGCCTTGCATGCCGTCCTCGCCATGCGTGAATGGCGCCTGCAGGAACACGAAGTAGACCATCTGCGCGAGCGCCAGCGTCACCATCGCGAAGTAAATGCCCTGGCGGCGGATCGCGAACAGCCCGACCACCAGCCCCAGCAAGGTCGCTGCGGCAGTGCCGGCCAGCACGCCGAGCTCCGGCGAAAAGCCGAACGTCTGCATCGCATAACCCGTGACGTAGCCGGCCGACGCGAGAAACATCGCGTGGCCGAACGAGAGCAAGCCGGTGTAGCCGATCAGTAAATTGAAGGCCGCAGCGAACAACGCGAAGCAGAGCACCTTCATCACGAACAGCGGATAGATGCCGAGCACGGGCACCGCGAGAAGCACGATCAGCAGCAGACCGTAGAGCACTTTTCTCTGCATCATTTTTCCTTGCCGAAGAGACCCGTCGGGCGCACCAGCAACACCAGCGCCATGATCACGAAGACGACGGTCGCCGACGCTTCCGGGTAAAACACACGCGTCAGCCCTTCGATCACGCCTAACATCAGGCCGGTAAGAATCGAACCCATGATCGAACCCATGCCGCCGATCACCACCACCGCGAACACGGTGATAATCATCGGCTGGCCCATCAGCGGCGACACCTGGATGACAGGCGCCGCGAGCACCCCGGCGAACGCCGCGAGCGCCACGCCGAAGCCGTAGGTCAGCGTGATCATCAGCGGTACGTTGATGCCGAACGCTTCGACCAGCTTCGGGTTCTCGGTACCCGCGCGCAGATAGGCACCGAGGCGGGTCCTCTCAATCACGAACCACGTCGCAAAGCAGACCACGAGCGACGCCACCACGACCCACGCCCGATAGTTCGGCAGATACATGAAGCCAAGATTGGTCGCGCCCGAGAGCACCGACGGCACGTCGTATGGCTGGCCGGAAGAACCGTAGATCGACCGGAACACCCCTTCAACTACGAGCGTCAGTCCGAAGGTAAGCAGCAGCCCATAGAGATGATCGAGCTTGTACAGCCAGCGCAGCATGGTGCGCTCGATCACGATGCCGAACACGCCGACGATCAGCGGTGCGAGCACCAGCATCACCCAATACGGCAGGCCGAAATACGAAAAGCCCATCCACGCGAGCATCGCGCCGAGCATGAACAACGCGCCATGCGCGAAGTTGATCACGTTGAGCAAGCCGAAGATCACCGCGAGGCCGAGACTCAGAATCGCGTAGAACGAGCCGTTCACGAGCCCCAGCAGCAGCTGGCTCAGCATCGCCGGTAGCGGAATGCCAAAGATTTCCATTGAAGCCTTAACCCATCGCCAAAGTGAGATCGGTTACGCACGATCCGGCCGGCGCGCGACGGGCAGCAATCACCCATCGCGCGCGGCATGTGAAACGGTTTGCCGACTGCCTGCTTGCCTCACCACGTCATGCAACGTGCGCGGTGAGTCGCAGACGGACGGCCTTCAGACCTTTCAGCCCGCGCTTATTTCCACAACGCGCAGCGCGTTTGCTGCTTGGTCGTGAACGCCTGCTCGCCCGGGATCGTCGCGATGATCTTGTAGTAGTCCCACGGCTCTTTGGATTCGGCCGGCGTCTTCACCTGCATCAGGTACATGTCGTGGATCATGCTGCCGTCCTGGCGAATGTAACCCTTCGCGTAGAAGTCGTCGATCTTCGTCTTCTTCAGTTGCGCCATCACCTTGTCCGCATCGGTCGAGCCGACTGCTTTGACCGCGTTGAGATAGGTCATGGCCGCCGAATAATCGGCTGCTTGCAGGCTCGACGGCATCTTCTTCATCTTTTCGAAGTAGCGCTGTGACCACTTGCGCGTGGCAGCGTCCTTGTTCCAGTACCAGCTGTCGGTCAGCACCAGACCCTGGGTGGTTTCCAGACCCAGGCTATGCACATCGTCGATGAACATCAGCAGCGCGGCCAGCTTCATCGTCTTGGTCACGCCGAACTCTTTCGCGGCCTTGATCGAGTTGACCGTGTCGCCACCCGCATTCGCCAGGCCGAGAATCTGGGCCTTCGACGCCTGCGCCTGCAACAGGAACGACGAGAAATCCGACGCGGACAGCGGTGCGCGCACGGCGCCCAGCACCTGGCCGCCATTCGCCTTCACGACATCCGACGTGGCTTTTTCCAGCGATTTGCCGAAGGCGTAGTCGGCCGTCAGGAAGTACCACGTCTTGCCACCCTGCTTCGTCACCGCCGAACCCGTGCCGTTGGCGAGCGCCGTGGTGTCGTACGCATAGTGGATCGTGTACGGTGTGCATTGCTCGTTGGTCAACGTATCGGCACCGGCGCCGACATTGATGTAGACCTTGTGCTTTTCGCCAGCCACCGTGTTCATCGATAACCCGGTCGCCGAGTTCGTGCCGCCGATCAGCAAATCGACGCCGTCACGGTCGAACCATTCACGCGCGCGCGATGCCGCGATATCCGCCTTGTTCTGGTGATCGGCGTAGACGAGGGTAATCGGCTTGCCGTTGACCTTGCCGCCAAAGTCGGCGATCGCCATGCGGATCGCTTCGAGGCCGCCTGGGCCGTCGATATCCGCGTACAGACCCGACAGATCGGTGATAAAGCCGATCTTCACCGCATCGTCAGCGGCGTGCGCGCCGCTGAAGGTCAAGGCGGTGCCGGCGGCAACCGCGAAACAAAGTTTGGCAAGCCGCGCGAGTGGGTTCTTTTTCATTCGTGTCTCCTGGTTTCTTCACTTGTGGTTATGAGAGGCAATTGGGCGCTTATGATTAAACCCCGTCTTACACCCCGTCTACATCCCGCTTATACGCCCAATAAATCATGCAATACCGGCATCTTACTTTCGAGTTCACTGGCCTCGAAGTGTTCGACGATACCGCCGTGCTCCATCACGTAGAAGCGATCGGCGAGTGGTGCGGCAAAGCGGAAATTCTGTTCGACCATCACGACCGTATAGCCGCGCGCCTTGAGCGTGACGATCATGCGCGCGAGCGCCTGCACGATCACCGGTGCGAGGCCTTCCGAGATTTCGTCGAGCAGCAGCAAACTCGCGCCGGTGCGCAGGATGCGCGCGACCGCCAGCATCTGCTGCTCGCCGCCCGAGAGCCGCGTACCCTGGCTCATGCGGCGTTCCTGAAGATTCGGAAACATCGAATAAATTTCTTCGAGCGACATCATGTGCGCCTTGTCGCCGACGGGCGGCGGCAACAGCAGGTTTTCCTCGCACGAGAGGCTCGAAAAAATCCCGCGCTCTTCCGGGCAATAGCCGATTCCGCAGTGCGCGATGCGATGCGTGGGCAAATTGATGGTTTCGCGTCCGCCGATGCGGATCGAACCCGTACGGCGGCCGGTCAGGCCCATGATGGCGCGCAGGGTGGTGGTGCGGCCCGCGCCGTTGCGGCCGAGCAGCGTGACGACTTCACCGCGGTTCACCGTCAGATCGACGCCATGCAGAATATGGGATTCACCGTACCATGCCTGCAAACCTGCAATCTCCAGCGCGGGTGCGCTGCCTGTGTCGCTCACTTCGAGGCTTTCGCGCTCGGCAATCGTATTCATGCGTGGGCTCCGGCGAGCGCCGCATCGGCGCTGCCCATATAGGCTTCCATCACCAGCGGGTTCTTCGACACTTCGGCGTAGCTGCCTTCGGCGAGCACTTCGCCTCGTTGCAGCACGGTGATCGTGTCGGAAATGCCTGCGATGACGTTCATGTTGTGCTCGACCATCAGGATCGTGCGACCGCTCGATACTTTCTTGATCAAGGCCGTCACGCGATCGACGTCTTCATGGCCCATGCCTTGGGTTGGTTCGTCGAGCAGCATGAGTTCCGGCTCCATCGCGAGCGTGGTGGCGATTTCCAATGCGCGTTTGCGGCCATAGGACAGTTCTACCGTAGGCACATCGGCAAAATCGGTCAGTCCGACCTGCGCGAGCAAATCCATTGCGCGATCATCGAGTTGGCGCAGCGTGCGTTCGCTTCTCCAGAAATGAAATGCGGTGCCGAGCGCACGTTGCAAACCGATGCGCACGTTCTGCAATGCTGTCAGATGTGGAAATACCGCAGAGATCTGAAATGACCGGATGATGCCGCGCCGCGCGATCTGCGCCGGCCGTTCCTTGGTGATGTCGACGCCGTTAAAGACAATCTGACCCGCTGACGGCTCGAGGAACTTGGTGAGCAGATTAAAGCAGGTGGTCTTGCCCGCCCCATTAGGGCCGATCAGCGCATGGATCGAGCCACGGCGCACGCGCAGGTTCACCCCGTTCACGGCAATGAAGCCTTTGAACTCGCGGGTGAGGCCGCGCGTTTCGAGAATCGTGTCGCCGAGAATCATGTTCCCTTCCATACGGAGTAAGGCGAAGCACTGCGATCTTCCGCGCGAACTACTGCGCGACGTTTGATGACGGCGGCACCCCCGTGCCGCTCGTTGGCGTGCTGCACCAATCCGGACGGTAATCCATGGGGCGGCACGCAGCATGGCTGCCATTGTCGCGCCAATGATGCAGCGCAATCATCGGGATTTGCACTTAGTGGACGACGCCCACCCCAAATTCGTTGGTCGCCAATACGGTGCCCATTGCTGCCCGTCCGATACGCGCGACGGATATCGAACGCGGTTTGCATGTCGACTGTCATAGAGCGGACATGGAGGGTGCCGCGCTGGTTTGCGTCGCGAGGCTGCCGGCCACACGCGCACGGCGATCTTCGCGAATCATGTCGCTGGCGCGTTCGGCGATCATCAGCGTCGGCGAATTGGTGTTGCCCGACGTGATGGACGGCATGACGGACGCGTCGACGACACGCAGGCCGTCAACACCGATAACCCGTAGCCGGTTGTCGACCACGGCGCCCGGATCGTCGCTCGTACCCATGCGGCAGGTGCCGACCGGATGAAAGATGGTGGTACCCACCGCGCCGGCGGCCTTCTGAAGTTCTTCTTCGGTCTGATACTGGATGCCTGGCAAAATCTCTTGAGGCCGATAGCGCGCGAGCGCGGGCGCCGCAGCGATACGGCGCGTGAGACGCAGCGCGTTGGCCGCGACGTGCCGGTCGTAATCGGTGGACAGATAATTCGGTGCGATCAAGGGCGGCGCCGAAGGATCAGCCGATTCGATGTGAATGCTGCCGCGCGATGTCGGTCGCAACTGGCACACCGACGCCGTGAATGCGTTGAAGCGATGCAGCGGCTCGCCGAAGCGATCGAGCGAGAGCGGCTGCACGTGATACTGGAGGTCGGGGCGCGTGAGCGACCGATCATCCGGATCCGATTTGGCGAACGCGCCAAGTTGCGACGGCGACATCGCCATGGGACCGCTTTGAAAGAGTGCGTACTGCATGCCGATCAACAGCTTGCCCCACCAATGCGCGGAAGCGGTATTGAGCGTGCGGACGCCATCGACTTTATAGGCCATGCGCAATTGCAAATGATCCTGCAGATTTTCGCCGACACCGCGCAGATCGTTGACGACCTCGATGCCGAGATTCTGCAAACGCGCGCCGTTGCCGATGCCGGACAGCTCGAGCAATTGCGGCGAGTTGACCGCGCCTGAACTGAGGATCACCTCGCAGCGGGCCTTGGCGAGATAGTCGGTATTGTCGCCGCGATATTCGACGCCGGTGCAACGGCGTCCGTCGAACACGACGCGCTGAGTGTGTGCGCCGGTGACGAGCGTGAGATTCGGACGCTTGAGAGCCGAGCGCAAGAATGCTTTTGACGCATTCCAACGAATGCCGCGTTTCTGATTGACGTCGAAGTAGCCGACGCCGGTGTTGTCACCGCGGTTGAAGTCGTCGGTGGCGGGGATGCCGTTCTGTTGCGCGGCCTTTGAGAACTCTTCGAGGATTTTCCATTTGAGGCGTTGTTTTTCGACGCGCCAGGGGCCGCCCGCTCCGTGCGATTCAGACGCGCCGGCGTGATGGTCTTCGCTGCGTTTGAAGACGGGGAGGACTGAGTTCCAGGACCACGAGGCGTCGTTGGTGACGCGGGCCCATTCATCGTAGTCTTCGCGCTGGCCGCGCATGTAGATCATGCCGTTGATCGATGAGCTGCCGCCTAGTACTCTGCCCCGCGGGTATGAGAGAGCGCGGCCGTTCAGGCCGGGTTCTGATTGGGTTTTGTAGAGCCAGTCCGTGCGCGGGTTGCCTATGCAATAGAGGTAGCCTACCGGCACGTGGATCCAGTGGTAGTCGTCTTTGCCGCCGGCTTCTAGCAGCAGGACTTTTATTTCCGGATCTTCTGTCAGGCGGTTGGCTAGCACGCAACCTGCCGTGCCGGCGCCTACTACGATGTAGTCGAATTCGCCTTCCAGGCGTCGGGCTGGCATAGGTGATTTTTCCGCGTTGCTCATTGTTTCCTCTCCTAAGCTTTTTTGCTTTTTGCTTTTTTTTGCCTTTGTGGTGATTTTTTTTGCTCTTGCGGTGTTGGCCTTTTCTTGTTTTGTTTGTGGTCTATTAGCGTTCCCCCTGTGCGGGGGGGCACCTACTTTTCTTTGCCGCCGCAAAGAAAAGTAGGCAAAAGAAAGCGGCTCAAACCGCTAATGCTAAGCGGCCCCCCTGGCTCGGAGGCGGTAGTGGCCCCGTGGAATCCGTGCCCTCGTACCCCCAACCCTCAGTGACAAGGGCGTCATACTTCCGGCGGCGCTGCGCGCGCCGAACAGTACTTCATAAAACCATTGGTCACTCGGTCCCACTCTCATCCGCTTGTGCTGCCCTTCGACTACAACCGCTTGTGCAACTGCTACGAAGTAGTAACTCGCCACGAAGTAATCAAGCGCCTCGCCGAGGCGAAGCCGATGGCCCCCACTTGCTCAAACGAAGCCCCCGTTTTCCCTGGCAGACCCGTCCGCGACGCACGCAGTGCGGAGTGGGAGCTGATGACTCCTTTGTCACTTAGGCTGAAGGTGCGAGGGCCCGGACTCCACGGGGCCACTACCACCTCCAAGCCAGGGGAGCCGCTTAGCATTAGCGGTTTGAGCTGCTTTCTTTTGCCTACTTTTCTTTGCAGCGGCAAAGAAAAGTAGGTGCCCCCCCGCACAGGGGGAACGCTAATAGACCACAAACAAAACAAGAAAAGGCACCACCTAATGCCGCCGCAAAAGGCAAAAAACAAAAAGCACCCCCTACTTAGCCACCGGCATAGTGAACTCAGCCCCCTTGGCAATACTACCTGGCCACCTCTGCATGATGCTCTTATACCTCGTATAAAACCGAACACCCTCTTCGCCGTAGGCATGATGATCACCAAACAGCGACTTCTTCCACCCACCAAAAGAATGCCATGCCATAGGCACAGGAATAGGCACATTGATCCCAACCATCCCAATCTCGATCTGCCGGGAAAAAGCCCGAGCCACACCGCCATCGGAGGTAAACAACGCCACGCCATTAGCAAACTCGTTAGCGTTAATCAGTTCAACAGCAGAAGCAAAATCAGGCACCCGCACAACACACAGAACCGGACCAAAGATCTCTTCGCGATAGATCTTCATATCGGTCGAGACATCATCGAACAAGGTGCCGCCAAGAAAGAACCCCTTCTCATGCCCGGCCACCTGATGGCCACGTCCATCGACAACCAGCTTCGCACCAGCCGCAACGCCGGCATCAATATACCCAGCAACTTTCTCCCGATGCGCCGCCGTCACCAACGGCCCCATCTCCGCTTCCGACTCCATGCCGTTGAGAATCTTCAGACTCTTCACGCGCGGCGTCAGTCGCTCGATCAATTCATCGGCGATATGCCCCACCGCGACAGCCACCGAAATCGCCATGCACCGCTCGCCAGCCGAACCGTACGCCGCACCGATCAGCGCATCGACAGCCTGGTCGAGGTCGGCATCCGGCATCACCACAAGGTGATTCTTCGCTCCGCCCAAAGCCTGCACGCGCTTGCCGCGCTTCGTGCCTTCCGTATAAATGTATTCGGCAATCGGTGTCGAACCGACAAACGACAATGCGCTTACGTCCGGATGCGCAAGCAATGCATCGACCGCCACCTTGTCGCCATGCACGACATTGAACACGCCGTCCGGCAACCCGGCTTCCGTCAACAATTCGGCAAGTCGGTTCGAGACCGACGGATCACGTTCTGACGGCTTCAGCACGAACGTGTTGCCGCATGCGATCGCCACAGGAAACATCCAGCACGGCACCATCATCGGGAAATTGAACGGCGTAATGCCGGCGACCACACCCAACGGCTGACGCAAATTCCAGTTGTCGATGCCACCGCCGATCTGATCGGTGAAGTCTGTCTTCAGCAGATTAGGAATGCCGCACGCGAACTCGACGACCTCGATGCCGCGCATCACCTCGCCCTTCGCATCCGAAAACACCTTGCCGTGCTCCCGCGTGATCAACTCCGCCAACTCGGCGTGGTGACGGTCAAGCAATTCCTTGAACTTGAACAGCACGCGCGCCCGCTTGATCGGCGCGGTTTCGCTCCATGCGGGAAACGCAGCCTTCGCGGCAGCGACCGCCGTATCCACCTCCGCGCCGCTCGCCAGCGGCGCGCGCGCGCTCACGCTGCCAAGCGCGGGATTGAAGACCTCGCCGAAGCGGCCGCTCGTGCCGTCCACAGACTTGCCGTTGATGAAATGGGTCAGCGCGCGGGCGCTCGTCTCGCTCCGGACGGTCTCGTCCTGATAGGTCTCGCTCATCTTTTGGTCCTCATCCTGTGAAAGTCTTCCGCCCACTGCAATTGGCGTGATGAACGCAAGCGTACGGCGCTTCCGGACGACAAATCCAATGAGTAATGCTCAACTGCGCTATAAGCCGCGCTAATATCAGGATATGGATCTGACTCTGCTACGGGCATTCGTCACCGTCGCACGCGAGGGCAATCTCACGCGTGCTGCGGTGCAACTTCATTTGACCCAACCCGCCGTTAGCTTGCAAATCAAGCATTTGCAGGAGACGCTCGGGGTCACGCTGTTCACGCGGGCCTCGCACGGGCTTTCGCTCACGCGCGACGGTCAGGCCCTGCTGCCCCACGCCGAACGCGCGCTCGGGGCAGCCAGCGACGTGCAGCGCGCGGCGGCGGCACTGCGTCACGAAGTACGCGGACGATTACGGATCGGCACGATTCTCGACCCGGCTTTTTTGCGCCTCGGCGGCTTTCTCAAGCAACTGGTGGAAACCTGGCCGCACATCGAAACGGCCTTGCGCCACGGCATGTCGGGCTGGGTGCTGGAGCAGGTTCGCGCGGGTGAACTGGACGTCGGTTACTACATCGGCCAGCCGTCCGAAGACGATCCGCGCGACGGCGCCGCCTTTCACGCCGTCACGCTCACGCACTTCCAGTACCGCGTGCTGGCACCGGCGGGCTGGAAAGATCGGGTCAAAGGCGCGCGCGACTGGCGCTCGCTCGCCGCATTGCCGTGGATCTGGACGCCGCCCGAGTCCGCGCACAATAGATTGTTGTCGCGCTGCTTCGCCGAAGCTGGCGTAAACCCGGTTAAGGTGGCGGAAGTGGATCAGGAGCCGTCGATGCTCGATCTGGTCAAATCAGGCGTCGGTCTCACGCTCGCGCGCGACGCCACCGCGATCGCCGAAGCCCATGCGCACGCGTTGACCATCGTCGAAGGCGTCACGGTGCCGACCCAGCTCAGCTTTATCACGCTGGCGGAGCGGAAGGACGAACCGGCGATTGCCGCCGCGTTGAAGCTGATCGAGCAGCAGTGGGCGATATGAGCCACGCTGATGACGGCTCCTTCTTCCGCTGTGAAACCACACCGTCACGCGCTTTTTGTTAGATTGGGGGTTCGCGCTGACGCGCCGGCCCCGCAGCATGTTCTGTTCCGTTTGACTTTGCCCTTCCCGGCAGCTTCGCCCCGGCAACACCGGAAGCCGCCGACCACTCCATCCTTCGACAGGAGCCTGACATGGCACGCAACATTGAAATCAAAGCTCGCGCCCAGCATTTCGAGCAACTGCGCGAACGCGCTGCGCAACTCGCGCCGGACGCGCCGCTGATCTTCCGCCAGCAGGACTTTTTCTACGACGTGCCGCGCGGCCGCCTGAAGCTGCGCCAGTTCGACGACGGCACGCCGGCCGAACTGATCTTCTATCAACGCGACGACCGCGACGGCCCGAAGGCGTCGTATTACACACGCAGCCCGGTGACCAACCCCGAAGCGATGCATGCGCTGCTTGCCACCGCGCTGACCACGCGCGGCATCGTGACGAAGGAACGTCACGTGTACCTGACAGGGCGTACGCGGATCCATCTGGATCGGGTGGACGGACTCGGCGACTTCGTCGAACTCGAAGTCGTGCTGGCTCAGGATGACGACGAAGAAGGCGGCCACGCCGAAGCACACGCGATGTTCCAGTCCCTCGGCGTGCCGGAATCGGATCTGGTCGCGGTGGCCTACGTCGATTTGCTGAGCCCGGACAGCGAACCGAAGCAAGCGGCGTAACACACCAGTACCGCGGGTCGCGAGGACGTCGACGGGGTCGCAACCGACCCTAAAGACTCAAAAGCCGCCGCCGCTTCAAGCGGCGGGGGCGCCCGGCGACAGATGGCCCAGCGGCAACGGACCGTTGCGCTTGAACGTGGTCAACACGATATTCGAGCGCACGCTATCCACGCCCGGCACGCGCATCAACTTCTTCATCACGAACGTCGAAAGATAGTTCAAATCGGGCGCCACGATGCGCAACAGATAGTCGGCGTCGCCGACCACCGCGTGACATTCGAGTACTTCGGGCAGCACCTCGATCTGTTGCTGAAATTGCTCGATGATCGAGTCGCCGTGGTGCTTCAACTTCAAACTTGTGAAGGCCGTCACGCCAAGCCCGAGCTTTTCCGGCCGCAGCACGACGCGATAACCGTCCACCACCCCCACCTGCTCCAGCCGCTGCAAGCGCCGCCCGATCTGCGACGGTGACAGCGGCACCTGCTCAGCCAATTGCTGATGCGTTGCCCGGCCAAAGCGCTGTAGCACGTCCAGCAGCGCGAGATCGAAGTGATCGAGTTCCAGCATGATTGATATCCGCATTAAATCCGTGTTAGATGCACGATTATTGCATATCAACACCTCATGGTGCCGTCATTGCGCCCTTTCCGCATGCTTGCCGCTCTACACTTGCATTACCGTTTCAACCCGCAGTCACCGTCGAGCGCAACCTGATGTCCATCGCCAATACCGCCAAACTCAAAGAGCAATTCGACGCCGGTCTCGAAACCCGCGCCGATTTCACCATCGACCAGCCGACCGAACGATACGGCGCGGTCGACCACGCGGTATGGCAACAGCTTTACGCACGCCAGAGCGCGCTGCTCAAAGGCCGCGTATGCGACGAGTTTCTGGCGGGTGTCGAATGCATCGGCATGCCGGCCGGCCGCGTGCCCTCATTCGACGAAATCAACGCGAAGCTCACGCCTGCAACCGGCTGGCAAATCGTCGCCGTACCCGGACTCGTGCCCGATCAGGTGTTCTTCGAGCACCTGGCGAACCGCCGCTTTCCCGTGACATGGTGGATGCGTCGCCCGGACCAGCTCGATTATCTGCAGGAGCCGGATTGTTTTCACGATCTGTTCGGCCACGTGCCGCTCCTGATCAATCCGGTGTTCGCGGACTACATGCACGCGTACGGCCGCGCCGCGCTCGCCGCCGATAATGTCGGCGCCCTGCCGCTACTCGCGCGGCTCTATTGGTACACCGTCGAGTTCGGCCTGATCCGCGACGCCACGAGCCCCAACGGCGTCAAGATCTACGGCGCGGGCATCGTGTCGAGCAAAGGCGAAACGCTCTACAGCCAGCAAAGCGCGGCGCCGAACCGGCTCGGCTTCGACCTCGAACGCGTGATGCGCACGCGCTACCGCATCGACACGTTCCAGAAAACCTACTTCGTAATCGACGACTTCGCGCAATTGTTCGGCGTCGCGCAAACCGACTTCGCGCCGCTGCTGACAAAGCTGGCCGCCGAGCCGGCGTTCGCGGCAGGCGACGTACTCGAGCGCGATCGGGTCATCACGCGCGGCTCGCGCGAAGGCTGGCACGCCGACGGCGATATCTGACAACATAGCCTGAACAGGCCGACAGCAGGCTTAGGACATCCGTGAAAAAATAGCGGATGCGCACGCCCACCGGCGCGCCTGTTCAGATCAACGAGGTAGCATCATGATTAACAAACTGACTTCCGAAGAACGCGCCACGCAGGTTGCGGAACTGCGCGACTGGCAAGCCGTGGCGGGCCGCGACGCGATCCAGCGCCACTTCAAATTCACCGACTTCAACGAAGCGTTCGGCTTCATGACGCGCGTGGCGATCAAGGCACAGGAGATGGATCACCACCCGGAATGGTTCAACGTGTACAACAAGGTGGAGATCACGCTGTCGACGCACGAAGCAAACGGCTTGACCGAACGCGACATCAAACTGGCTCGATTTATTAATAGTATTACTGCTTAATACAAGCGAGCAGGTGCGTTTGGCCGCCGCTCATCGATAATTCACCGGCAATGAAAGGGCATTGCAGGCAACCCGGCGTTCAAACCTTCAGTTCTACAGGCTATTATTAAGGCGAACGTAAGAATCCCACGCTTGCCGGGCAATCCCGTCTAATCGATCCGGTGCCAGGGTGTGCTGACGCTGTACAATCATCAGCGCATACGGCTTGGAGAGCGCGCTTGCCTCCTTGCACAGAACGAGTTCGTCGCCGCTCGAAGGTGAGCGGGCGCGCCAGAAGTTGATCGCGGCTTCCAGTTCGTGAATCGTTATATCGGACATGACTTCGTGATCGCTCGGTGGCCGCTTTACGGCTACTTCATGGCTGCTCGATGGCTGCTTCGTGACCGCTTCATGCCAGTTCGGCATGGCCACGCCGCACGCTGCCTGTGCAGCAGGCGCCCCGGCGAACCGCTTGCCCAGACGCCTAAACCCATTGTACTTGAGCGAAATCCATGCGACTCCTTCTGATCGAAGATGACCGCCCCATCGCACGCGGCATCCAAAGCAGTCTCGAACAAGCCGGCTTCACCGTCGACATGGTCCACGACGGCATTTTCGCCGAACAGGCCCTCACCCAAAACCGCCATGAACTGGTGATCCTCGATCTGGGGCTGCCCGGCATCGACGGCATGACGCTCCTTGCGCGCTTCCGTCAGAGCAATCGTCACACGCCGGTGATCATCCTCACCGCGCGCGACGAGTTGAACGACCGCGTGCAAGGCCTGAATTCCGGCGCGGACGACTACATGCTGAAGCCGTTCGAACCCACCGAACTCGAAGCGCGCATCCGCGCTGTGATGCGCCGCAGCGGCCCCCACGGCGATATGCCGCGTCCGGAAGTGTCGCTGGGCGGTGTGCGCCTGTCGGGCGTCGATCGCCGCATTTTCAACGACGACAAGCCGCTCGAACTGTCGCCGCGTGAATTCGCAGTGCTCGAAATGCTGCTGCTGCGCCATGGCCGGGTGGTCAGCAAGGCCCAGCTGCAAGACCATCTGACGCATTTCGGCGGCGATCTCGGCGACACCGCGATCGAAGTCTACGTGCACCGGGTGCGCAAAAAGCTCGAAAGCTGCCGCGTCGAAATCGTCACGGTGCGTGGCTTCGGTTACCTGTTGCAGGAAATCCGCCAGGCCGCATAATCGTCGTGAAGGCCGCAATCCGTATTGCGGCCTGACGGCGCCGGGCCGGCGCCGCGCACTCGGTGCGCAGTTCGCCGGCATCCGGCGAATTTTCGGCGCTTTTAGCCGTTGCCTCTTTCCCGCGCGTTCGATCATGCCCCAGCCGGCCGCCAATAGTCTGCGCCGCACGCTGCTGCGGCGCCTCGCTGCTCCCCTTTCGCTGCTCGCACTGATGAGCGGCCTGATCGCTTACTGGCTGGCGTGGGAGTACACGCAGCATGTGGTCGACCGCTCGCTCGCCGACCTCGCCACCGCGATCTCCAAACAGATCCAGATTGCCGGCCCGGATGCGCGCGTCACGGTGCCCCCGCTCGCGCAGGCCATGTTCTCGGATCCGGTGGAACAACTCGTCTATCGGATCAGCAACGGCGAAACCGAAATCGCCGGCGACCACAATCTGCCGCTGCAGGGCACCAGCGTGCGGCGTATGCATTATGCGTACGTATTCGAAACGCAACACGAAGGGGTGACGGTGCGCGTGGCGCAGGTGCGCGTCGATCAGCCGAGCGGCAATCCGATCGTCGTCGAAGTGGGTCAGCCGGTGCATCACCGTTTCCGCATCGCCGCCGAGTTTCTGGTCGCGATCATGATGCCGCTGCTGTTGCTCCTATTGGCCGGCTGGGTGATCGTATGGCGCGTCGTCAATCAACAACTCAATCCGCTGACCGATCTCGCGGACTCGCTGAACCGGCAGACCCACACGTCGCTCGAGCCTGTGGATGAAACCTATGTGCCGGTTGAAATCCGGCCGCTCACCGGCGCGTTGAACGCGCTGCTCGATCGCCTGAAAACCGCGCTCGACGGCCAGCGCAAATTTATCGCGGACGCCGCCCACCAGCTGCGCACGCCGCTCACCGCCGTCAAGCTGCATGCGGAACAGGCAGCCGTTGCGCGCGATCCGCAGAAAACGCTTGCCGCGGTCCGTGAACTGCGCGCCGCGGCCGATCGCGCCGTGCGGCTGTCGAATCAGTTGCTTTCGCTTGCGCGCGCCGAGCCGGGCGAACAGGCCGCACGCTTCGTCAGTGTCGATATGGCCGCACTCGCTTTCGATACGGGCGCGGAATGGGTACCCCGGGCTTTGACGTTCCACGTCGACCTCGGCTTCCAGCGCCTCGATGATCCAGCCAACGATCACCCGCTGATGGCGCGCGGCAATCCGGTGCTACTGCACGAAGTGATCGCCAATCTGCTGGATAACGCGCTCAAGTACGTGCCGCCCTCGCGCTTCGACGGGGGCCGCATCACGGTGACGGTTTCGCAGACGGTGATCGGCGACCTGCGGATGGCCGAGATCGTGGTCGAAGACAACGGGCCGGGCGTGCCGTTCACACAGCAAGCCGACCTCTTCAAACGATTCTTTCGCGGCGATGGTCAGAGCGACGCCGGCGTGGATAGCGGTGCCGGGCTCGGTCTCGCGATCGTTCACGACATCATGGTGCTGCATCACGGCAGCGTGCATTACGAAGACGCGCCGGAAGGCGGAGCGCGCTTTATCGTGCGCATTCCGCTTGTGCCGGCCAGTGTTCTGCACGACATCGATCCCGAAACACGGCGCCCGGCAAAAAAATCGGCGCACTCGGCGCCGATCGATATGTGACGATATTGATGATCAACGGGCTGCCTTGCGTTCGCTTACGTGCAACTCAGGCAGCCCGCATTCATTTCTTCTTCTCTTTTTTCGCCGACGTCTTCGCCTTCTTCACCGCCTTGGCCGACTTCTCGGACTTGGCCGCGCCTTTCTCTTTCTCCGGGGGCGCCAGCATCGTGCCGCGGCACTTGCGCGCGCCGCAACGGCATTCGTATTCCTTCTTGAGCTTCTTGGTCTGGCGCGCGTCGATGACGAGGCCGTAGTCGTAAAAGACCTCCTCGCCCTCGGCAATGTCGCGCAGCGCGTGCACGTAGACGTGACCGTCGATCTCCTCGGCTTCACAGTTCGGCGCGCATGAATGGTTGATCCAGCGCGCACTGTTGCCGTCCACTTTGCCGTCGATCACCTTGCCGCTGTCGAGCGCGAAATAGAACGTGTGATTCGGCTCGTCTGGATTATGCGGATGACGGCGCAGCGCTTCTTTCCAGGAGATCCGCTCACCCTTGTATTCGATCAGCCGCTCGCCGGCCGCGATCGGCTCGATGGCAAACACGCCTTTGCCGTGCACACCCGAACGGCGCACGGCGATCCTGCGTGAACTCATTGAATGAATCCTTGTGAAGAACTGGGGGTGAAGTTCCGGCAGCCGTCAGAAATGCCCGCGTCTAACGCGCTACTTTTTCTGACGCGGATAGCAAACGCGGCGCCTTGCGAGCGCCGCGTCGACCTGCGACGCTCGTGCGCCACAACCGGCATCCTACACGCTCAAGACGGCTTCCTTCAACCGTCAAAAAGACGTGCGCGCGCACGGCGCACTGGCGGGTTCAACGTTGTCCGAACGAAATATCGCCGAACAGCGCTTTTTGCTCGCGTGGTTGCGAACGCCAGTACTGCGGCGGCGCTTCGACCGTTGCGCCCAGTTGCGCCGCGGCGTGCCACGGCCAACGCGGGTTATAGAGCAACGCACGGGCCAGCGCGATCAGATCGGCGTCCCCTGCTTCGATGAGTTGCTCGGCGTGCAACGGATCGGTAATCAGCCCCACGCCAATGGTGACGAGGCCCGTTGCGTGTTTCACCGCCTTGGCGAACGGAATCTGATAGCCGGGTTCAAGCGGAATCTTCTGCAACGGCGAGACACCGCCGGATGACACGTCGATCCAGTCGCAGCCGCGCTTTTTCAACTCCTGCGCGAACGCGATCGTGTCTTCCAGCATCCAGCCGCCTTCGACCCAGTCGGTCGCCGAGACACGCACGCCAACCGGTTTGTCGGCGGGAAACGCAGCGCGCACGATGTCGAAGATTTCGAGCGGGAAGCGCATGCGGTTTTCGAGCGAACCGCCGTAATCGTCGCTGCGTTGATTGGCGATCGGCGACAGGAACTGATGCAGCAGGTAGCCGTGCGCCGCGTGCACTTCGAGTGCGTCGATGCCGAGGCGTGCGGCACGGCGCGCGGAGGCCGCGAAGGCTTCGCGAATCCGGTTCAGTGCCGGCGTATCGAGCGCCAAAGGCGGCTCTTCGCCCGCTTTGTGCGGCAACGCCGAAGGCGCATGCGGCAGCCAGCCGCCTTGCGACACCGGAATCAGCTGGCCGCCCTCCCAAGGCGCGTGGCTCGACGCCTTGCGTCCGGCGTGCGCCAACTGCATCGCGACACGAATGTGAGAATGCTTGCGAATTGCAGCCAGCACCGGCTCCAGTGCGGCTTCAGTGGCGTCGTCCCACAGTCCGAGATCGCCCGGTGTGATACGGCCATCCGGTTCGACGGAAGTCGCCTCGATGCACAACATGCCGGCGCCGGATAATGCGAGACTGCCGAGATGGATCATGTGCCACGGCGTAGCCTCGCCACGTTCGGCGGAATACTGGCACATCGGGGATACAACGATACGATTGGGAAGCGTCACGCTACGCAGCGTGAGCGGAGAAAAAAGCGCGCTCATGGATTACGCCCAGTAGAAACCCGAGAGCGGTCGAGCATAGCACCGCGGGTGATTTACTGCAGGCGCGGGCGGCTCAGGGCTTCGGCTCGAATTGATCAAGCCACTCGTTGAACATGCGGCGTGCTGCGGTTTCCATCGCCGGACCGAACTGCGCGGTCTCGGCCCGCAACCGGCGTGCATCGATGCCGTGGCCGGCAAGCTCACCGGCATTGCCGATCAGCCAGGGTTCGAAACGGTCGGCGCGAATCTCCGGGTGGCATTGCAGGCCCAACACGTGACCGCCCCAGGCGAACGCCTGGTTTTCGCAGGCGGGTGTCGAGGCGAGACGGGTGGCGCTATCGGGCAGGTCGAAGGTGTCGCCGTGCCAATGCAGCATGGAGGTGTGCGCACCATCCAGATGACGCACCGGCGAAGCACGGCCGGCGTCGGTAAGCGTGAGGGGTGTCCAGCCGAGCTCAGTATGGCCCGCGGGATAGACGCGCGCACCGAGCGCACGCGCGATCAGCTGAGCGCCGAGGCAGATGCCGAGCGTCGGCAAACCGGCTGCAATGCGCTTTTCGATCATGGACAGCAACGGCACGAGCGTCGGGTAAAGCGCGTCGTCGGTTGCGCTGATCGGGCCGCCAAGCACGACCATCAGCGATGCGGCAACCGGGTCCGGCGCCTCGATACGGGCGAAGCCGACATCGAGATAGCGCACCGGGCGACCACGCTCGCCAAGCACCCGTTCAAGACTGCCCAGATCCTCGAAGTGCACGTGGCGAATGGCCAGAACTTCGCGATTCATCAGCCTGTTCCACCTTCAGGTTGACTAAAGACTTGCCGCTACGCGGCGCGAACCGTCCGGAAGGCGGCAACGGCCGCCTTCCGGAAAACAGCTTGGCAGTGTAGCGGATTGTCCGGGGAGACGCCGCCTTACTGGGCGAAGATCTTCCAGGTCTTCTTTTGGGTGGAGACGTCCGCCGTCTCATGCACCGAGCAATCGAGACGCAGATCCGTGTCCGACATATTCATATCGAGCAGCGCGCAGTGATGCGGCGTCTTCTTCGGATTCTTGCTTGGCTCGAAGTGCGTGCAACTGAGGCACATGCGGTGCGGCGGAATGGTGCCTTGCGCTTCCAGCTGATGGATGGTCTTGAGCAGCGTGCGATAGAACAGCGCCTGCTCTTCTTCACGCAGCGTCCCGACCGCTTTACCCAGGAAGTCCGGCCATTGCGCAGCGCGCTTGGCGGCGGTGCGGCCACGTGCCGTCAGACGGACGGCAAGCGCGCGACCGTCGTCGAGGGCGCGGCGCTTTTCGACCAGGCCTTTGGTTTCGAGCGTGCTCACGGCATCGCTGGTGGTCGCGGCGGTCAGAGCCGTTTCGCGGGCAATTTCGCCAAGACGCATCGGGCCTTTGCGCTGCATCAACAAGACGAGAATTTCGCCCTGAGTCGGCGTGAGACCCGCTCCCTCCGCCCACTCCCAAGCCTGGCTTCGCATCGCCGTGCTCAATCGCAATAGGCTGTGGGTCACTCGCCCGGTCGCCTTTTCTCCGTATACGCCTTCGCTCATAATCTTCGATTGGTTTATTTACAGCCTGCGTGCGATGCCGGCGAACCGCTTGCCGACCAAGCCCGTAGCCTGTGTGGGGTAGCCTCGTCCAAAGTAGACGAGACGGAAACTACTATCTCAAAAATTTACCGCCCTGCAAGCCAAAGCGGCGAAACCGACATTCTATGCGAGAGCGGCGAATCGTACAGCTAAGTTATTCAACACGATCTGTGGATAACCATGGGAAAACACAGGGGATGGCGTGTGCGTGGATTCTTGATAAGCCCGTTGCCGCCTCGCCCCTACCGAAGTTGTCCTCGTTTACCGGCGCCGATACACCTCCGATCAGCCCAGTTATAGTTTACGTAGCGCTTTGACTTTGCAGGGAATTATTCAGTTGTCCACAGCCAGATGCAATGCTTGTTAACTACTACTACGTTTGTATACGTCAACTTTAGAAAAACCTAAAGCTCCCCGAGCTGGAAATTAAATTACGAAAAAAAACCCGCACGAGGCGGGTTTCCCTTACGGATTGACGTAAGCAATCCTGTGTCTGGCTAGGCTCGCCACTGCAAACACTGCTGCCTGACGGCTTCGTGCAAGGATTTTTCCTGTTCGAAGACGCTGCGCAACCAGGTCGCATCATTGACCTGACCGCGCGCGATCGCGCCGATTTCGGCGAGCGCGTTGCCCGAACCCAATGCTTCCGCGTGCGGCGCGATCAGGTCGAGCGTTTCGAGGATGTCTTCGGAAATCGTCTTGCGTTCGCTCGTTTGCGGATTGATGCAGTTGCCGGCCAGACCGAAGCGGCATGCTTCAAAACGGTTGAAGGTGTAGACGAGGTAATCGTCTTCCTTCGGCGTGATCGGTTTGTCGAGCAGCAGATGCCGCGCAAGCGTCTGGATGTAGCAGGCAATCGCCGCCGCGCGATCCACCGACAGGGGTGTATCCATCACGCGTACTTCGATCGTGCCGAAACCCGGCTTCGGGCGGATGTCCCAGTAAAAATCCTTCATGCTGTTGACCACGCCGGTGTGCACCATCTTCGAGAAATATTCCTCGAAGCTGTCCCACGTCAGCACGAACGGGGCGCGGCCCGAAAGCGGGAACGCGAACACGGAATTCAGGCGTGCCGAATGAAAACCCGTGTCAACGCCCTGCACGAACGGCGACGAAGCGGACAACGCGATGAAATGCGGAATGAAGCGCGACATCGAATGCAGCAGATACAGCGCGCTGTTCGGATCCGGACAGCCGATGTGTACGTGCTGGCCGAACACCGTGAATTGCTTGGCAAGGTAGCCGTACAACTCTGAAAGATACTGAAAGCGCGGCGTATCGACAATTTGCCGTTCGCTCCATTGCTGGAACGCGTGCGTGCCACCGCCGCACAAGCCGACGTTCAGGTGGTCGGCGGCGGAAACCAGCGTGTCCCGAATCTTGCGCAAATCGGCGAGAGCCTGTTCGTGCGTCGTGCAGATGCCAGTCGACAACTCGATCATGCTTTCGGTGATTTCCGGCGTGATGTTGCCGGGGATTTTTTCGTCCTTGATGAGGCGCAGCAGATCCGAGCCGGCTTTGGTCAGATCATAGTCGTGCGTATTGACGATTTGCATCTCGAGTTCGACACCGAAAGTAAACGGTTTCGAATCGATGAAGGGTTCGAGTGACATGGCGTCCCCTGAGTCAGGTCGGCCGGGGACTTGTCACATGCCCGGCCGTTTTTTGAAGCGAATAAATTGGATAAAGCACATACAGCGTCGGGAAGCGGCGTGCGCTTATTCTTCGCGCCGCTCACCCACTAGCGCCAGGCTGCGATACACGAGCCACGGTCCGAGAATCTGCAGCACGAAAATCGAGCACATCACGATGGCCCGCAGTTGCGGGTCGAAATTCGGATAGAGGTTGTACGTGTCGTCGACAAGCAGGTAAGCCAGCGCCGACATGGGCGATAACGACAAGCCGAGCGCGATCCCCTGCTTCCAGTTCAAGCCGCTCGGTTTGGCGAACGCCATGACGCCCACCAGCTTTGCGACGAGGCGCGCGGCAATCAGGCCCAGCGCCGCCACACCACCGAGTGCGATGTCTTTCCATTCGAACGAAGTCAGCGTCAGCACGAACAGAATCACGGTCAACAACCAGCCGGCCGTGCCGAAATGCTGTGGCCACAACTGCGGACGCGCTTCATGATTCTTCACGATGATGCCGGCGGCCAGCAGCGCGAGGATCGTCGACAGCTTGAACAGATGCGCCACCGCAATCGCCAGCAGCACGAGACCGAACAGCGCGACGAAAGAATGCTCGTCCTGCATGTTCAGACGCCGATAAAAAAACGTGCAGGTGCGCGCCAGCAGATACGCGAGTACGAGCGAGCCGACCAGCAGATAAAGCGGCTGCAGAATGGTCGCAAAGACGTTGCCGTAGACCTCCTGATGCAACCAGCTCGACACGAGCTTTTCGATCACGACCGCATACATGCTGTTCAGCGCGGTCAAGGTCAACAGCCGTTGCGTCACCTGCCCTTCCGCGCGCAGTTCCGTTTTGAGCTGAATCACCATGGCCGGCGAAGTGGCCATGGCAATCGCGGCGAGCACCGTCGCCACCATCAGTGGCACGTTCAGGAACAGCAGAATCGGCAAAACCAGCGCGAAAGTCAGCGTGGCCTCGGCGACGCTCGACAGAATCAGCCAGGGATTGCGGCGAATCCAGCGCAGATCGAGCCGGCTGCCAAGTTCGAATAACAACAAACCGAGCGCGACATCGAGCAGCGGCCGCGCGGCGCTCGCTGAAGCCGCGTCGATCACGCCGAAGCCGGCCGCACCGGCTACCAGGCCAATGACCGCATACCCGGAAATACGCGGCAGACGCCACGCGCGATAGCAAAGCTCGCCGCACAGACCTGCGGTGAGCAATGCAAGACCAGCCCAAAAAATGGCGTCGGGTGCGAGTGGCCAGGCTGGAAAAAATGAAAACGCCGAATTCATCGTGAGGGGTTCTCCTTTGCAGCAACGGCAGACGACACGAAGCGGCGCAAACACCGGCGAATGGGTGAGCGCTCAAGGCGCTCACTGTCGCTATCGCTTCGCGTGACCGGCGTTGCGAGTTTTCAATGATCGGATGATCTGAACGCGCCGCAGCCGCAGGGAGCGCGGCGCATTCCAAGGTGCGGCCATAGCAACCGCCCGGTACGGTGAAAGAACGCCGTCGACTTTGAATCAGATTCTGATTGAACGGCACCGTTCCGTTGCAGCGGATGCCGCGAGAGGCGAGGCACGACGCGGAAAAGAACGGCGATTGTGCCATAGCTTTTTCGGCCTTGACCGAAAAGAGACGAACATGCAGGCAAAACGGTAAAACCGTACGTTATCTTCGCAAGATGAGGAAAAAGCGACCGTTTTACGATCTGCTCCGGCTCTCAGAGGATACAGATTGGACGTTGCAGATGTGTTGGTCGGGACACATGGGCAGGCGTTTTCCAGAGATTTTTGCCGGCTTCGAATTTTCGATCGCCTTCGATCTGGGGATGGCCTTTCTGTTTACACGTTTACTGTATGTATACGTAGTAACAGTTAACAAGGCGCCCCGATTTCTGTGGATAACCTTGGTTTACCTAATTCAATCAATGAGTTGCCACTCGCATAACAGGATGCACAGCGTGTGCGGCAGCAGCGGGTATACAAGGGTAACTTTTCGCGATTTTCGACGGCGGCAAAGTTACCCCGTTTACGTCCACAACGGTTCCACATGAGTTGCGCCGGTAAACCGCGCGGTTATCCACACGCATCAGTGGATAACTTGCTCGTCACAGATGTTCAGCGCGTAGGGCTAGCTCGCCGTGCCTTGCCGCAAAGTGCGTAAGAGGAAGCGAGCAGGATCGATGTCTTCAGCCAGATCCCGTTCGAGCGGCCAAGGCTCTCCTTCGATCTGTGAGGCGATCAACTCCGCACCGAGCGCCGCCCACACCAGTCCGCGGGAGCCGTAAGCGAACGCGCCGTACAAGCCGTCGAGGCGCGGCAAATCGAGCGGCCATGCACCACGCAGACGTTGAGCGTCGCGCGTCGCCGTGGCTTCGTCGGCGAGGTTGCCGATCATCGGCATCCGGTCGCTCGTGACGCAGCGAAACGCGACGCGTCCGGCGAGCGCCGCCGCTTGTGCCGGATCGACGGCGCCGTCAAACGCCGGCAGCATCTGCGCGACGCGCTCGAGGTTTTCCAGATGGCCGTCCGGCCGCAGTGACGTATCGGGGTCGTCGAGTTCGTAGGTGGCGCCCGTCAGCGTGGCGCCGTCGGCCAGTGAGACCGCATACCCTTCGCCGATCACCGGCATCTTGAGCGGCGGCACGGTGCCTGGCGGCAGCAAGGTGAGCTGGCCACGGATGCTGCGGGTCGGCGCGTGCTGTAAGCCGGCAATGCGTGCGGCATCGTGTGCACTTGCGACGATCACCACCGGCGCCCGCGCGATGGCCTGCCCTGCTGCATCGAACACGGTCCATTGTTTGTCAGACCGCTCGATGCGCGCCGCTTCCATACCGAAGCGGCGTTCGAGCAAGTCGCCCGCCGCTGCGCACTGCGCTGCGCAAAGCGACGCCGGATCGATCCAGCCACCCTGTGGAAAGAGCCAACCGCTTTGTGCGAGCGGCATGCCGGCAAGCCTTTGCGCTTCGCTCAACGACACCGGGCTCACGTATTCGGACGGATAGCCGAACGCCGCAATCGCTTCGCTCATCGAGCGTGCTTCTTCTTCGTTTGCGGCGATCTGTAATAGGCCCGGGCCACCGCGCAACGGCCGGTGCCCGAGGCGTTCGAGCTCGGCCCAACGTCTTAGCGTGTAGAGAAAGCCCGCACGCGTCACGCGCGAAGCGACGCTGTCGTCGCGCGAGATCATCGGATGGAACACGCCCGCCGGATTGCCCGACGCGTCCTGAGCCACAGACGCATGCCGCTCCAGCGACGTGATGCGCCAGCCCCGAGCGGCTAGCCGCTCGATCACCGCACAACCGGCAAGACCCGCTCCGATCACGATGGCATGCTGTTCGTCGACCGCGAGTGGCGCCGGCGGTTCATAGCGGCGCACGCGCCAGCGCGGCGCGAAGTGGCCGACCAGCATCGCCCGTTTCCAACCGAAGCCGTCGACCTTGCGATACTCGAAGCCCGATTGAGTCAAAGCGCGTTTGATGTCGCCGGCGCTGCTGTATGTCGAGAATGTGGCGCCCTCGCCCGCCGTCCGCGCGAGCGCCTTGAAGATCGCCGGGGTCCAGATCGCGGGGTTTTTGGCCGGCGCGAAACCGTCCAGATAGAACGCATCGGCGCGCAACCTCAAGTTCGGCAAGGTTTCCGCCGCGTCGCCGAACACCAGCGTCAGGACGATCCGTCCATCGTCGAACTCCAGCCGATGTGTGCCGGGTACGAGCATCGGCCATGCGTTGGCCAGCGTTTGGGCAAGCGCGGCAATCGTCGGATCGGTAATCGTCGCGGCATAGGCGCTTTGCAAATCGACTTGAGTAAAAGGATGTTTCTCGGTCGAGACGAAGTGCAGCCGCTCGCAGCGCGCCGGATCGGCACGCCAGGCGGCCCAGGTCATCAGGAAGTTGATGCCCATGCCGAAGCCGGTTTCGAGCACGGTGAACATGCGACGGCCCTGCCAGCGGTCCGGCAGCCCATTGCCGCGCAGGAAGACGTATTGAGCTTGCTCGAGACTGCCGACGGCGCTGTGATAGATGTCGTCGTAGAGCGGGGAAAAAGGCGTGCCGTTGTCGCGAAACGCGAGGACGGCAGGGATCAGCGGATCGGTCATGCGCGGCGGAAAATGACGCTCGAAAGAGCGGGTCAGACGTTACCGCCAGCGCGCGCAACTCGCCGGGCGGCGAAAAGACGCGCCGAACGTTGGCAAAAACCAACGCTAAGCCCCGTCCATGCTAGGTTTCAGCCCTTGGTTGAGGTCCGCGAAGCCAAAAAAGAAGGGTTTCCCCTCTGTATCGACCCCGGAACCGCTTAATTCTTCGAAACCCTTATCCTGATTGGGTTTGCGCTGCGCTATCATAGCAAGCGCCGCGAAGGGAGCGGCAGCACGGCCGACGGGCAGTCAACTGTCCGGCGCTATTTGTCCGGAGGGGATCCGGAGCCGCCGCTGCTCGACGGCGCGGCCCGCGCACGTATAATCGGCGCGTTCGCGCTGTTCGTGTCAACCTAAACTCAGAAAGGAACCTTAATGAACAAACAGGAACTGATCGACGCCGTCGCAGGACAGACGGGCGCCAGCAAGGCTCAAACCGGTGAGACGCTGGACACGTTGCTTGAAGTGATCAAGAAGTCTGTGTCGAAGGGTGACGCGGTCCAGTTGATCGGCTTCGGCAGCTTTGGTTCGGGCAAGCGCGCAGCACGTACGGGTCGTAACCCCAAGACCGGCGAATCTATCAAGATCCCGGCTGCCAAGACTGTCAAGTTCACGGCTGGTAAGGCGTTCAAAGACGCAGTCAACAAGCGCTAAGCAGATTACTGCCCGGCAGTTGATACCCGCCAACGGCGGGTTTTTTTTCGTCTGCGATTTTTGTCTAGCCGCGACGGCGGGGGAACGCGGCTAAACCTTCCGGCTGACAGAAACCGCTCAGTCGTGACGATGCACGATTTCGCCGTGGCCCTGGCCGTCGTGATCGTGGCCATGGTCGTCTTCGTCGAAGTCCCACGCCGGGAATGGATCGGTGAATTGTTGCCACGCCTGCGGCCCTGCCGCGTATTCTTTTTCGGTCAGCAGGCACGCGTCAAACTTCGCCTGCCAGATCGCCGGGTCGATGCCGACGCCGATCATCACCAGTTCCTGGCGACGGTCGCCGATGCTCAGATCCTCCGGATCGCCGTGCCAGTCGGCGGCAATCTCGGCGGCCAGCTCGTCGTCGCCGTCCGGCCATTCGCTGCGGTCCTGCGCGGCCCACCACATTCCCGCCGGGCCATGCCGGCAAGCGCCACCCGCCTGCGACAGCGAACCGGCAATGTCGTTACGGGTTGCGAGCCAGAAGAAGCCCTTGCTGCGCAAAACGCCCTTCCACTCCTGATGCAGCAGCGCCCACAGACGCTCCGGGTGAAATGGCCGGCGTGCGCGGTAAATGAAATTGCCGATGCCGAATTCGTCCGCTTCGCCGTGATGGGCATGGCCGTGCTCATGTTCGTGCTCATCTTCGTGATTCAGCGACGCCAGCCAGCCAGGCGCGCTCGACGCCTCGTCGAAATCGAAGCGCTTGGTATTCAGCACTTCGTCAAGCGGCACCTCGCCGAAACGGCTCACCACCTGCACGGCGCGCGGATTGATGCGGGCGAGGATGCGCTGCAAGCGTGTGAGTTCATCGGCGCTCACCAGATCGGCCTTGTTCACCACCAGCACATCGCAGAATTCGATTTGCTCGATCAGCAATTCGACCAGTGTGCGATCGTCCTCGGCGGTTGCGGCGATACCCCGCTCGGCGAGCGCGTCGGCCGAACCATAGTCGCGCAGGAAGTTGAACGCATCGACGACCGTCACCATCGTATCGAGCTGTGCGACATCGGACAGCGACGCGCCGTCATCGTCGACGAAGGTGAAGGTTTCGGCAATCGGCATTGGCTCGGCCACGCCGGTCGACTCAATCAGGATCGCGTCGAAGCGCTTTTCGTCGGCAAGGCGCCGGATCTCGACCAGCAAATCATCGCGCAACGTGCAGCAAATGCAGCCGTTGGACAGTTCGACGAGTTGTTCTTCGACATGCGACAGCGCGGCGGCATCGCGCACGAGCGTTGCATCGATATTGACGGCGGCCAGATCGTTGACGATCACGGCCACGCGCAAACCCGCGCGATTCGCGAGGATGTGGTTCAGGAGCGTGGTCTTGCCGGCGCCCAGAAAACCGGAGAGCACGGTGACGGGCAATAGCGGCTGGTTCATCGCAGTACGGAAAAGCTAGAGGATTGGAAGGCGTGCCGGGCTTGGGGTCGCATGACTCCGGGGCCGGAAGATGGCCGAACGCCGACGGCAGCACGAAGCCGCATTGTGCATCAAACGGGGAGTGGCCGCGCGAGGGGCCCGATCAGACAGCGTATGAAGCCATGCTCACAAACGCCAGCGGGCCGTCCGCGCCGGCAGAAGTGAGCACTTGTCCCCGCCGGCGTACCGGTCAGTGCGTAGCCGGCATCAGATTCCATTTGCGCAGGATCGCGGCAATCTGCTGCGCATACTTGTCGCGCAGCGCCGGTGTCTCGGAGTGGTATGCGCCGATCGCCTGCCAGGTATTGCCGTACTTGTTCATCTGGCGGCGCAGATGCCACGCCGCTATATAGACGTTCTTGCAAGGCTCCATGAGCGTGCCTTGCGAGATCCCGTACTGGGCGAGCGTGGGCAGATGGATCGAATTGATCTGCATCACGCCGTAGTCGGTCGAACCGTTGGTGTTTTTATGCAGCGCGTCGGGCCGATTGTGTGACTCCTGCCATGCAATTGCACGCAGAATCAAAGGGTTGACCTTCTGATACCCCGCCGCCGCGTCAAAGCAATCGGCGCGCGCGGACCCTGCTGCGATTAGCACGGCAAATCCTGCGGCGACAGTGACGAAGGCTCGTTTCATCGGTCAAGACGACTAAACAAATCGCAAGGGTAAGGGTTCGTAAGGAGACGCATCCGCCATACTCCAGCCGCTGGAAGCCGGAGAGGCACACTGGACGGGCTTTTGCCGGTCATGGGGGAAAACCCGCGTCGGCAAGTCGCAACCAGTAGCGCGAACGGCTCGTATCATACCGGCAGGCAAACACGCGTCAAGTTGGCTAAACGCCATAGTCAGGTGGAAAACGAAGCGCGTCTGCGGTGCGGCGCACAGAAGCCTGTTTGCTTTCAATCGCTTGACAGTTTGAGGCGATCTCTAGAGTAATCGCACGGGGGCGGTTGTTTTGTGACAAATCCGACATGAAAAACTGTTACTGTTCATTTTTTTCGGACATTGGATGTCCGGCACCCGGGGCGCCGATCGCCCGTGACGCCGGCTGGCAGACCGACAGGGCGGCGGCCTGCTCAAATGTTTGCACTGCATGACCGTCGGCGGCTGCGGCTGTCGGCATCGATACCACATTCCATGAGAAGAAATCGTATGGCATTGCGTCGCGTCGCAACGGCGCTGCTGGTGGCTGGATTGATCACCGCGCAGACAGCACACGCCCAGGTGACACTCAACTTCGTGAACGCCGATATCGACCAGGTCGCCAAGGCGATCGGTGCGGCAACGGGCAAAACGATCATCGTCGACCCGCGCGTGAAGGGTCAGCTGAACCTCGTGTCGGAGAATGCGGTGCCTGAAGAGCAGGCGCTGAAGACCTTGCAGTCCGCGTTGCGGATGCAGGGTTTCGCACTCGTGCAGGATCACGGCGTACTGAAGGTCGTGCCCGAAGCCGACGCCAAGCTACAAGGCGTGCCGACCTACGTCGGCAATACGCCCGTTGCACGCGGCGATCAGGTGGTCACGCAGGTGTTCGTGCTGAAGAACGAATCGGCCAATAACCTGTTGCCGGTGTTGCGTCCGCTGATCTCGCCGAACAATACCGTGGCGGCCTACCCGGCCAACAACACGATTGTCGTGACCGATTACGCCGACAACGTGCGACGTATCGCGCAGATCATCGCGGGTGTCGATACGGCGGCGGGCCAGTCGGTATCGGTCGTGCAGCTAAAGAACGCGAACGCAATCGATATCGCCACGCAACTGACCAAGATGCTCGACCCCGGCGCGATCGGCAGCACTGACGCGACGCTGAAAGTGTCGATCACGGCGGACCCGCGCACCAACTCGCTCCTGATCCGTGCATCGAACGGCGGCCGGCTCGCGGCAGCGAAGCAACTGGCGAAGGAACTCGATTCACCCACCACCATGCCGGGCAACATGCACGTCGTGGCGCTGCGCAACGCGGACGCGACGAAGCTCGCGAAGACCTTGCGCGGGATGCTCGGCAAAGCTGGCGACACCGGCTCGTCGGGCGGCTCGAACGAAGCGAATTCGTTCAACCAGAATGGCGGCGGCTCGTCGGGCGGTTCGACAGGCGCGTCGGGCACGCCGCCGCTGCCGTCTGGCGGATTCGGAAGCAGTTCGACGGCCTCGCCGATGGGCGGCAGCAGCGGGGGAAGATACGGCTCGAACAGCGGTTCCGAGTCTTCCGGCCAGCTCGGCGGCGAAAAGGACAAGGGCGAGGACAACCAGCCGGGCGGCATGATCCAGGCGGACGCTGCGACCAACTCGCTGATCATCACGGCGGCCGAGCCGGTGTACCGCAACCTGCGGGCAGTGATCGACCAGCTCGACGCCCGGCGCGCGCAGGTGTATATCGAGGCGCTGATCGTCGAGCTGAATTCGAACACGAACGCCAATCTCGGCATTCAGTGGCAGGTCGCGAACAATTCGCTCTTTGCCGGCACCAACGTAGCGACCGGCTCGGGCAACAGCATCATCAATCTGACGGCCGGGGCCGCTGCGGCCGGAGCGGTTGGGGCCACCGGCGGTCTCGCCGGGGCGCTCGCAACCCAGAATCTCCAGCAGGGCCTCAACATCGGCTGGATTCACAACATTTTCGGCGTCCAGGGACTCGGTGCGCTGCTGCAGGCGCTGTCGCAGACCGCCGACGCGAACGTGCTGTCAACGCCTAATCTCATCACACTCGACAACGAGGAAGCCAAGATCATCGTCGGCACGAACGTGCCGATCCAGACGGGTTCGTATTCAAACCTCACGAGCGGCACCACAGGCAACGCGTTCAACACGTTCGACCGCGTCGATGTCGGTCTGACGCTCCACATCAAGCCGCAGATCACCGATGGCGGCATCCTGAAGCTGCAGCTTTACACGGAAGACTCGGCGATCGTGAACGGTACGACCAACGCGGCGACCAATCCGGCCGGCCCGCAGTTCACCAAGCGCTCGATCCAGTCCACCGTGCTCGCCGATAACGGCGAGATCATCGTGCTGGGCGGCCTGATGCAGGACAACTACCAGGTCAGCAACAGCAAGGTGCCGCTGCTGGGCGATATCCCGTGGATCGGCCAGTTGTTCCGCTCGGAACAGAAGACCCGCCAGAAGACCAACCTGATGGTGTTCCTGCGCCCGGTGATCATCAACGATCGCTCTACCGCGCAGGCCGTGACGTCGAACCGCTACGACTACATTCAGGGCGTGCAGGGCGCGTACAAGTCGGATAACAACCTGATCAAGGACAACGACGATCCGGTGGTTCCGCCGATGCCCATCGGCCCCAGCCAGGGCGGGGCGCCCGCGATGAACCTGTTCGATCTCGACAATATGCGTCGTCAGCAGATGGCGCCGCCGCGGCCTGTTCCGGCCCCGGCGATGAACAACGGCGCCGTCCAGGCCAACCCGGTGCCCATGGCGCCTTCAACCGTGTCGCCTGGAGCGCGGCCGTGAGCACGCCGTCCACGCCGCCTTCAGTTTCGGCATCGTCGGCAGCGGCACAAGCCTCGGCGATTCCGCCTGCGGTCGTGGCGGAGCATGCCGAACGTATCGCGCCGTCGGCGGTCGCAGCGCGCCTCGTGCCCTACGGCTTTGCCCGCAGCGGCCAGATCCTGGTCGCGCATCAGCACGCCGACAGCCTCGAAGTCTGGATCAGCGAACGCACGAGCGATGCGGCGCTCGCCGAAGTTGCACGCAATTTCGGCGCGTTGTCGGTCGTGCGTGTGGCGGCCGACGAACTCGCTCAGGCGATCAACCAGGCCTACGCGCGCCAGGACGGCAGCGCCGCGCAAGTGGTCGGCGAAGTGGAAGGCGAAGTCGATCTGTCGCGCCTGATGCAGGACATTCCCGAGGTCGAGGATCTGCTCGAGTCGGAAGACGATGCGCCGATCATCCGCATGATCAACGCATTGCTCACGCAAGCCGCGCGCGAACAGGCTTCGGATATTCATATCGAGCCGTTCGAAACCTCGTCGGTGGTGCGCTTCCGGGTCGACGGCACGCTGCGCGACGTGGTGCGTCCCAAGAAAGCGTTGCACGGTGCACTGATCTCGCGGATCAAGATCATGGCGCAGCTCGATATCGCCGAAAAGCGTTTGCCGCAAGACGGCCGTATCACGCTGCGTGTCGGCGGACGCCCAGTCGACGTGCGCGTCTCCACGCTGCCAACTGGCCACGGCGAACGCGCGGTGCTGCGTCTCCTCGAAAAAGACGCGTCGCGCCTGAACCTCGAAGCCTTGGGCATGGCGCCGGATACGCTCGTCAAGTTCGACAAGCTGATCGGCAAGCCGCACGGCATCGTGCTGGTGACCGGTCCGACCGGCTCGGGCAAGACGACCACGCTTTATGCGTCGATGTCGCGCCTCGAAACCGCGACCACCAACATCATGACGGTCGAAGACCCGATCGAATACGACCTGTCCGGCATCGGCCAGACGCAGGTCAACGAGCGGATCGGCATGACTTTCGCGCGGGCGCTGCGCTCGATCCTGCGGCAGGATCCGGACATCATCATGATCGGTGAAATTCGCGATCTGGAAACCGCGCAGATCGCGGTGCAGGCGTCGCTGACGGGCCACCTGGTTCTGGCGACGCTGCACACGAACGACGCCGCGTCCGCGGTGACGCGTTTGACCGACATGGGCGTGGAGCCGTATCTGCTGGCTTCGTCGCTGCTTGGCGTGCTCGCGCAGCGGCTGGTGCGGCGCCTGTGCCCGGTGTGCCGTGAAGAACGCGTTGAAGAAGACGGCAGCGTGCGTTGGCATCCGGTGGGTTGCGACAAGTGCGGCCAATCCGGTTACGCAGGACGGCGCGGCGTGTACGAACTGCTGCTTATCGACGACGAAATCCGCACGCTGGTTCACCGTAACGCAGCGGATGCGGAGATCCACATCGCCGGCCGCGCGCAAGGTATGCGCACGCTGCGCGAGGACTCGGACCGCTGGCTTGCCTCCGGGCTGACGTCGCTTGAAGAAGTGATCCGCGTGACGGGCGGAGCATAAGCGCATGCCGGCATTTCGTTTCGAAGCGATCGACGCAGCGGGCAAGGCGCAAAAAGGCGTGCTCGACGCGGACAGCGCGCGCGGCGCGCGAACCAACCTGCGGTCGCAGGGGCTGACGCCGCTCGTCGTCGAACCGGCCGCGACGCGCACGCGTGGCGAGCGCAATCAACGCTTGTCGCTGGGGCGGCGTTTGTCGCAGCGCGAACAGGCGATTCTCACGCGTCAACTGGCCAGCCTGCTGATCGCCGGGCTGCCGCTCGACGAAGCGCTCGCGGTGCTGACCGAGCAATCGGAGCGCGACTACATCCGCGAGCTGATGGCGTCGATTCGCGCCGAAGTGCTCGGCGGCCATTCGCTCGCGAATGCGTTGACGCAGCATCCGCGCGACTTCCCCGAGATCTATCGCGCGCTGGTGGCCGCCGGTGAACATACCGGCAAGCTCGGCCTCGTCCTGTCGCGTCTTGCCGACTACATCGAGCAACGCAACGCGCTGAAGCAGAAGATCGTGCTCGCGTTCACGTACCCCGCGATCGTGACCCTGATCGCCTTCGGCATCGTCACGTTTCTGTTGAGCTACGTGGTGCCGCAAGTGGTGAACGTGTTCGCCAGCACCAAACAGCAACTGCCGATTCTCACCATCACCATGATGGCGCTGTCCGGCTTCGTGCGGCACTGGTGGTGGGCCATGCTGATCGGCGTGGTCGTGCTGGTGTATCTGGTGCGCTCGATCCTGAGGCAACCCGGTCCCCGCCTCGCCTTCGACCGGTGGCTGTTGACCGCCCCGCTGCTCGGCAAACTCGTGCGCGGCTACAACACGGTGCGCTTTGCCAGCACGCTCGGCATTCTGACTGCGGCGGGCGTGCCGATTCTGCGCGCGCTGCAAGCCGCCGCTGAAACGCTCAGCAACAACGCGATGCGTGAGAACATCGACGATGCGATCGTGCGCGTACGCGAAGGCACGTCCTTGTCGCGCGCGCTCGGCAATACGAAGACGTTTCCGCCGGTCCTGGTTCACCTGATTCGCTCGGGCGAAGCAACCGGCGACGTGACGACCATGCTCGACCGCGCGGCCGATGGCGAAGCGCGCGAGTTGGAGCGTCGCACGATGTTCCTGACGAGCCTGCTCGAACCGTTGCTGATTCTGGCGATGGGGGGTGTGGTGCTGGTGATCGTGCTGGCGGTGATGCTGCCTATCATCGAGTTGAACAACCTGGTGCAGTAAAGCGGAGCGGCTTTTCGATTGCACGGCGACTGCGTCTACCGCAGTAAAGCGACCGCCGCGCAATCAGCTGAAACCAGGCAGTACGCCCGGGTCAGCGGACGTAGATCGTAGGACCTGCCGGATTAGCCGGCAGGAACACTTCGGAATGCGCGCCATTGCGGTCGATGATGATCGAGCGGGCGCGGACTTCGGAGAGTTTGGCGCCTTGCATGAGCGCGCTGCCGAGCGACACCGCACGCGGCGGTTCGCCGCCGACGCTGACGATGGCCGCGGCGCCTTCACGCAAAGCGAGGATGCCGAACAGATGCACGTCCTGGTTGGCGCCGCGGGTGAGCTGGCCGCCGAACAGCGTAGCGGCCTGGTCGGTCGAGACCTGCGCATGCGCGGCGGCAGCGGGCAACGGCGCGCCCGACAGCGTGGAGAGCGTGATGACCCAGTAGGTCAGCGTCGCGCAGAACACGGCAAACAGCGCGAGCGACAGAAGGCGGATTTGGATGGCGTTCATGCGCATATTGTACGGACTATTGTGAAAATTGCGTGGGGGGAAAGTGCCCTAACCGACGCTTCGCGCCAGGCCCCCGAGGGGAGGCGATCTCTCAGGAGACGTCCTGCGGAGCGGAAACTTGGGGCGGCCTGGCGTTTTCTCGCAACCCTTCAACTGCATGACATTAAAATGACCGGCTGGGCGTGTTCAATGGCACTCCGATTGTTGATACATGCATCCCGCCCGATCGAAAATTTCACCTGAAAAGAGGTAGCAAGCTATGCAACTGTCGACCATTCGCCGTACTGAAATCGCGGGTCCGCGCAGCCGTCGTCAACGCGGCTTCACGCTGATTGAAATCATGGTCGTGATCGCGATTCTGGGCATTCTGGCCGCATTGATCGTGCCGAAAATCATGAGTCGTCCAGACGAAGCACGGCGCGTGGCCGCCAAGCAGGACATCGGCACGATGATGCAGGCGCTGAAACTCTACCGCCTCGACAACGGCCGTTACCCGACTCAGGAACAAGGCCTGCGCGCGCTGATCGAAAAGCCGAGTACGGATCCGGTGCCGAACAACTGGAAGGATGGCGGCTATCTCGAGCGTCTGCCGAACGACCCCTGGGGCAATGGCTATAAGTATCTGAACCCGGGCGTGCATGGCGAAGTGGACGTGTTCAGCTATGGCGCTGATGGCAAAACCGGTGGCGAAGGCAATGACGCCGACATAGGTTCGTGGCAGTAATTTCCTGATTTTCAAACGTGCCGGATCGCCCCCCTTCTGTAGCGATCCGCCGCGCGTCTTAATGACTCACTGTTGGTGGCCGGCACTATGCGTATGTCCGCTTGCAAGTCCCGTGTGGACACGCCGAGTATGGTCCTGATGCCGCACTCGGCGTGTGCCGGCGCGCGCATGCACGATGTGCATGGCATGCGCAGAGGCGGACCGAAGCGTGCGGCTGGCTTCACGCTGCTGGAAATGATGGTGGTGCTGGTGATCGCGGGCATTCTGGTATCGCTGACAGCGCTCACGATGACCCGCAACCCACGCACCGATCTGAACGAAGAAGCACAGCGTCTCGCGTTGCTGTTCGAATCGGCCGGCGACGAAGCTCAGGTGCGCGCGCGGCCGATTGCGTGGCAACCGCTTGACGGCGGCTATCGTTTCGATCTGCGTACCGAAGACGGCTGGCGCCCCCTGCATGACGATCTGCTCGGCCCGCGCCGTTGGGAAGGCGGTGTGACCGGGGTGACGATCAATTACCCCGGGTCGGATTCGCACCCGAGCCGTATCGTGTTCGGCACCGAAGCGATCGACGTGCCGGTACAGATCACGCTGTATTCGGGGGCGGGGCGCGCGACGATTGTCGGCACCGGCAATGGCCGCTATGAGGTGCACTGAGATGCGTCGTTGCAGGGACATGGGAGCGTACGCGCCGCAGCGCGGTTTTACGATGATCGAAGTGCTGGTGGCGCTCGCGATCATCGCAATCGCGTTGGCGGCGTCGTTGCGCGCGGTGGGGAGTCTCGCGAGCGGCGAAGCCGATTTGCATCGGCGCTTGCTGGCCGGTTGGAGCGCGGACAACGCGCTGGCGCAATTGCATCTGACACATGGCTGGCCGAACGTCGGCTCGACGAGCTTTGACTGCTCACAGGGCAATTTGCAGTTGATGTGTACCGAGCATGTGACGGCGACGCCGAATCCGGTGTTTCGTCGAGTGGAAGTGATGGTGACGATGCCCGGGCATTCCGGCAATCTTGCTCAGATGGTCACGGTGGTCGCGAATGAAAACAACCGTTCGCTCTAAGCGCCGCCGCCGGTCGGGCGCGCGTGGTTTCACGCTGATCGAGTTGCTGGTTGCGATTGCGATCATGGCGGTGATTGCCGTGTTGTCGTGGCGCGGGCTCGACCAGATCATTCGTGGCCGGCAGACGATTACGAACGCGATGGAAGACGAGCGCGTGTTTGCGCAGTTGTTCGATCAGATGCGGATCGATGCGCGGCAGGCCGTGTCGGATGATGAAGCGGGACAGGCGGCTGTGTCGGTGAGCGGCAGCGTGTTGCAGATCGTGCGGCAGATAGTGTTGCCAGGGACGGCGCCGCGTTTGCAGGTGGTGAGGTATCGGGTGTCCGAGGGGCGTGTGGTGCGGTATGCGTCGCTGCCGCTGGGAAATGTTGGGGATTTGCGGCGCGCGCTGCGCGGTGGTGAGGGGGATGGATGGACGGCGGTGCCTTTGATGGGCGGGGTTGGGGCTATCAATGCTCGTCTTTATGTGCCTAAGGTCGGCTGGACCACGCAGATGAAAGATGTGCAGGGGGCTATTACGGAGGCTGATAATAATTTGAAAGTGCCCCAGTTGGGGAATGCTCCGCTGCCGCGGTCTGTGACTGGGCTGGAAGTGAGTGTTGGGGCTAAGGTGTTGGCGCGGCCCATTACGCGGGTTTTTCTCGTCGGGGAATGAAATGAAGGTTTTTCTTTTGTTTCCGCGGGGGGGTTTGGCTTTTGTTTGCCTGGGGCGGTGGCTTTCCTTGTTTTGTTTGTGGTCTATTGGCGTTCCCCCTGTGCGGGGGGGCACCTACTTTTCTTTGCCGGCTGCAAAGAAAAGTAGGCAAAAGAAAGCAGCTCAAACCGCTAATGCTAAGCGGCTCCCCTGGCTTGGAGGGGCCAGTGGCCCCGTGGAATCCGGGCCCGCGTCCGTTCAAATGTCAGTGACAAGGGCGTCATACCTCCCGCCTCGCACTGCGTGCTCGCCGGAGGGGTACATCAAAAAACCGGTGGTTTATCTTCGGCGCATCGCCGAGGCGAAGCCGAGGGCTCTCGCGGCGAACGCCCCCGCCCCGCGGTTTGGCGAATTACTCTTCGGCGCGCGCAGCGCCGCCGGAAGAATGACGCCCTTGTCACTCACGCCGAATGTGCGAAAACACGGATTCCACGGGGCCACTGGCCCCTCCAAGCCAGGGGGGCCGCTTAGCATTAGCGGTTTGAGCTGCTTTCTTTTGCCTACTTTTCTTTGCAGCAGGCAAAGAAAAGTAGGTGCCCCCCCGCACAGGGGGAACGCTAATAGACCACAAACAAAACAAGGAAATGCCAAAGCCCCAGGCAAACAACGAAAAAACAAAGCGCCGCAGGCAAACCAGCAAGGCGCGGCAATCATCAGCGCCCTACTAGTAGTCGCGCTATCAGCGATATTAGTATCGGGCATGCTCTGGCGCCAGCAAGTCCAAATCCGAAGGATAGAAAACCAGCGCCTGCTATCGCAAGCCCACTGGATAGCACGAGGCGCGCTTGACTGGACGCGCCTGATCCTCCGCTCGGAGGGCGACACCTCAGCAGGCATCACCTACCTGGGCGGCCTATGGGGCGTCCCCATCGCCAAAACACGTCTGTCGGATTTCCTCGGCCAGATCGGCGAAGTGCGCGCGGAACAAGGCGCGGAAACCTACCTCTCAGGTTCAATCGAAGACGCCCAGGCGAAATTCAACCTCCGCAATCTGGTTTCGAGCCCTGCGCCCGGCGTCATGCAACTGAACATGGAACAGATCGGCGCCTATCAGCGTTTGCTCGTGTCCCTCGGCGTGAACAGCCAACTGGCGAAAAACACCGCCGTGCAGATACGCGCCAGCCTCGCTCAATCGGCGACCCGCTTCCAGACCGTCACGTCCACTGCCGGCGCAACGGCGACACCGGCCGTTCAGGGCGGCGCCACCGGCGGCAGCTTCACCGACAAACCCGGTCTCGACGACAGCGGCGACAGCTCGGACCTCGCACCGCTGCAAATGACCAGCGTCGATTCGTTGCTCGATATCCCCGGCTACACGCCGGAAATGGTCGCGCGCTTGCGGCCGTTCGTCATCGTTCTGCCGACGGTCTCGGCGGTCAACATGAATACGGCCTCCGCCGAAGTGATCGCGGCGATCGTACCAGGAATGAATCTGTCCTCCGCGCAAGCCTTCGTCGCGCGCAGGCAGACAGTGTTTTTTCATAACGTCAGCGATGTGCAACTCGCTTTGCGCGGCGCCGGCGTGCAGTCGATCTCGATCGATCCCAATGAACTCGACGTCAACACGAACTACTTTCTGATCCACGGCCGCGTGCAGCACGAACGCGCGGAAGTGGACCGCACGACCCTCGTCTATCGCGATGCAATGACGCACACTACGCGTATCGTGCGGGTACAAGACCAACTATGAATAACGCCTTTCCCAGAGAGAGTGGCCTTTGAGCACGCTGATCGTCCTACTTCCGCCGCGTGATCCGGCGGTGCCATCGCAGGAATGGCAACTGCCGGATTTGCCGTTCGTGCTGCTCGACAAATCGGGCCGCACCCAACGCACGGGCCGCTCGGCGCTCGCGCTGCTGCCGCGCGCTTCGTCGACGGTGCTGATGGTCGCCGCGCGCGACCTGCTGATGATGCCCGCCAAGCTGCCGCCATTGCGCGGTCCGAGGCTGCGTCAGGCGTTGCCGAATATCGTCGAGGATCAACTGATCCAGGACCCGCAAACCTGTCACATCGCCGTCGACCCGCAACCGGTCGCGGGCGGGCGGCAGTTGCTCGCCATCATCGACCGCGGCTGGTTCCGCTTCATCTGCGAGGGCTTTGCCGCAGCCGGCCACCGCAGCGTGCGCGCCGTGCCGGTCACGCGCTGCCTGCCTCAAGCGGTCGCGCTCGATACGCCCGCCGAAGTCGCGGAAATGGTCAATGCGGGCGAGCCGGTCGCGGCGGGCTCGGCTAGCGTGGCGACGTCGCTGCCGGGCGTGGCGCCGGTGGTGGCGCCTGGCGTCGCATCGGTGGTGCCGATGGTGGCCGCCGTGCTCGGCGCGGTCGTCCAGACGGCGCCCGCGTTGCTGCTCGAAGGCGTGATCGAAAGCGCGATGGCAAGCGGTGCGCCGCGGGTCGAACTGGCCATCGCGCGCGGCGTGCAAGGCGAAGGGCTGGCGGTGCCCGCCAATGCGGTGAACGCTACCCTCAGCGCCCTCGCCGGCGCTGCGCGGGTCTCGCTGTACATGCTGACCGAGGTGCCCGGCAATGAGCCGAGTCTCGCTGCCACCGGCCCGGCGAAGCTCGCTGCCCACGTGCACGGGGCCAGCCCGTTGCCGTTCGAGCAACTCGCGCGGCGCGCGCTGGAGTGCCGCTTCGACCTGTGTCAGTTCGAGTTCGCGTCGCAGCCGTGGCGGCTCGACCGCGCGACGCTGCGCCGCTTGCGCTTGCCGGTCATGCTGGCGATCGGCGCGCTGGTGATCGCGATTGTCGGCGCGAATGTGCAGTGGCTGATGCTCGCGCGCCAACGCGACGCGATCAACACGCAGATGACCGAGCTGTTCCTCAACACTTTCCCCAAGACGACGGTCGTGCTCGATGCGCCCGACCAGATGTCGCGCCAGCTGCAGCAGTTGCGCGTGGCGGCGGGTGAGCTGTCGCCGGACGATTTTCTGTCGTTGGCGGACGGCTTGGCGCGCTCGTTGGCGCCGGTGCCCGTCAACGGTATCGCCGCGCTCGATTATCACGACCGGCGGCTCGACGTGACCTTCAAGCCCGAGGTAAAGCTCGATGCCGATTTCGCCAAGCGCCTCGCGCGCAATGGGCTAACCGGCGCGATCGACAGCAACACCGGCAAGTGGACCATCAGGAACGGACAATGAAAGCTGAACTCGCCCAAAGCTGGGCTGGATTCTGGGACCAGCGCACCGAGCGCGAAAAAACGCTGCTGGCGTGGGGCGGCGGGGCGCTGGCCGTGGTGATCGCGTGGTCGGTGCTGTGGGCGCCGGCGCAGGAGGGCCGCGCCCATCTGCGTGAATCGCTGCCCACTTTGCAGCGGCAACTGGCGCAGATGACCGCGGAGTCGAACGAAGCGCGGCAGTTATCGGCGGCGGCTCAGGGTGTCGCGCCGACCGGCGCCGCGCTCAAGGACGCGCTCACCGCCTCGCTCGCCGATCACGGCCTTGCCGCGACTCAGGTGCAGGTGGTCGGCAACGCGGTGCAGATCCAGATGAAGAACGCATCGTTCCCCGCATGGACCAGCTGGGTCGACGATGCGCGCAAGCAATTCAAGGTGCAGGTCGCCGAGGCGCACGCGACCGCGCTCAAGGAAGACGGCCAAGTGGATCTGACGGCGTCGTTGCAGCCGTCTACCGCGAAATGACCATGCCGTCACAGGATCTCGCATGAATTACTGGATGCGGCGCCTGCGCGTCGCGCTACCCTGGCTGGCGGTCGCGGTGCTGGCGAGCGCGGCCGTAATGCTCACCCTGTTGCCGGCCGCCTGGATCACGCCGCAATTCGCCAAACAGACCGGTGGACACGTCAATCTCGTCGATCCGGCCGGCTCGCTGTGGCACGGCTCGGCGACGCTGATGCTCGCCGCCGGTTCCGATATGAGCGCGGCGACGTTGCTGCCCGGGCGGATCGAATGGCGGACGGCGTTCTGGCCGCTCTTCACCGGCCGGGTGCGGATGATCATGCGGCATAGCGAAGCGATGCCCGACCCGATCACCGTCGACGCCACGCCGCGCAGCGCGACCGTCACGCCGGGCGCGATAGCCGTGCCGGCGTCGCTGCTGAGCGGCCTCGGCGCGCCTTTCAATACGCTCGATCTGCAAGGCGACGTGCGGTTGTCATGGTCGGATTGGCGCAGCTTCAATCACGAAGCGTTCGGCCAGCTGACCGTGACGCTGAACGACGTCAGCTCGCGCGTCTCGCTGGTCAAGCCGCTTGGATCGTACCGGCTGCTGTTTCAGGCGCAAGGCGCGTCGTCCACGCTGGATCTGACGACCATGAAAGGGCCGCTGATGTTGACCGGCAACGGTACGATGTCGGCAGCCTCGACGTCGTTTCATGGGACGGCCAGCGCTGCCCCGGAAGCGCGCGACAACCTCGCGGGACTATTGAACCTGTTGGGGCGGCCAAGCGGACCGGATACGGTCGCGTTGACGTTCATGCATTGAGGCGTCCGCCTCACGCGAGTCGGCACGCTTCGGTGTGGTGAAGAAAAGAGGCATGGCCGCGCGACGCGGTCATGCCTCTTTTGCATTTGCTTTTGAGAACGGCGCGCCTAGTTGCTCTGCGCCGGTTGCGACGCGGCCCCGCTTTGCGCCACGGGCGTCGCCGACGCTGCCGGCAGCGGTGCCGGCGCCGCTACGTCGCCCGTTTCGCGGTTCATTTGCGACGCATCCCAGCCGCCGCCGAGCGCCTTGACCAGTCCCACCGACGACACCATCCGCTGCCCGGCGATGCTCTCCAGCTTCTGCTCTGCCGTGAAGGCCGTGGTCTGCGCGGTCAGCACGTTGACGAAGCCCACCGTACCCGCCTTGTACTCGTTCGTGACGATGGCGAGCGCCTGGCGAGCCGAATCCACCGCTTGCTGCTGCACGACGATTTCCTGTTCGAGGATGCGCTGCGAGGCGAGGTTGTCCTCAACGTCCTGGAACGCGGCCAGAATCGTTTGACGGTACGTCGCGACGTTCTGATCGTAGGCAGCGCGAGCAGCTTCGGTCTTTGCCTCGCGCAAGCCGGCGTCGAAGATCGTGGCGGCGAGTTGCGGGCCGAGCGTCCAGAAGCGCGACGGCGCGGTCAGCAATTGAGAGAACAACGAACTCTGGAAGCCGCCGGTGGCCGACAGCGTCAGCGACGGGAAGAATGCGGCGATCGCGACACCGATCTGTTCGTTCGCCGCCGCCGCCTTGCGCTCGGCCGACGCGATATCCGGACGCCGCTCGAGCAGCGCCGACGGCATCTGCGCGGGCACGGCGGGTGGCGTGGCGGTGAGCGGCATCGATGGAATCGAGAAGGTCGACGCCGGTTCGCCGACAAGGACGGCGATCGCATGCTCGTCCTGCGCGCGCTGGACGCCATTGTCGATTGCCGCTGCTTGTGCCGATTGCAACTGCGTTTGCGCCTGAATCACGTCGGAGCGCGCGGCGACACCTGCCGCGTACTGGTTTTGCGTGAGCTGCAGCGAGCGCTGATAGGCCGCGACGGTGTCGTTGAGCAGCTTTTGGGCGGAGTCGAGCGCGCGCAGCGAGAAATAGGTTTGCGCGAGCGTGGCCTGGGCGGACAGCCGAGCGTTCGCCAGATCGGCGGCGGCGCCCTGCTGGCCGGCTTTCTGCGAGTTGACCGAGCGGGTGACCGAGCCCCACAGGTCCGGCTCCCAGCTTGCGTCGAGTTGCAGGTTATAGCTATTGCTGACGCCGGCGCGGCTCGACGCCGTGGTCAAGTTGCCGCTGGACGACGAACCGCTGCCGGAACGCGTTGCGCCGGCCGAGGCGCCCACGGTCGGGAAATACGCCGCGCGCGCCTCGCCGACCAGCGCTCGCGCCTGGCGGTAAGCTGCGGCGAATTGCGCGATGGTCTGGTTCGACGCGTTCAGCTTGTCTTCGAGCGCGTTGAGTTGTGGGTCATCGTAGATGGCCCACCAGTCGCCGCGGTCTTGCTGATCGGCCGGCTGGGCGACTTTCCAGCCGGGCGCGGCTTCTTTGTACGAAGCAGGGATCTCTGCTGCGGGCCGCTTGTAATCGGGGCCGACCGCGCACCCGGCCAGCAGGGTCGCAAGGGCCGCGGTGACCGCGATAGTCAGGGCGCGGGGCGCAATCGCCCGCGCGCGCGAGATTCGATCAAACTGCATGCAATGAATTCCTTCTGGACGCCGCAATGCGGCCGATGGCGGCACCGCCGGCCGGGCGAGATCAGGGCTGTACGGGAATGTTAGCGTATGAGCCCGCTTGGAGCCCGCTCGGGCGGGAAACTGAAAGGGTAATGCGCGGGGAGGCGGAGGTGTGTTACTTGGGGTGTCGGGATGGTTACGTGCTATTACCGGCTTCGTTGCCCTGGCGGTCGCAAATGCGCCGCGCAGACAACGACGGCGGCACGGTCAGAAGCGAATTAAACCCGCGAATCCGATGAAGTGGTCTGCCGGGCCAGCTTGCCAGCCGCAGCCCGACACGCCGCCCCTGAGCGCGCCTGGCAAGCGCCGGCAGGGCCTGCCGCAGCGCTGATAACCGGAGCGACACTTCCCGCTGCAACCGAGGATCCCACCGATTCCGATGGCGCAGCCTTAGCCCCCTTCTGCCCTCGCCGATGCTCAACCCAGGCGAACACCATCATCCCCACCGACCCACCGGGCAGCACGAACAGTACGGCGAACAACGCCAGTTTCCACCAGCGATGCGGCCCTTGAAAACTGCTCAGCGCGGAATCGGTCAGGGAGCGGCTCAAGCCGCCAAATGTGTTTTTCAGGTACAGCATGGGGGAAATCCTTTTCGCACGGCGCCATCGCAGCGTGCAGACAATCGGTCAGAACATGGTCTCGGGTGGCGCGGGTCGCGCGTAACTCGTTGCCTACAATAATATTGACTATGCAATCAAATTTCAAGATACTTCGGTTGACGCGCGACAGCGGTGTTGTTTTTGTGCGGTTCGCGCTACGCGAGATCACGTTTGACTTGTCTGCTTAGGCAGCTAGAATCCGTTCTGCTCGACGATGTTCCCGGATACACGATGACCGACGGCCCCTACAACGCGGACGAGATTCACCTTGAATCGAGTCTCGGCTATTACCTGACGAAAGCGCGAAATGTGCTTGTCGAGCGGATGGACCGTGCGGTCAAACCGTTAGGGCTGACCGCTCAGCAGATCGGTGTGATCTTGCTGTTGTCCGCGCAACGCGCGAGCACGCCATTCGAGTTGTCGCGTGCCATGTCCTACGACAGTGGATCGATGACGCGCCTGTTGGATCGCCTTGAAAAGAAAGGCTTTGTGGTGCGCACGCGCAGCGACGCCGACCGTCGGATGGTCAAGCTGGAGCTAACGCCGCAAGGTCACGAAGCGGCTCGGCAATTGCCCAGCTTGGGCGCTGCCGTGTTGAACGAACAATTGCGCGGATTTTCGGCCGCGGACCACGCTACCTTGCTCGATCTGCTGGGCCGTTTCATTGCGAACGGGATCGGCGGGGGAGCAAGCGCGGGTTGCGGACTCGGGACACCGCAGGAATCATCGGAAGAATCACCCGAACAGTCGCCGCCAGAGCACGGCGAGGCGTAACCAAGAGGCGCTTTTGAAAGCGCCATCGTTTGAAATTGTCTGTCTGGGCAGAGAGTGATCCGGCATGTAAGCGCGCCATTCGAACGGTGCGATAAAGCTGCCGCGACAAGCTTTCCCCGGCTGAGGAGAAACACATGGCTGCCACGGCTCCTGCCGCTGCCCTACCCGCCGCCGAACTGGCCCCGCTCAAAGGCGGCACGCTGGCGTTGCTTACTGTCGGTCTCGCGCTCGGCACTTTCATGGAAGTGCTCGATACATCGATCGCCAACGTGGCCGTGCCGACCATTTCCGGCAGCCTCGGCGTGGCAACCAGTCAAGGCACCTGGGTCATTTCATCGTATTCGGTGGCCTCGGCGATTGCGGTGCCGCTGACCGGCTGGCTCGCGCGGCGCGTCGGCGAAGTGCGGCTCTTCACGCTGTCCGTACTGCTTTTCACGATCGCTTCGGCGCTATGTGGCTTCGCTCACAACTTCGAGTCGTTGATCGCGTTCCGGCTTCTGCAAGGGCTTGTTTCCGGGCCGATGGTCCCGCTCTCGCAGACGATTCTGATGCGCTCGTACCCGACGGAAAAGCGCGGGCTTGCGCTCGGACTATGGGCGATGACCGTGATTTGCGCGCCGATCTTCGGGCCCGTGATGGGCGGCTATATCACCGACAACTACACGTGGCCGTGGATCTTCTACATCAACGTGCCGATCGGCTTGTTCTCGGCGGTGTGCGCGTTCCTGCTGCTGCGCGGCCGCGAGACCAAGGTCACCAAACAGCGTATCGATGCGGTTGGGCTCGCGTTGCTTGTGATCGGCGTGTCGTGCCTGCAGATGGTGCTCGACCTCGGCAAGGATCGCGACTGGTTCAACTCGACGTTGATCATTACGCTGGCGATCATCGCGGTCGTGTCGATTGCCTTCATGCTGGTGTGGGAGTTGACTGAGAAAGAACCCGTCGTCGATCTCTCGCTGTTCAAGGATCGCAACTTCGCGCTCGGTGTGGTGATCATTTCGTTCGGGTTTATGGCGTTCTTTGGGTCAGTGGTGATTTTCCCGCTCTGGCTGCAGACGGTGATGGGTTATACCGCTGGGCTTGCGGGCTTGGCGACCGCTCCGGTCGGCATTCTTGCGCTGTTTTTGTCGCCGATGATCGGCAAGAACATGCATCGGCTGAACCTGCGCGTGGTGGCGAGTTTCGCGTTCATCGTGTTTGCGTTCGTGTCGTTCTGGAATTCGACTTTCACACTCGATGTGCCGTTCAATCATGTGATCTGGCCGCGGTTGGTGCAAGGCATTGGGGTGGCTTGCTTCTTCGTGCCGATGACTACGATTACGCTGTCCAGCGTGTCTGATGAGCGGCTTGCTAGTGCTTCCGGGTTGTCTAACTTTTTTCGGACTTTGTCAGGGGCGATTGGGACGGCTATCAGTACGACGTACTGGGAGAACGATACGATCTACCATCATGCGATGTTGTCCGATTCGGTTAATGTTTATGCGGCTAATACTAATGCTTATACCAATGCGTTGGCCGGGATTGGGCTTGCTGGGGATGGCGTCGTCGCTCAGTTGAATCGGGTCGTTACAGCTCAGGCTTATATGATGGCCACTAATGACTTTTTTCGGATCTCTTGTGCGGCGTTTCTTGTGCTTGCTGTGCTTGTTTGGGTGACTAAGCCTCGGAAGGGGGTTGGGCCTTCTATGGGGCATTGAGGGCTTGGTTGTGTTTTGCGGTGGCGTTGGGTGGTGTGCCTGGGGCGGTGGCCTTTCCTTGTTTTGTTAGTGGTCGATTTGCGTGGCCCCTGTGCGGGGCGGCACCCACTTTTCTTTGCTTGCCGCGCCCCGAAGGAAGTCCACTTGGTGGGCAAAGAAAAGTGGGCAAAAGAAAGCGGCTTTAAACCGCTAATGCTAAGTGGGAACCGCGGTTAACAACCGGTAGTGGCCCCGTGGAATCTGTGTTCTCGCACATTCGGCGTTAGTGACAAGGGCATCATTTTTCCGGCGGCGCTGCGCGCGCCGAAGGGTACTTCTTAAAACCACTCGGCGCTTGTCTCGCCGTTTTACGCCAAGGCGCTTGCTTTCTTCACTGCGTTATCGCTTCCCCACTCGTTCCCGGCATCGATTGGCCCTGCAATGCGTCCGGGTGTGTCGTCGGGGGTGCCGGTTGCGTTGGCTTCGCGCCGCTCTGCGGCGCACTCGCCGCCGTGCCTCGCACGAATTCCTTGAAGTCGGCGCCGGCTTCCCACGGGTTCGGTTTGCAGCCAAGGGAGCCGTCGCAATGCGCGGCGAAACCAATCGTTGCCGTGCCGTCAGGATTCGGTGTGCGCGTAATCTGATACGCCAACGCGCGCTTGCCGCCGTCCGGCCCCCCTGTCTGGATCAACGTGTCAGTCGCCGATTCGACCTTGTATTTCGAATGGCTCGTTACCCACGTCTGCGCACGTTGCCACCACACGTCGCACTCGGCTTTGGTCGAACACGTCAACGGCGTTGTCGCGATCTGCATGACGTCCGGGTCGACCTGCCCCTGCGTCGAACATCCCGCCGCCGCCAGGCACAGCACGGCCATCAGACCTTTTTTCATCACGGTGAAGCCTCCCGCTCTGGAGCGTGTCATCCAGGTTGGACCGCATCCCCGGCACGGTGTTGCATATGCCTCAGCGAATCGCTAAAACCAATGGAGATTTTGCCGGTATGGCTGGTCGGCCAGCATCGCTTTGCGTAGACGTTACCCGTGCGCAATAAAAAAGCGGCCGTCACGGCCGCTTTTTGAACATCACCTACGGACGGTGTTCAGACGCTGAAGCGGTTCAGCGTGTACGCCCGGTATGCCGCGACGAAAGCGTCGAACGAACCCTCTTCTTCCCGTTCAAGCTTGGCTTGCTCTGCCAGCGACTGCCCGGCGAGGTCGGTGAATTCCTTCGTCTGCGCAGCATCCAGCGGACGCGTACGGAAATACGCGGCGTGCGCTTCGCTTTGCTCGAGGCCGAATGCGAGGAAGCTCTGCTGCTTCTCGCGCATCGTCTGCAATACGCGCGCAGAGGGCGTCAGCGACGCATCCGCCAGTTTCGCGCGCTGAACCGCCACTGAGCGCGCGTGTGCGTCGCCACCGTGCAATGCGTCGAGTGTTGCCGCCGCTGCGTCGATCTTGACGAGCAGTTCGTTTGCCCAATCTGCCATCGCGACCGCCTGGCCGTCGCGCGTCAGTTCGAGGCCCGGCTTGCGCCCTTCCATCGTCACGCGGCCGAAGTTCTGATTCGCCTCTGCATACGCATCCGGCGGGAGCAGCGCGCTGTCGTCGAGCGCGCAGACCAGCAGGAAAGCGTCGAGAAAGCGCGACGTCTCAAGCGAAATGCCGGTCGGCTCGAACGGGTCGATGTCCATGCAGCGCACTTCAACGTATTGAATGCCACGCGCGCCAAGCGCATGCAGCGGACGCTCGCCCGGATACGTGATGCGCTTCGGACGGATCGTCGAATAAAACTCGTTTTCGATCTGCAGCACGTTCGTGTTGATCTGCACCCACTCGCCGTCGCGCTGGGTGCCGATCGCCTCATACGCGGGATACGGCTGGCTCACGGCCTTCGCGAGCGCGTCGAGGTAGCCCGGCAGCGTGTCGTAGTCGGCGTGCAGCGCGGCTTGCGCCGTGGTGTTCGAGTAGCCGAGATCGCTCATGCGCAAGCTGGTCGCATACGGGCGATACAACGTGTCGGCGTCGAGCGTTTCGAGCGTGTGTTTGCGATCGCGGAGGAATCGGCGATCCAGCGCCGGCGAGGCGCCGAACAGGTACATCAGCAGCCAGTTGGTGCGGCGGAAATTGCGGATCAGTGCGAGGTATCGGTCGGACTGGAAGTCGACCGCGTTCGCGGTGGATTGCTGATCGGCATGCAACACCCGCCATACTTCTTCGTTCAGCGAATAGTTGTAGTGGATGCCCGCAATGCACTGCATCGTGCGGCCGTAACGGAGCGCCAGGCCAATGCGGTAGACGTACTTCAGTTTGCCGATATTCGACGAGCCGTAATGCGCGATCGGAATGCCGTCGTCCGTTTCGGGCAGCAGGCTTGGCATCGAGTTGTTCCACAGAATCTCGTCGCCGAGTTCGGCGTAGACGAAACGATGCAGCGTATCGAGCTTTTCGAGCGTGATCGAGACGTCGTGCTCAGCCGGCGTAATCAGTTCGAGCAGCGCCTCGGAATAGTCGGTGGTCAGCGACGGATGCGTGAGCGCCGAACCGAGCGTGCGCGGATGCGGCGTCAAGGCGAGCTGACCGTCGTGCGTCACGCGCAGGCTTTCCTTTTCGATGCCGCGCAGGCCACGTATCAGCGCGTCGCGCTGCGGGCCTGAGGTCAGCACGGACAGGCGGTGCGAGAACGCGTCATGCGTGCGGGAAGGTGTCGTGTTTGGCATTGATGCGAGTCGGGCGTTGTCGGCCGCCATGTGCCGCTCCGCTGCGACATGCAGCACTGCGCGGTTGACAACGTTCGGCGGAATTTTCAGGTAGCGGGCACTTTAACATCTCGCCACGGCGGCTGCTTGAGGCCGCTCCGGCGGCCCTTCGGACCGCTCAACTCCGTCTATTTTCTGGACGAATCGGCCTGCCCCATACCTCGTCGCGCCACGCGCCCGGGGCGTGATCCGCGTTTCTCCCCGATCACCGTACGGCTTCAACCGCCGCACGGGGCGCTTGCGCATTCACCACCGCGAGCGGCCCTGCTCCCCGACTGCCGCACGGCCTCAGCCGCCTCGCGCGGCGCCGGCCCGGTCCGCCACCTCATTCCATAGATGCATCGCCGCGTACGCTCGCCATGGCCGCCACGCGTCGGTGCGGGTGCGTTGCTGCGTGGGCCGCATCAGCGACGGGTCGCGCGCGCAGATCGACTGCATCAACACGAGGTCCCATGCGGGCCAGGCGTCGGCGTCACGCCATGCGCGCATCGCGACATACTCGACCGTCCATGGGCCGATGCCAGGCAGTGCGAGCAACGCGGCGCGCAGGCTGGTTGCGTCGACTGCGCTGCTGTCGAGCGGTACGTCGCCTGAAGCGACTGCGTGTGCGAAGCCTTGCAACGCCGCTACGCGTTTACCCGGCATGCCGATCTGCGCGAGATCGACAGCGGCGAGTGCCGCGGGCGTCGGAAAGCGCCAAGCGGTGTTCTCATGCGGATGGCCCTCGATGCGTTCGCCGGCACGCTGCACCAACCGTCCGATGATGGTGGTCGCCGCCTTCACGCTGACCTGTTGGCCGACGATGGCGCGCACCACCAGCTCGAAGCCCGACCAGGCGCCGGGCACACGCAAGCCCGGCACGGCTTCGATCAACGGCGCGAGCCACGGGTCGACGGCGAGTTCGCGGCCGATTTTCTTCGGATCGGCATGCAGGTCGAACATCTTCGCGATTGGCGTGGCGAGCGCGTCGGCGTGACGGCTCGCCGGACCTTCGATGCTCGCGACAATGCAGCGCTTGCGCGGATGCAGGCGCACGATCAGCGTGCCGCTGTCGCCGGCCCAATCGATGGCGCGGCGATAGGCGCCGTCTTCCACCGCTTCGACGCCTGGCGTCGCGCGTCCGCCAAAAAAGCGCAGCAGGCGCGGCCAGTCGAAGGGTGGTTTGAACGGCAGTTCGAGTGTTGCGACGTCGTCAGGCGTACTCACGCGGCGTGGTCCAGTTTGGTGGTGGTTGCAGCAATGGCCGCATTTTTGCGGCGCTCAGGTTCATCGCGCGAGGTGTCGCCTGCGTGCCGGGCCTCGTTATCGAGCAGTGCCTCCTTGCGCGGCAAACCCCAACGATACCCTGCCAGCGCCCCGCCCTTCTGCACTACGCGATGACAAGGAATCGCCAGCGCTACCGGATTCGTCGCGCACGCGCTTGCCACCGCGCGGACCGCGCGAGGTGCGCCGACCGCTTCGGCGATCTGCGAATAGCTGCGCGTCTCGCCGTACGGAATGCGCCGCAGCGCGTCCCATACGCGTTGCCGGAACGCGGTCGCGGCGATATCCAAAGGCAGATCGAAGTCCTGACGGGTGCCGCGCAAATAGGCGTCGATCTGCGCGATGAACGGCGCGAGCCGCGCTGTATCTTCGACCAGCTCGGCATTGGCGAACTCGCTGCGCAATTCGTCGGCGAGTATTGCGGCATCGTCTCCGAAACCGATCTTGCAGATCCCTTTGTCGGTAGCGGCGACCAGCACGAAGCCGAGCGAGGTCGGCGCGACGGCATAGCGCACGATAAGCCCCGCGCCCTTGCGGCGAAACGCGGACGGCGCCATGCCCAATTCCGCCGAGGCACTGTCGTACATCCGCGATGGCGAGCCGAAACCGGCGTCGAGCGTGGCGCGGGTCACGTCCGACCCGCTCTGTAGCGCATCGCGCAACGCGGCACCCCGTTGCGCGGCCTGATATTGCCGCGGAGATACGCCCACTACGCGCTTGAACAGACGCTGCAAGTGAAACGGGCTCACGTGCACGGCGTCGCTCAATTGCGCGAGCGTGAGGCGCTGTTGCGGATCGGCATCCAGTGCGGCGCAAGCCCGATTGACGATTTCCAGTTCGCGCGGCAGGCCGCCAGGCTGGCAGCGCTTGCAATCGCGATAGCCCGCGGCGCGCGCGGCATCGGCGTCGACGAAGAAAGCGACATTCTCGCGGCGCGGCTGGCGCGACGCGCACGATGGGCGGCAGAACACGCCGGTCGTTTTGACGGCGTAGAAGAACGCACCGTCGGCGTGTGGCTCGCGACGGCTGACAGCTTCCCAACGCTCGGCGTCGGTGGTCCAGCTGGTGGTGCCGGCGGCAGTTTCGGCGCCAGTATCGATAGGATCGGTGCGGTTCATGATGGTCCCGGAAAGAGGGTGTCGATGCTCACCAATGTAGGCCGCATGCCGACACACTACGCTCCGCTTCTTGCTCTGTCATTGCGCTTCCTCTAGGCGTCAAGCCCCGGCCAGGCGCTCGTTCCGCCTTAAACTGCGACAATTTGGCCCGATATCGGGTTTTCCCTTAAAAAGTTATTGCGTCGCATCAACCCCATGTGTATATTAGTACCTGTCTCCTCCATGTCTCCTCCTGATATGGATTCAGCCCGCTCCACATAGAGCGGGCTTTTTTTCGTCTGATCATTTCTGAACTGTCCCCTGCGACCCGTTCACGGCCGCATTCGTTACGCCGTCCTTTCTTCTACACTGGTGACTATCCAACCGTTCTGCGATCCCGCCGAGGGGCGTTCGACATGAAAATCCACATTCGCGAGATCGACCACATCGTCATTCGGGCGTCGGACGTTGCGGTAATGAGGCGCTTTTATTGCGAAGTGCTCGGTTGCAGCGTCGAGAAGGAGCAGCCGGATCTAGGCTTGACGCAGTTGCGCGCCGGGCGCTCGCTGATCGACCTGTTAAAGGTCGGCGCGAAGCTCGATCACGCCGAAAACGGCGTGCCCGGTGCGGGGCGGAATATGGATCATGTATGTTTGCGCATCGATCCGTTCGATGCCGAGGCGCTCAAGACGCATCTGACGGAACACGGAGCGCGGCCCGGCGAACCGGCTGTGCGCTATGGCGCGGACGGGTTTGGGCAGTCACTGTATCTGTTCGACCCGGAGGGCAATATGGTCGAGCTTAAAGGGCCGCCCGAAGCGGCGCGTATGACGTCGCTGTAATTGTCAGGCGTTGGCGGGCGCCTTCAACACCGTCCACTCGATCTTCACCGCATCCGCCTCGGCGCTGCCGAGCCAGGCTTCGCCGTCCTGCACGGTGCATTGCAGACGCATGGTCCGTTCGGCGAGCGAGCCGAGCGCGGCGGCGATGTCTTCACCGAGCGACCATACCGTCACATTGCGCATGCGTTCGACCTTGCTGCGCACACCTTGCCACCAGATGTCCGACGTGCGGCCGCCGTAGGCGATCACGATCACTTCGTTCGAGCGGCCGCTCGCCTTGGCGATGCGGCGTTCGTCCGGCTGACCGACTTCGATCCAGGTTTCGATCGCGCCGGTAAGGTCCTTCTGCCAGAGGTCCGGTTCGTCTACGTCCGACAAACCTTTGCAGAATTCGAGGCGTTCCTGCGCGAACAGCGCGAACGCGGCGACGCGGACCATCATCCGTTCGTCGGTTTCCGAGGGATGGCGGGCGATCGTCAGGGAATGGTCGGCGTAGTAATGCCGGTCCATGTTGGCGATCTGGAGTTCCGCCTTGTAAATCGTCGATTTGAGAGCCATGCCGTTACTAAACCAGGCGCTCGCCCCACCGGAGCGAACAGAAAAAGAATCGTCGACGGCGCGTTGCCGTTTTCCGTGCTTGTTGTACATCGCGTGTTCCTCCCGAGCCCAACGTCGGCTGCTACTACACCTATTGCAATGGGAGAAGCACTTATCGCGCCAATGTCGACTCGAAAGCGGTGCCATAGACCTCGGCAGCGGCTTGCCGCAAGGCTTCGAGCACGACGGAGGCCGCTGGCGAAAGCAGATGCGACTGGCGCGTGATGATACCGAATGTATCCATTCTGCACGGTAAATTGATCGGTACCTGCTTGAGAACACCGTACTGTTGGTACTGACGCGCCACTTCATCAGGTAAAACTGCCAACATATCGCTTTGCAGGAGCAGACTCGAAATCGCCAGAAAATTGTTGGTATTGACCACGTTTTGCGGCGGATTCAGCCCGATTTGCGAAAACATCAGATCAAAGCGGTGGCGCAAAACGCTGCCCGGGGGGTGCAAAACCCAACTCGCGTTGACGATTCCGCGCAGCGTCAAACCTGTTTCATTTTCGAGAGGATGGCCGGGGCGCGCCACGACACACAGCGGTTCGTCGGCGAGCGGTTCGTAGCGGACTTCGGTCTTGAACTGGTTTTGCCGCTCCAGTACCCGGCCGATCATGAGGTCCAGTTCGCCTTCGGCGAGCCTCGGCAACATGACGTCGGAGGTTTCCACCTCCACCCAGATTTGCAACTGTGGATAACGTTCCTTCACGCTGGCGATCGCGCGCGGCACCATTGTCGCGGCCGCTGCCGCGATCACGCCGATGCGCACCTGGCCTGCCAGGCCGGCGCGCAACGCCGAGATTTCATCATGCGCGTGGCTCAGATTGGAGAGCACCATGCGCGCGTGACGGATCATCACTTCGCCGTACAGGGTGGCGTGCATGCCATGCGGCGTGCGGTCGAACAGACTCACTTCCAGCATGTCCTCCAGCTCTTTCAGAAGCCGCGACGCGGCGGGCTGGGTCATGCCGAGCACGTCGGCGGCACGCCGGACGTTGCCCTCCTCTTCCATCGCCGCGAGCAGCAGCAACTGCCGCGTCTTGAGCCGCGCCCGTACGAACCAGTTCGAGTAGCTACGCGTCATGGCTTGTCTCCCTATGCGGCTTGATGCCGGCTGTCGAGCCGGTTGCCGTCGTTAAGGCTTCATCATGCCATACCGGAATTGATATCGGGACAGCCTAAAAAGGGATTGGAAAGTTATTGGGGCGGCTCATACCATTCGTGGACTTTCTGAGCTTCCTCATGAGTTGCCCATCCCGTCGATGAATCGCGATCCGCTCGTCCCGCTCGTTGCCAGCCCGTTCCGCCACTACATCAATGGCGGCTGGGAGACGGGCGCGACCACGGGCGTGTCGCTCAATCCATCGGACCTGGATGAACCGGTCGGCGAATACGTGCGAGCCGACGTACGGCAGACCGATATGGCGATCGAAGCGGCGAGCGCGGCCTTCCGCGAATGGTCGTTGGGTTCGGCGCAGCGCCGTTCGGACGCGCTCGATGCGATTGGTAGCGAGATGCTCGCGCGCCGCGACGAACTGGGCCGGCTGCTCGCGCGCGAAGTCGGCAAGACGCTGCCCGAAGCGCTGGCCGAAGCGACGCGCGCCGGCCAGATCTTCAAGTTTTTCGCCGCCGAGACCCTGCGCGCGTTTGCCGAGGCCGTGACGTCGGCGCGCGCCGGTGTCGAGATCGATATGACGCGCGAACCGCTCGGCGTAATCGGCATCATTGCGCCGTGGAGCGCGCCGCTGGCAATTGCCGCTGCAAAGATCGGCGCCGCTCTCGCCCACGGCAATTGCATCGTCTTCAAACCGGCCGAATCGGCGCCGGGTTGCGCGGCGGGGTTAGCGACCATTATCAGTCGCGCCGGTCTGCCGGCCGGCGTGTTCAATCTCGTGATGGGCAGTGGCCGGCAGGTGGGCGCACGAATCGCAGCGCATCCGCTGGTGGCGGCGATCAGCTTCACCGGCTCGGCAGAGACCGGCACGCGTGTTTTGCAAGCCGCCGCCGCGCGGCAAGCGCGCGTGCAACTGGAAATGGGCGGCAAGAATCCGTTCGTGGTGCTGGCCGATGCCGATCTCGACGGCGCCGTCGACGCAGCGCTGAGCGGCGCATATGGCTGCGCCGGTCAACGCAGTACGGCGGCGTCGCGGCTGATCGTCGAACGGGTGGTGTTCGAGCCGTTCGTCGACGCGTTGCAGACGAAGCTCGCCAGGCTAAACGTCGACCACGCATTGAAGCACGGCACGGATATCGGCCCGGTCGCGAACGCCGCGCAGTTGGCGCGCCATCTCGACTACGTGCGCATCGGTCAGCAGGAAGGCGCGCAATTGCTGCACGGTGGCCGTGAGCTTGAACGCGCGACACGGGGCTACTTTCTCGAACCCGCGCTCTTTATCGGCGAACCCGAACACCGCATCGCACGAGAAGAAATCCTCGGCCCGCTCGCCGTCGTGCTGAAAGCCGATGACTACGACCACGCGCTGCATCTCGCGAACGACACCGCCTACGGTCTATGCGCCGGCATCTGCACGCGCTCGTTAAGCCGTGCACGGCATTTCCGCCGTCACGTGCAGTGCGGCCTCGTCACGATCAATCTGCCGACTACCGCCGTCGAGTATCACGCGCCAGCCGGCGGCCGCAAGGCGTCGGCCTATGGCGCAACCGATGCAGCCTTCTGGACGGCCGTGAAAACGGCCTACGTCGCGGGTTGATGGCCATGAGACTCGTCCCCTTTGCCGCTCACCCCAACCCTTATCCACGCCCCGGCTGACGCCGCCGTGCATTCCCTGCTGCAAATAAACGAAATCAATGCAGCCTTTCAACCTCAGCAACTATGTTGCATGGATCGGAGTAAGCGCTAAGCGCAAACTCCGATCGACAGGAGACAAGCATGACCAGCAAGCTTCGCCGTTTGACGCTATCCGCGATCGCCGCCGCCGCCCTCGCCGCGCCCTTTGCCGCGCAACTCTCCGCGCATGCGGACCAGCCGCTCAAAGTCGGCTTCCTCGTGAAAATGCCGGAACAGGCGTGGTTCATCAACGAACAGAAGGCCGCCACCGCGCTCGGTCAGAAGGACGGTTTCTCGGTGGTCAACATCGGTACGCCGGACGGCGAAAAAGTGCTGGCCGCGATCGATAACCTCGGCGCGCAAGGCGCGAAGGGTTTCGTGATCTGCGCGCCGGACGTGCGGCTCGGGCCGGCGATCCAGGCGCGTGCGAAGCGCTACAACATGAAGTTCGTCACCGTCGACGATCAACTGGTCGACTCCACCGGCAAGCCGCTGCCGAACGTGCCGCACCTCGGCATGTCGGCGTTCAAGATCGGCAATCAGGTCGGCACCGCGATCTCCGAAGAGATGAAACGCCGCGGCTGGAAGCCGGAAGAAGTCGGCGCGCTGCGCATCACGAACTATGAATTGCCGACCGCCAAACTGCGCACCGACGGCGCGACGCAAACGCTGTTGGCCGGCGGCTTCAAGAAGGAAAACATCTTCGATGCCCCGCAAAAGACCACCGATGACGAGGGCGGTTTCAACGCATCGTCGCCGGTGCTCGCGCAGCATCCGAACATCAAGAAGTGGGTGATCTTCGCGCTCAACGAGGAAAGCGTGCTGGGCGGCGTGCGCGCGACCGAGCAACTGCACATTCCGGCGGCGGACGTGATCGGCGTGGGTATCAACGGTGCGGGCGAAGCGTTCGCCGAATTCCAGAAGAAGGAGCCGACGGGCTTCTACGGCACGATCGCGGTGAGTTCGACCAATCACGGCAAGGAGAGCACGGAGAACCTCGTCGAGTGGATCAAGGACGGCAAGCAGCCGCCCGCCGATACGCAAACCACCGGCAAGCTGATGGTGCGCAGCAACTGGCAGGACGTGCGTAAAGAACTCGGAATTTAAGCGGTATTCGAGTCTGCACGCTGCGGGCCGAATCACGCTGACGCGCGCTCGGCCTGCGCAAGTTGTCCACCAGCAAGAGGCTTCCGATGACGGTTTCCCACCCTGGCGAAGCGCCCTCGCCTACGCTTACGTCGACCGACCCGTATCTGCAACTCGACGGCATCACCGTGCGCTTTCCCGGCGTGCTCGCGCTCGATCAGGTATCGCTCGACGTGCGGCGCGGCGAAGTGCACGGTTTGATGGGCGAAAACGGCGCCGGCAAATCGACGCTGCTCAAAGTGCTGTCCGGCGTGAATCAGCCGGCGGCGGGCACGTTGTCGCTCGATGGCGTCGAGCAGCAGTTCGTCACGACCAAGGCCGCGATCGCGGCGGGCGTCGCGATCATCTATCAGGAACTGCATCTGGTGCCGGAGCTGACGGTTGCCGAAAACCTGATGCTCGGCGCCCTGCCCAACCGCTTCGGCGTGCTCGACGAAAAAGCGCTGGTCGCGCGTGCGGTGCGCGAGTTGGAGAGGCTCGGCGAAAAGATCGCCCCCTCACAGCAGGTGAAGAATCTGTCGATCGGCCAGCGGCAGATGATCGAAATCGGCAAGGCGCTGATGCGCGACGCGCGCGTGATCGCGTTCGACGAACCGACCAGTTCCTTGTCGTCGCGCGAAACCACCCAGCTGTTCCGAATCATCCGCGCGTTGAAGGCCGAGGGCCGCGCGATCATCTACGTCACGCATCGGATGGATGAAGTCTACGAACTGTGCGATCGCGTGACGGTGTTTCGCGATGGCCGCCGCATCGATACGTTCGAAGCCGGTGAAGGACTCGATCGCGATCGGCTGATCAGTTGCATGGTGGGCCGTTCGATCGCCGATGTGTACGGCTACCGTTCACGCGAGCTCGGCGACGTGCAGCTCGACGTCAAGGAATTGATGGGACGTGGCTTGCGCGAACCGGCTTCCTTCAAGGCACGCAAAGGCGAAATCCTCGGCTTCTTTGGCTTGGTCGGCGCGGGACGTTCGGAGCTGATGAAGCTGATCTATGGCGCAGTCAAACCGACTGCCGGCGAGATCATGCTCAAAGGCAAGCGCGTGCGTTTCGCTACACCGCGCGATGCCGTGCGCGCGGGCGTCGCGCTGTGCCCGGAAGATCGCAAGCAGGAAGGCATCGTCTCGATCGCTTCGGTATCGGAAAACCTCAACATTAGTTGCCGCCGCCATTTCAGCCGCTTCAACGTGCTCAACGGCCGCAAGGAAGCGCAGACGGCCAAGGAGTTCATCGGCAAGCTCGCGATCAAGACGCGTAACGGCGAAACGCCGATCGGCACGCTTTCGGGCGGCAATCAGCAGAAGGTGATTCTGTCGCGCTGGCTTGCCGAGGACATCGACGTGTTTCTGATGGACGAACCCACGCGCGGCATCGACGTCGGGGCGCGCAGCGAGATTTACGGCCTCTTGTATGGGCTTGCCGATGCGGGCCGCACGGTGATCGTCGTATCAAGCGATCTGGCCGAAGTGATCGGCGTGGCGGATCGCGTGATCGTGATGAAGGAAGGCCGCATCGTCGGCGATCTGCCGAAGGCGCAGGCCACGCCGGATGCGCTGATCAAGCTCGCGCTGCCCCGCTGATACGGCCGGAAACAGATACACGCTGCCATTGAAAACGGAATACACATCATGAACACACCCTCAACCGACTCCTCTGCGCCAGCCATCGCTTCCTCGGGCTTGAGCGCGCGCGCCGCACGCACCTGGGACCTGATCAACAAGTCCGGCATCGTGATGGTGTTCGTCATCCTGTTCGCGGCTTTGTCGTTCACCGTGCCGGATTTTTTAAGCTCGCGAAACATCCAGGGCTTGTTGCTTTCCGTCACGCTAATTGGTTCGATATCCGTAACGATGATGTTCGTGCTCGCGTTGGGCGAAGTGGATTTGTCGGTGGCGTCGATCGTCGCGTTCGCGGGCGTGGTCGCTTCGACGCTGATCACCGCCACGCATAGCGTCATGCTCGGCATTGCCGCCGGCGTAGTCGCGGGTGGCGCGGTCGGGCTGGTCAACGGCGTGCTGGTCGCGCGCTACAAGATCAACTCCCTGATCGTGACGCTCGCGATGATGGAAGTTGTGCGCGGCCTCGCCTACATCACCTCGAACGGCGACGCGGTGATGATCTCCGAAGAGCGTTTCTTCGACCTCGGCGGCGGCTCGTTCCTCGGCATTTCCTATCCGATCTGGAGCAACATCGTCGGCTTCGTGCTGTTCGGCTTTCTGCTGAAGAAGACCGTGTTCGGCAAGAACGTGCTGGCGGTCGGCGGCAATAGCGAGGCCGCATTGCTCGCGGGCCTGCCGGTCACGCGCATCAAGATCACCGTGTTTGTATTGCAGGGCCTCGTAACAGGCTTTGCAGGCGTGATGCTCGCGTCACGCATGAGTCTCGGCGACCCAAAAACGTCAGTCGGGCTCGAACTCGGCGTGATTTCCGCATGCGTGCTCGGCGGTGTCTCGCTGACGGGCGGCGTCGCGACGATTTCCGGCGTGCTGGTCGGCGTGCTGATCATGGGTTCCGTGCAGGACGCAATGAGCCTGATGAATGTGCCGACCTTCTACCAATACCTGATTCGCGGCGGGATTCTGCTGCTCGCGGTGCTGTTCGATCAGTTCCGCCGCAGCAAGCGCGTCCATTGAAGACCGACGCGCGCCCCGGGCTAGGCGTCCCGCCCTACATGCTTGCCAACAGGAGATTTCATGGCTGATCCCCACCAGACTAAAAAGCCGCTGCGCAGCCAGGCGTGGTTCGGCCTCAAGGACCGCGACGGTTTTCTGCATCGCTCGTGGATGAAAAACCAGGGCATTCCGCACGACGAATTCGACGGGCGTCCGGTGATCGGCATCTGCAATACGTGGTCCGAATTGACGCCCTGCAACGCGCACTTTCGCGAGCTCGCCGAGTACGTGAAAAAAGGCGTGCATGAAGCCGGCGGCTTGCCGCTCGAGTTTCCGGTGATGTCGCTGGGCGAAACCAATTTGCGGCCTACCGCGATGCTGTTTCGCAACCTGGCGTCGATGGACGTCGAGGAGTCGATTCGCGGCAATCCGATGGACGGCGTGATCCTGCTGGTGGGTTGCGACAAGACCACGCCGGCGCTGCTGATGGGCGCGGCGTCGTGCAATCTGCCGTCGCTGGCGGTGTCCGGCGGCCCGATGTTGAACGGACGGTTTCGCGGCAAACATATCGGCTCGGGCACCGGCGTCTGGCAAATGTCGGAGGAAGTGCGTGCGGGCTCGATGACGCAGGAAGAGTTCACCGAAGCCGAGTCGTGCATGAACCGCTCACGCGGCCATTGCATGACGATGGGCACGGCCTCGACGATGGCCTCGATGGTCGAATCGCTCGGCATGGGCTTGCCGCACAATGCGGCAATTCCCGCAGTCGATGCACGCCGGCAAGTACTCGCGCATCTCGCGGGCCGGCGCATCGTCGATATGGTTCGCGAGGATCTGACGATGGACAAGATCCTCACGCGCCAGGCGTTCGAAAACGCGATCCGCACGAATGCGGCGATCGGCGGCTCGACCAATGCGGTGGTGCATCTGATCGCGCTGGCGAAGCGCATCGGCGTGGAACTCTCGCTGGAAGACTGGGAGCTCGGCTCGAACGTGCCGTGTCTGGTGAATCTGCAACCGTCAGGCGAATACCTGATGGAAGACTTTTACTACGCGGGCGGTTTGCCGGCCGTGCTCAAACAACTCGGCGAGCAAGGCCTGCTGCATCGCGAGGCGTTGACGGTGAACGGCAGGACGATCTGGGACAACGTGCGCAACGCGCCGAATCACGACGAGAAGGTCATCACGACGTTTGCCGAGCCGTTCAAGCCGAAGGCCGGCATTGCGGTGCTGAAGGGCAACCTGGCGCCGAATGGCGCGGTGATCAAACCGTCGGCGGCCACCCAGCATCTGCTGAAGCATCGCGGCCGCGCGGTGGTGTTCGAGACTATCGAAGAATTGCACGCGAAAATCGACGACGAGTCGCTCGACATCGACGAGCACTGCATCATGGTGCTCAAGGGTGCGGGGCCGAAGGGCTATCCGGGCTTTGCGGAAGTCGGCAACATGCCGCTGCCGAAAAACGTGCTGCAGAAAGGTATCACGGACATGGTGCGCATTTCCGACGGCCGCATGAGCGGCACGGCCTACGGCACGGTGGTGCTGCACGTGTCGCCGGAAGCGGCGGCAGGCGGGCCGCTGGCCTTCGTGCAAACCGGCGACATGATCGAACTCGACGTCGAAGCACGCCGCCTGCATCTGGACGTCACGGACGAAGAACTGGCGCGCCGGCGCGCCGCATGGCAGCCGCCTGCGCCGCCTGCGCGCGGCTACTACAAGCTCTACGTCGAACACGTGCTCCAGGCGGACCAGGGCGCGGATCTCGACTTCCTGGTTGGATCGAGCGGCGCGCCGGTGCCGCGCGATTCGCATTGATCGGCGCTTGACCCGCTAACGGTTGTTCCTGCGCTTTGCGAGAAGGCGTACTGCCGATGTGGATTGTGAAAATCCACATCGGTTTTTTTACATCTGCTTCAAAGCAGAAATGCGCAGAAATAAAAACGGCCGGGCATTTGCGTTGCCCGGCCGTTTTTAAGTCACAGATCCACAACCCGGGCTTTTTTAAGCCAGAGGATTTATGGCGCAAATCAAACTCCGGCGCGTCGCCGGAGCGTTGGCGTTTAGCTTATGGATGCTTGATGAATCGATCGTTAGCCCACAGGCCTTCCGTATCGCTATTGGCGGAATTCACGAATTCGATGTCATGACCGACCACACGCACGACGCGGAAACTTGAATTTTCCGGCGCGGAAACGCACTGATATCCGGAGAAGAATTCCTGCATCTTTTGCTGTTCACCCGCTAGCGCGTGCTGATCGGCGGCGTCGAGTTTGTCCTTCGACAGGCAGCCATACGCGTTGGGCTTGAACTGGATGGTTTGCAGCGGCTTGACCATGATGTCTTGCGCCTGCACGGAAGCGGCAGCCAAACCCGCAATGGCGAAAACAAGGGCGATTCGCATTTTCATATTTTCCTCCGGTGCGGGTTGAAGACTCGGGTTAGCTATGTATTTAACTTTAACGTCGAACCCGCACCGCCCACTTTAGGAGAATGCGAGAGAACAACAAGCACATCTTGTGTGCGGTCGCAACAGCGGCGAATTGTCGCACCACCCTTCGCAGGTGCTTAAACCTTAGGCAGTCGCTTAAATAGATGAAATTCAACGAATAAATAAAAGACGGGGAGGGCGCGTCGCTTTAACCAGTAAAGCTTTGCGGTGCGTATTGGCGTAAACGAGGGGCAACAATTAAGTGATTTAATACAATTAACGAATGCATTTGGTGCATTGCACACTAAGTCATTCGCTCGACCACTCAAAGATCGCGAAATAACGGTGTGTTTGCAGAAGATAAAAGGTGCCAGGTGAGCCAGGTGAGCCAGGTGACGCGGCATGGCGTCCCTGGGCGACGTAGTAGCGGGTTACTCCCTGTGCTGATCGGTCTTGAAGAACTCGGACTGGAACAGGCACATGCGCAACGCATTGTGATAACTGCCATTGCCGAAAAATTCTTCGATCAACTCGGCCTCGTGCCTGAAACCGCACTTCTCATACACGTGGATGGCGGCGGTATTCGCTTTGTCGACGATCAGGTAGACCTTGCGCAGATTCAGGACTGAAAACGCATAGTCGATCGCGAGCTGGGTGGCGACGGTGGCGTAGCCGTGGCCCTGCGCATGCGGGGCGATGATGATCTGAAACTCGCCACGGCGGTGGATATAGTCCAGTTCGATCAACTCGACGACGCCGACGGTTTGACCATCGTTGTCGATGGCCACGAAGCGGCGCTCGCGCAGATCGTGCACGTGTTGGTCGTACAACTGGGTGAGTTCGGAGAACGTTTCATAAGGCTCTTCGAACCAGTAACGCATGATTTTCGCGTTGTTGTTCACCTCGTGGACGAAGCGCAGATCGGTGCGCTCGAGCGGGCGCAGGGTCAGTTCACTGCTGCGTTCGATAGTCATTGGATTCCCCTTGAGAACTATTGATTTGAATTGCGCGCTCAACGTGCAAGCCTGGGCGCGCGTTTCCTTGTTAGTCCGGCCCCCGCGCAGGGAGTTCTTGCAATGCGGGAATCCCGCGCGGCGCGTTTTTGCAAGCAGCGAGCCGCCGCGCGGGTTCGGCGAGGGTGGGGCGTCGCGTTGTCGCAGTCAGGTTATCGCAAATTTGTGAGCGGCCCGGCACCGTGTGGGCATGTGCGGTGCTCTACAATGAAATCATGCTCTTGCGATTGGAGGCTACCGTGATCGAGCACTTGATATTGGGCGCCTTTCTGGTCATCCCGCTACTGATCGTCACGTTCCTTTTCTCCGACGAATTGTGGCAAGAGCATCGGCACCTGCACGACATTCAACCCATGCACGCGAAACCTCATCGCATCGACTGGCGGCATCCGCTGCGCCGCACGCGGCATCGGCTTTGAGTCATCCATCCGGTGCGTTGCAGGGTTATCGCGCTGCAGGCGCGGGGGGGCGAGGCGAGAGCGATCCGCTCAGTGGGCACGCCAATGACCGCGAATCCGTTTGGCCAGCGCTTCGAGCGTGGCCGCATCGGCGACCTCGCGCGCGTGCATGCGCAGCGGCTGTCCTTCCCAGCGTGGGATCACGTGAAAATGCACGTGCGGCACGGTTTGTCCCGCCGCGCTGCCGTTGAACTGTCCGATGAACACGCCGTCCGGGCTCAGGGCCGCGCGTATGGCGATGGCGAGTTTCTGCGCCATGCGTATGCAGGCCACCGTCGATGCATCCGACAATTCGAAAATCTCGACTGCCGCTTCCTTCGGTACGACCAGCACATGACCGTCGGCTTGCGGCATCAGGTCCATGAAGGCCAGTGCGGCATCGCTTTCCGCCACTTTGATGCAGGGTAGTTCGCCGCGCAGAATCCTCGCGAAGGGATTGCTGTCGTCGTAGTTCATCGCGTGTCCTCTCTGGTTGCCAGTACGTATCAAGGTGTTTCTAGGGTTGCCGGTATTGTCCACCACATCTGTTACACCGCGCATGGCTTAGCGCCAGTCGGTCGCAACGTCGTCGGGATCGACCAGCGTCAGTCCCGACGACGGCAGCGGCAGCGCCGTCTTGTAGCGAACCTGTTTGAGCGCAAAGCTCGAACGAATGTTGGAGATGCCCGGAATCTTCGTCAGATGATCGACGATGAAGCGCTCCAGCGCCTGCATATCGGGCATGACCACGCGTAGCAGATAGTCGGCGTCGCCCGTCATCAGATAGCACTCCATGACCTCGGGGCGCTCGGAAATCGCCTGCTCGAAACGCAGCAGCGCGTCTTCCACCTGCTTTTCCAGACTCACCTGAATGAACACGTTGATGCGCAGCCCGAGCGGCTCCGGATTCAGCAGCGTGACCTGCTGCTTGAACAGGCCGAGCTTTTCGAGCGCGCGCACGCGGTTGAAGCACGGTGTGGGCGACAGATTCACCGAGCGGGCCAGATCCGCATTGGTGATGCGCGCGTTCTGTTGCAACTGGCTCAGGATCCCGATGTCGATGCGGTCGAGCCGCCTGGGTGGCGTGGTCATAGATGAAATATTCCGTGGCAGGGGCGAAATTCGGAATAAATAGCCTATCGTAGCGCGGGTTCGCAAGCAAATGAGAGCCTCATTTTGCGAGTACGTGGTTACCATTAACTCACTCGATCTTGAACCGAACGCGTCGATGCGGGAGTGGTGCCATGACGGATTTGTCCAACGGTAGCGAACAGTTGCAGTCTTTGGATGTTCAACGCGCCGAACGCGCGGAGCGTGAGGATACCGACCCGCAGGAAACCGCCGAATGGCTGGAGGCGCTCGATGCCGTGGTCGCGCATGTCGGCCGTGATCGCGCCCAGTTTCTGTTCGACAAACTCGCGGGGCATGCGCTGTCGCTGGGTGTCGAATCGGCGCGGACCAACGTCACGCCTTACCAGAACACGATCCCGTTCGAGCAGCAGCCGCGCTATCCGGGCAATCTCGAACTCGAAGAACGGCTCGCCGGCGCGCTGCGCTGGAATGCGCTGGCGATGGTGGTGCGCGCGAACCAGGCGTACGGCGAACTGGGCGGCCATATTGCGAGCTATGCGTCGGCCGCGGATCTGTTCGAGGTCGGCTTCAATCATTTCTTTCGTGCCGCGGCGCCAGGCGGCGAGGAGGGCACGGGCGACCTCGTGTACTTCCAGCCGCATTCGTCGCCGGGCGTGTATGCGCGGGCGTACCTCGAAGGCTTTTTGAGCGAGCAGCATCTGCAACACTACCGTCGCGAGATCGCTGGACCGGGCTTGTGCTCGTATCCGCATCCGTGGCTGATGCCGGACTTCTGGCAGTTCCCGACCGGGTCGATGGGCATCGGTCCGATCAACGCGATCTACCAGGCGCGCTTCATGCGCTACCTCGCCAATCGCGGCCTCGCCCAGACGGACGGGCGCAAGGTGTGGGGCTTCTTCGGCGATGGCGAGATGGACGAGCCGGAATCGACCGGTGCGCTGTCGCTCGCGGCACGTGAAGGGCTCGATAACCTCGTATTCGTGATCAACTGCAATCTGCAGCGCCTAGATGGCCCGGTGCGCAGCAACGGCCGCATCATCGACGAACTCGAGGCGCATTTCATCGGCGCCGGCTGGAACGTGATCAAGGTGGTGTGGGGTTCGGACTGGGACGCGCTGTTCTCCCGCGACCGCACTGGCGCGTTGCTGCGTGCGTTCGCGCATACCGTCGACGGCCAGTTCCAGACCTTCTCGGCCAACGACGGCGCGTACAACCGCGAGCGCTTCTTCGGTCAGACCCCGGAGCTTGCGGCGCTCGCCGCGCAACTGAGCGACGACGACATCGACCGCCTGCGCCGCGGCGGCCACGACGTGCGCAAACTGCACGCGGCCTATGCGAAAGCGCTCGCGCATCGCGGGCAGCCGACGGTGATTCTCGCGAAGACGATGAAGGGCTTCGGCATGGGCACGTCGGGCCAGGGTCGCATGACCACGCATCAACAGAAGAAACTCGGCTTCGACGACCTCAAGGCGTTTCGCGACCGCTTTCGCCTGCCGCTCACGGACGAGGACGTCGAACAGGTGAAGTTTTACAAACCCGCGGACGACAGCCCGGAGATGCAATACCTGCATGCTCGCCGGGCTGCCTTGGGAGGCTATCTGCCCAGAAGGCGGAGAGTGGCATCGAAGGGGCTGACCGTCCCGCCGATGTCCTCCTGGGGACAATTCGCGCTGGACGCGAAGGGCCGCGAGATGTCCACGACGATGGCGTTGGTCCGCATGCTGACCGCGCTGCTCAAGGACCGCGAAGTCGGCCCGCGCGTGGTGCCGATCGTCGCCGATGAAGCACGCACCTTCGGCATGGCGAACATGTTCCGTCAGGTTGGTATCTACTCACCCCTTGGGCAGTTGTATGAGCCGGAAGACCTCGGCTCGATGCTGTACTACCGCGAGGACACCAAAGGGCAGATTCTCGAGGAAGGCATTTCCGAAGCAGGCGCGGTGTCGTCGTGGATCGCGGCCGCGACTTCGTACAGCGTGCATAACCTGCCCATGTTGCCGTTCTACATCTACTACTCGATGTTCGGCTTCCAGCGCGTCGGCGATCTGATCTGGGCGGCGGCGGATCAGCGCGCACGCGGTTTCCTGATCGGCGCGACGTCGGGCAAGACGACGCTTGGCGGAGAGGGATTGCAACATCAGGACGGCTCAAGCCATCTGGCGGCATCGACGATTCCGAACTGCCGCGCCTACGATCCGGCGTTCGCTTATGAGGTCGCCGCGATCGTCGACGAGGGCATGCGCGAGATGGTCGAGGAACAGCGCGACGTGTTCTATTACGTGACGGTGATGAACGAGAACTACGCGCAGCCTTCAGCGCCGGGTGGCGGGTTGCAGACGTTGCGCGAGGGCATTCTTAAGGGCATCTATCTGCTCGCCTCGGAAGCGCAGGAGACAACTTCGGCGGCTTCAGCGCAGGTGCAATTGCTCGGCGCGGGCGCAATCCTCGGCGAAGTGATCGCGGCGCAAAAGATGCTCAAAGACGAATGGCAGATCGATGCTGCGGTATGGAGCGTGACGAGCTTCACCGAGCTGCAGCGTGATGGGATGACGTCGGAGAGAAACGCGCGTCTTGGCGAGGCGGCAAAAGCGCCGTACGTCACGACAGCGCTCGAAGCATCCCAAGGCCCGATCATCGCCGCGACCGACTATGTCCGCGCCGTGCCCGAACTGATTCGCGCCTATGTACCGCGCCGCTATGTGACGCTCGGCACCGACGGCTTCGGCCGCAGCGACACGCGCGAGGCGTTGCGCGAGTTCTTCGAAGTGGACCGCAAAGCGATTGTGATCGCGGCGTTGAAGGCGCTGGTGGACGAAGCCGCAATCGACGCAAGCGTGCTCGCCGAAGCGCGCAGCCAATACCGAGGCGACACGCCGGTAGGCGCGGCTTCGTGGCAATGCTGATCAGCCGCTCACTGCTCGTCGAGCCTGCATGCGACGTGGCGAGCCCCTCGATTGCAGTGCGGATCTTTTCGGCCGGCAACTGCAATCCACTGCGAGGGCGCGTTAGGCAAGGAGGGCGCTTTTCTCAAGCGTTACAACGGTAATGCCCCGTTACCAACTGCAGCATCTATTTCCGCGCGCGCCATACACAATCCATTCCATGCCTAACGGCGGGAGTGAAAACATGAAAAAGATTGCGGTGGCATTGTTGATGGCCGGAAGTCTGAGCGTGGCGGGGCAAGCGTCGGCGCACGGCAATGGCGGCGATGTGGTCGGTGCGCTGATCGGCGGTGCTCTGCTGGGCGCGGTGGTGACGTCCGTGTTGAATCCGGCGCCTGCGGTCGCTTACCAGCAGCCTGTGTACGCGCCCCCTATGTACCAGCCAGCGCCGGTCTATGCCGGCCCCCCGCCGGGATACTGCTATGACCAGTACGAGCGCGCGTACGTCGCCTGCGCGGCGCCGCCGCCGGAACAATACGGATATCCGCAGCAGCCTCAACGCGGCTGGTAAATGAAATGCGCTGGCGCGCGCATCTTTTCCGATGCGCGCGTGCACCAGAGAAAAGGCCGTCGCGTGGTGCGACGGCCTTTTTTGTTGGGGTGTCTCCGCTCAATGCTTGTGATGCAGCCACTCCGCATAGTGCGTGTCGAGCCAGCGTTCGAGACGCTCCGGCTTGTTCTTGTGGCGAGAGTGGGACGTAGCCCAGATCACCGCGCCGACCAGCAGCATCACCAAGGGTCCCAGCAGATAAGCCATTAACGATTCAGACATGGGGAGCCTCCGTCTCGGCTTTCGTCCATGTTTTAGTTTAGGCGATGAACGGCGGGAAGGAAGGACGCCGTGAGGGGTGTTCGCCGGCGAGCAATAGCAACCGGCTCGGCACCTGCCGCGCTTACCCGATCACGCCTTCTCGGCCGCTCTCGATCTGGGCGTCCACAAAGTCCGCCCACAGTTGCAAGATTCGACGCAGCGCGGCGGCATGTTCAGCGGGGTCGCCGACGCTCGGCGTATCGTTGACTGCATGCGCCAGCGCATTTTCGATTGCGTCCGCGGGCTGTCCCATCTCGCGCAGGTGGGTCGATGCGGTGCGTCGAAAGTCATGTAAGACGAAATGTTCCACGTCGAGCCCCAGTGCCTTGACGGCCTGATTGAGCGTGCTCTTCGCGATCGGCCGATCGTCGCCCCGGACGCTCGGGAATACGAAATTCCGACTGGCTCTGGCGTCCTGAAGCTCACGAAGCAGGGCGACCGCCTGATGCGGTAGATACACCACATGCTCACGGTCCTTGTTCATCCGCGCGGCCGGTATCTTCCATCGCGCGGCGTCAAGGTCGAATTCGGACCATGCGGCTTCGACGATGTCTGATTTCCGCACCATCGTCAGCACGAGCAGATGCAAAGCCAATTTCAGCGGCCGGCGAATACTCGATGCGTAGATCGCCCGCAGCATGGCGCCCATTTCGTCTGGAGCGAGCACGCGGGTGCGGCTGTCCGGTGTTGCGATGAAGCGGGCGGGGACGCGTTCGGCAGGGTTGGTCATAGCGAGTTGCCGGGCGATCAGGTACTCGTAGAGCCGTTTGACCGCGTTGCGCGTGTGCAGCGCCATCTTGGGCGAGCCACGGCTTTTGATGCGGTCGCAGATTGCGCGGATGTCGTCGTCCGTCACGGCGCTGATCGGCTTGGCGCCGATGGTGGAGAGCACGTCCTTTTCGAGCGCGCGCCGCGTGCTGCGCTGATACTCCGCCGACTTGCCGGCCATCTCCGTCGCGAGATAGAGCGCCGCGCCCTCGCGCAGGAGCTCCGCCTTGCTTTCCGCACCGCGATCGCGGCGCGCCGTGGCCGCCGGCGAGACGCCGCTCGCGACCATCTCAGCGTACTTCTGCGCTTTGGCGCGCGCGACCCGCAGTGAAAGCATCCGATAGTCGCCGATCGTGACGAGCGGCTGCCGCTTGCCGTTCAGCGAATAACGGAAGCGCCAGATCTTGGTGCCCGTCGTCATGACCTCGATGACGAGGCCGTTGCCGTCTGCGATGCAATAGCGGGTTGCGCGCGGCTCGAGCGCGCGGATCTGCGTTTCGGTGAGGGGGACGGCGAGTTTGGGCATCTCGGATCGTTGATACACGGACGGTGGCGATTCTAAACCGTATGTCTTCTGTGTACCAAAGCAATGCGCGGATTTAGGTACACATAGAGGGCTTGGCGCGTGATCTGCGGGCTTTCTAAAAATCCAGCTTAGTCTTATAAGACAAGACTTACGTACAAGCCAAGCGAGTCTTTTCTACTTGCCGATACAAAACCGGCTGAAAATCACCCCGAGCAAGTCGTCCGAACTGAATTCGCCCGTGATCGAGTTCAGCTGGTCCTGCGCGAGCCGCAGCTCTTCGGCGAACAGATCCAGCGCTTGAGCGTTCTGATCGGCGTGCGCCGCAGCCGTCGCCAGATGTTCCTGGGCCGCCCGCAGCGCAATTAGATGCCGCTCGCGCGCGAGGTAAACACTCTCCGCGCCCGCCTGCCAGCCGGCGATTCGCAGCAATTCCCTACGCAGCAGCGCAACACCGTCGCCCTGTTTCGCCGACAGCCGCACTTCGCTCAACTCGGGATCCGCGTCGAGCAATGTCACCGCCGGCGCGAGTTCGGTCAGGTCCGTCTTGTTCAGCACACGCACCACCGGCACGCCGCCCGTGAAACGGCCGGCGATGGTTTCGTCTTCAACGGTCATGCCGGTTCGCGCATCGAGGAGATGCAGCACCACGTCCGCGCGCTCGATCTCGCTCCACGTGCGCGCGATGCCGATCTTTTCCACCTCGTCCTCGGTATCGCGCAGGCCGGCCGTATCGATCACGTGTAGCGGAATGCCTTCGATCTGGATGGTCTGCGCGACCTTGTCGCGCGTCGTGCCGGCGATCGGAGTGACGATCGCCAGTTCCGCTCCGGCGAGTGCATTGAGCAGCGACGACTTGCCGACATTCGGCTGCCCCGCGAGGACCACCGACAAACCCTCACGCAACAATGCTCCCTGACGCGCCTCGCTCAGCACATGCGCGAGCCGCTCGCGAATCCGCACGAGCTTGCCGCGGGCGTCGGCGGCTTCGAGAAAGTCGATTTCTTCTTCCGGGAAATCGAGCGTCGCTTCGACCAGCATTCGCAGCGTGATGACCTCTTCGACCAATGCGTGGATGTCGCGCGAAAACGCGCCGTCGAGCGAGCGTCCCGCCGAGCGCGCGGCGGCCTCGGTGCTGGCCTCGATCAGATCGGCGACGGCTTCGGCTTGCGCCAGATCGAGCTTGTCGTTGAGAAACGCGCGGCGCGTGAATTCACCCGGCTCGGCCAGACGCAGACCGAACGCGCGGCCAGCGTCAATGCATCGCTGCAGAACCAGTTGCAGCACGACCGGACCGCCGTGGCCTTGCAACTCGAGCACGTGTTCGCCGGTGTAGGAATGCGGCGCCGGAAAGTAGAGCGCGATGCCACGGTCGAGGGCCTTGCCGCCGTCGTCGAGAAACGGCACGTAACTGGCGTGCCGCGACGCAAGTGCCTGACCGGTGAGCGCATGCATTAGCGGCTGCGCGGCGGCTTCTCCTGCGCGGCCGAACGAAATCCGCACGACGCCGATGCCGCCCCGGCCGGGTGCGGTGGCAATGGCGACGATCGGATCGGAGTCGGTGGCGAGCATGGAAATGAAGCTGTCAGAAGGAATTGAATGCGCAGGAATGGGCGCCGGGCATTGTAACGCGGGCATCCTCTGGCCTTGGAATGGGCCAAATTCCTAACGCGAACTTATTCACATCAGACAAATAAGGATTTATCTCACACAAGCTAAGATAGCCTAAGACTCATTTGCGACTGGTTCGCGCGCCAGGATGCTTAAACCGCATGCTACGCAAGGAAAAGACGGAATTCGGTTAAATCGTTGAACACGTTATTAGGTGGCGATTTCAAGCTAAAAATAGCTTATTTACGCTAGAAAATAGCGCGATTGGTTGTCCACTGATTATGCGCCGAATTGCACAATCGGGCCCATGCCGACCTCCAAAGAAAAAGCAGCTTTCGCCAAACGGCTGAAAGACTCACTCCCCAACGACATTAAGGGTGGGACCGATTTAGCCAGGGAATTCAATCTGCTTTATCGAAGCGGCCCTGCGGTCTCACCGCAAACCGCGCACAAATGGCTCGCAGGTACGACGATTCCAAAGCGCGATAAGTTGCAGGTTTTAGCCGCATGGCTGCAAAAAGATGTTCACTGGCTGCATTACGGGCCGACCCCATCCGGCAAGGCTAAACCGCTTGGCCGTGGCGAGAAATATCCGCTCGCGCCGGAAACGATCGAGCTGGTTACGCGGATGGCAAACCGGTTCGTGGGTTTGTCGCCGAAGCAGCGCAATCTGGTGGAAGAACTGATGACGGAATTTGACGGCGGCACGCAACAGGAAACCGGCGCCGCGCCTGAAGACGCATCGAAAGATAAGGATCCATTGGCCGAGTAGTAAAAAAGCCGCCCGGTTTTACACCGGGCGGCTTTTTTGACAGCGAACTTCAGCGTGTTCAGTCAGCGGGCACCACCACCGCCCGCCTCAGGCAACGCATCAATCAAGCCGGTTTCGCCTTCGACTGACCCATCATCCGCGTGATGTAGTACTGCTGGGCGATCGACAGCACGTTGTTCACGACGTAGTACAGCACCAGACCGGCCGGGAAGAAGAAGAACATGACCGAGAACGCGATCGGCATGAACATCATCATCTTGGCTTGAATCGGGTCCGGCGGCGTCGGGTTCAGCTTGGTCTGCAGGAACATCGAGACGGCCATCAGCACTGGCAGGATGAAGAACGGATCCTGTTGCGACAGATCGTGAATCCAGAGAATCCACGGCGCGCCGCGCATTTCAACCGACGACAGCAGCACCCAGTACAGCGAGATGAACACCGGAATCTGAATCACGACCGGCAGACAGCCGCCGAACGGATTGACCTTCTCGGTCTTGTACAGCTCCATCAGCGCGGCGTTCATCTTCTGCGGATCGCCCTTGAAGCGTTCGCGCAGCGCTTGCATACGCGGCGTGATCGCCTTCATGCGCGCCATCGACTTGTAGCTCGCAGCCGACAGCGGGAAGAACACGGCCTTGATCAGCAGCGTGAGCAGCACGATTGCCCAGCCCCAGTTGCCGACATAGCTGTGGATCTTTTGGAGCAGCCAGAACAGCGGCTTCGCGATGATCGTCACATAGCCATAGTCCTTGACCAGTTCCAGACCCGGCGCGACACCTTCAAGCATGCGCTCTTCTTCCGGACCGGCGAAGAGGCGTGCGGAAACGTCAGCCGATTGGCCCGGGGCGATGGTCGGCACCGGTTGCTTCACACCCACGCGATACAGCGTCGGATCGATCTTCTCGACGTAGATGTTGCGCTTCGCACCTTCCTGCGGAATCCAGGCCGACGCGAAGTAATGCTGCACCATCGCGATCCAGCCGTTGTCGGCCGAATTGACGAAGTCTTCCTTGTTCTTGTCGATGTCGCCGAACGTCATCTTCTGGAAGTGGTGCTGGCTGGTGTAGACAGCCGGTCCGATGAACGTGTGCGAGAAGCGCGGCGTTTCCACCGGCTGGTCGTCGCGCACCAGTTCCATATAGACCGACGGCGTGACCGGCACGGTACCGACGTTCTCGATCTTCGTATCGACGCCGATCACATAGCTGCCGCGCGTGAACGTGTAGGTCTTGATGACCTTCACGCCACCCTTGACCGGCGACTCGAAGCTGAGCTGGAACGACTTGGCGTCGCCCGTCAGATCGTGCTGCTGGTTCGGCACCGGCGTGTAGATGTCGTTATGGTTCGGGAAATCGCCGCCGAGCAAGCCCGTGCGCGCCAGATACGTGTGATTGGCGGTGCGGTCGAACAGCGTGATAACCAGATCAGGCTGCTTGCCGTCGCCTTGCTTGACGAGCGACAGCTTCGACAGCGTGCCGCCGCGGGTGTCGATTTCGCCGTTATAGACGTCGGTGCTGAACTGGATCAGCTGGCCTTGGGCCGCTGCCGGCGCATTGCCCGGCGCTGCGGCGTTGGTGGCCGGCAAATCGGCGGGTTGGGTTTCCGGCGTTGTGGTTCCCGGGGCGGCGCTACCGACGGTCTTGGTCGGCGTGGCGCTCGGGAAGAACATCGACGGGCGTCCGTGGTCGCGTTGCCAGTTGTCGAACAGCATGACCGCTGACATGAAGAAGATGACCCATAGGACGGTGCGTTTGATATCCATGCGTTGTCTCAGTGTCGATGGAACGGCGCGTCAGCGCTTTTCAGAAGTGGGAGGCGGGACGAGATCGATGCCGCCCGCGGAAAACGGGTGGCAGCGGCAAATACGCCTGGCGGCGAGATAAGTCCCGTGCGCGGCGCCATGATACTGGATTGCTTCGCGCGCGTAATCAGAACAGGAAGGGTAAAAACGGCACCGGTTGCCGAGCATGGGGCTCACAGCAACCTTGTAGAAACGCAATAAAGCGATGAGTACCGTTTGCATGGCTGGTGCGGCCGGACGGCGCCGCGCAACGTGGAGTACCGGGCGACGCCCGCGCAGCATGGCTGCAAGGCGGGCGGTCACTTGAGCGTCATTCCGTCTTGGGCGCTTCCGCGGGCGGCGCCTCGCGACGGACAATTTCGCGCGCTGCCTTGTCGAGCAGCGCTTCTATCTCGCTACGGCACAGCGCCCTCAACGGGGGCGACGAGGCGCTCGGCAAAGCCTTCTTGTCGAAGCGCGTGTGCAGACGCAGCAGCACATCCCAACCGCCGAATTCCGCGCGACGCAGCCGGAAGGCTTCACGCGCGATTCGACGAACCAGATTACGCGTGGCCGCGCGCGGCGCATACTTCTTGCCGATCACGAGACCCAGGCGAGCGTCCTTGCCGGTGGGCCGCCCGTACACCACGAAGTGCGGGGTGCGGCGCCACGGGCGCAAACGAAAAACGGATGAAAATTCATCCGTTTTCAGTAGCCTTGCGGCTTTGGGGAAGGCGGCTTGTGCTCGCAACGGAACCGAGCCCTGTTGCGGCGCCCCAGCCGCTCCCGCTTCACCGCGAGCTTCGCTTGTAGGCACAGACGGAGCGCGCAATCCGCTCGCCTGCCTTAGATGGCGAGGCGCTTGCGGCCCTTCGCGCGACGTGCGTTGATGACCTTGCGGCCACCAGCGGTCTTCATGCGAACGCGAAAGCCGTGGGTGCGCTTGCGACGGGTAACGGAAGGTTGGTAAGTACGTTTCATGTTGCTCTCACTTGATCGAAAAATAACCGCGCGATCATCGCTGAAAGCGCAATGGCCGGAGGTCGTGCAGAATTGGTTTTCGCGGAACCCGCTATTTAAACCCGTTTTCTTTTGGTCGTCAATAGTTTAGCCTGGTTCGGGGGCGCCCCGCGCACGCTTTGCGAGATGATCCGTCCCTGTGGATAACTCCCTTGCGCTACCGTTTTGGCGTTAGAATCTCGCCTTACTTCCCAAAAATCCTGCACGCCGCTCCGGCTCGCTTGCCCCGCAATCCCTTGTGGCACAAGCGCCTGGAGCCGTTCCGCCTGGCTGCTCAGGGCCTTGTTGCGTGCGCGCGACAGGGGCAGCGGCAGACCGCCGTGCAATCATAACGACAGCAACTCGATGAACGATTTCTGGCAACACTGTTCCGCCTTGCTGGAGCGTGAGCTCACGCCCCAGCAGTACGTGACGTGGATCAAACCGTTGGCCCCGGTCGCCTTCGACGCCGCTGCGAACACGCTGAGCATCGCGGCGCCGAACCGTTTCAAGCTCGACTGGGTCAAGAGCCAGTTCTCCGGCCGCATTTCCGATATGGCTCGCGATTTCTGGCAGGCCCCGGTCGATGTGCAATTTGTATTGGACCCGAAAGCCGGCATGCGCGCGCCGGCAGCGTCTTCGTCGCCAGCCCCGTCGCGCCCTTCTTCCGCACCAGGCGCCATGGGCGGCGGCCATTCATCGGGTTCGAACGGCGGCGGTGCTGCAGTGGACGCGGCCGTTGGCGCCGTGCAATCGGCACACGCTGCGCGCGCGAACAGCGCCAACGGCGCGATGGCGACCCTCAACGCGAACGCACGCGCTGCGGCTGAAGAAGCTGCCGATCTCGATCTCCCCAGCCTCGACGCGAACGAAGCCGCCGCTGCACGCCGCACCTGGCGTCCGGGTCAAAGCGCGAGTTCGAACGGCAACGGCGAAAACGACTCGATGTACGAACGTTCGAAGCTCAACCCCGTGCTGACCTTCGACAACTTCGTGACCGGTAAGGCCAACCAGTTGGCGCGCGCTGCGGCGATTCAGGTCGCGGACAATCCGGGCATCTCATACAACCCGCTGTTTCTGTATGGCGGCGTGGGCTTGGGCAAGACCCACCTGATCCACGCGATCGGCAACCAGCTTCTGATGGACAAGGCCGGCGCGCGGATTCGCTACATCCACGCGGAACAGTACGTGTCCGATGTGGTGAAGGCCTACCAGCGCAAGGCGTTCGACGAATTCAAGCGTTACTACCACTCGCTTGACCTGCTGCTGATCGACGATATTCAGTTTTTCTCCGGCAAGTCCCGCACGCAAGAGGAATTCTTCTACGCGTTCGAGGCGCTGGTCGCGAACAAGGCGCAGGTGATCATCACCAGCGACACGTATCCGAAGGAAATTTCCGGCATCGACGATCGCCTGATCTCGCGCTTCGACTCCGGTCTGACGGTGGCGATCGAGCCGCCCGAGCTGGAAATGCGCGTCGCGATTCTGATGCGCAAGGCGCAATCGGAGTTCGTGAGCCTGAATGAGGACGTCGCGTTCTTCGTCGCGAAACACCTGCGCTCGAACGTGCGTGAACTGGAAGGCGCGCTGCGCAAGATCCTCGCGTATTCGAAGTTCCACGGCCGCGAAATCACGATCGAGCTGACGAAAGAAGCGCTGAAAGACCTGCTGACCGTGCAGAACCGGCAGATTTCGGTGGAAAACATCCAGAAGACCGTCGCTGACTTCTACAGCATCAAGGTCGCGGACATGTATTCGAAGAAGCGTCCGGCGAATATCGCGCGGCCGCGGCAAATCGCGATGTATCTGGCGAAAGAGTTGACGCAGAAAAGTTTGCCGGAAATCGGCGAGTTGTTCGGGGGGCGCGATCACACCACGGTGTTGCACGCGGTGCGCAAGATTGCCGCTGAGCGCAGCACGGATGCGCAGTTGAACCACGAACTGCACGTGCTGGAGCAGACACTGAAGGGCTAAGCCGCCCGGACGGAAAAATCGACCTGTTTATTTCGGAACTCGCCCCCATTTTAGGGGAGCGGTTCTGTTTTCAGGCACAATACAGGTTTAACCGCCCGGCGGCCGCGGGCGGAATTCACGCCGTGACAGGCGCTGCGTGGCGCCGGCGGGGAGTCGCGGGTGCGCGCGGGAAAGCTGCCAGACAAGGCGCGCGGGCCGTCATATCAACGAAGGAACTCTATGCAACTGGTCAAGACCGAACGCGATAACCTCCTCAGGCCGCTGCAAACCGTGAGCGGCATCGTCGAACGCCGCCATACGTTGCCGATCCTCGCCAATTTGCTGATTACCAAGAACGGCCCGGACGTGTCGTTCCTGTCGACCGACCTCGAGTTGCAAATCGCCACGCGTGCCGATTTCGGCGTGGGCGGCGATTCGGTCGCGACCACGGTGGCAGCAAGAAAGCTCCTCGACATTCTGCGCGCCATGCCCGACGGTCAGGTCACGCTCACGCTGAACGACAAGCGTTTGACCGTGCAATCCGGCAAGAGCCGCTTTGCGCTGCAAACGCTGGCGGCCGACGAGTTCCCGACCGTCGCTCAAGCTAAAGACTACGGCGCGAATCTGGTGGTTCCCCAGAAGACGTTCCGCCAGTTGCTCGGCATGGTCCATTTTTCGATGGCCCAGCAAGATATTCGCTACTACCTGAACGGCATGCTGCTGGTGGTGGACGGCGACCAGCTGATGGCGGTCGCGACAGACGGCCACCGCCTCGCGTTCTCGTCGATGAAGATTGAAGGCTCGTTCGCGCGTCAGGAAGTGATCATTCCGCGCAAGACGATTCTCGAACTGCAGCGTCTGCTGGAAGACATCGACGACACGCTGAAGATCGACATCGCGCCGACGCAGGTGAAGTTCACGTTCGGCCAGGTGGAACTGGTGTCGAAGCTGGTGGAAGGCAAATTCCCCGACTTCCAGCGCGTGATTCCGAAGTCGCACAAGAATCAATTTTTGATCGGCCGTGAAGAACTGCAGCGTTCGCTGCAACGCGCCGCGATTCTGACGTCGGACAAATTCAAGGGCGTGCGCTGCATCATCGAGCCGGGCCAGTTGAAGATCATGTCGACGAACGCCGATCAGGAAGAGGCGCAAGAAGAACTGGAAATCGCGTACGACGGCGACAGCGTCGATATCGGGTTCAACGTCACGTATCTGCTCGACGTGCTCGCGAACCTGAAGGTCGACATGTTGCAAGTGAGCCTGGGCGACGCCAGCTCCAGCGCGTTGATCACGATTCCCGAGAACGACGAATTCAAATACGTGGTGATGCCGATGCGCATCTAACGCGTCCAATACCTAGAACACACCAAGGGGCGCAGCGCCCCTTTGGCGTTTTTATGGTGTTTTGAAAAGTCCCGAGCAGCAACCCAGCAGTAACGCAGAACCGGAAAAAATCCATGACTGAAACGAACAATTCGCAACCCGACAACAGCTACGGCGCCTCCTCGATTCAGATCCTCGAAGGTCTGGAGGCGGTGCGCAAGCGGCCAGGGATGTACATCGGGGATACGTCAGACGGGACCGGTTTGCATCACCTCGTATTCGAAGTGCTGGACAACTCGATCGACGAAGCGTTGGCCGGGCACTGCAACGATATCCAGGTGATCATCCACGCGGACAACTCGATTTCGATCACCGACAATGGCCGCGGTGTGCCCACCGGCCTGAAGATGGACGACAAGCACGATCCGAAGCGCAGCGCCGCTGAAATCGTGATGACCGAGTTGCACGCCGGCGGCAAGTTCGACCAGAACAGCTACAAGGTGTCCGGCGGCCTGCACGGCGTGGGCGTGTCGTGCGTGAACGCGCTTTCGGCGTGGCTGCGCCTCACGATTCGCCGCGACGGCAAGAAGCACTTCATGGAATTCCACCGTGGCGTGCCGCAGAACCGCATCATCGAAGAGGTCGACGGCGTGGCTGTCTCGCCGATTCAGTTGATCGGCAATACCGAAAACCGCGGCACCGAAGTCCACTTCCTGGCTGACGAAACGATCTTCGGCAATGTCGAATATCACTACGACATTCTGGCCAAGCGAATTCGCGAATTGTCGTTCCTGAATAACGGCGTGCGGATTCGCCTGACCGATCAGCGCTCGGGCAAGGAAGAAGATTTCGCGTTCGTGGGCGGCGTGAAGGGTTTTGTCGAGTACATCAACAAGAACAAGGCCGTGCTGCACCCGAACATTTTCCACGTCAGCGGCGAGAAAGACGGCATTGGCGTCGAAGTCGCGATGCAGTGGAACGACAGCTACAACGAAAACGTGCTGTGCTTCACGAACAACATTCCGCAGCGCGACGGCGGCTCGCACTTGACCGGTTTGCGTGCGGCGATGACGCGCGTGTTGAACAAGTACATCACCGATCACGACGTCGCGAAGAAAGCGAAGGTCGAGACCGCCGGCGACGACATGCGCGAAGGGCTCTCGTGCGTGCTGTCGGTGAAGGTGCCGGAGCCGAAGTTCAGCGCGCAGACCAAGGACAAGCTGGTGTCGTCGGAAGTGCGCGCGCCGGTGGAAGATGTGGTCGCGAAGGCGCTCGAAGAATTCCTGCAGGAAACGCCGAACGACGCGAAGATCATTTGCGGCAAGATTGTTGATGCTGCGCGGGCAAGGGATGCGGCTCGGAAGGCGCGTGAAATGACGCGGCGGAAGGGTGTGCTGGATGGTGTTGGGTTGCCTGGGAAGCTGGCGGATTGCCAGGAGAAGGATCCGGCGAAGTCAGAGATTTATATCGTCGAGGGTGATTCGGCAGGTGGGTCGGCGAAGCAGGGGCGGGATCGGAAGTTTCAGGCGATCTTGCCGCTGCGGGGTAAAGTGCTTAACGTCGAGAAGGCGCGGTATGACAAGCTGCTTTCTTCGGAGCAGATTGTGACGCTGATTACGGCTTTAGGCTGCGGCATTGGCAAAGAGGATTACAACCTCGATAAGCTGCGGTATCACCGCATCATCATCATGACCGATGCTGACGTGGACGGCGCGCACATTCGCACGCTGCTGCTGACGTTCTTCTATCGTCAGATGCCGGACATGATCGAACGTGGGTATATCTATATCGCGCAGCCGCCGCTGTTCAAGATCAAGGCGGGTAAGGATGAGCGGTATTTGAAGGATGAGGCTGAGGTTAATGCTCACATTTTGAAGCTGGCGTTGCAGGGGTCGGAGTTGTTGGCTTCTGAAGGTGCTACGCCGATTACTGGGGATGCGTTGGGGGAGTTGGCTCGGGCTTATTTGCTTGCGCAAGGTGTGGTTAACCGTTTGAGCCGGTTGTATGACGCTGGGGCGCTTGAGGCTGTGATGGATGGGGTTGTGATTGACCTCACCAGTGAGGAAGCGGCTGCAGTGTCGGCGGCGGCTCTCGAAGCCAAGTTGCGTGATGATGCGTTGAAGCCTGAGGTTAAGGTCACGACGATGTATGACCCGGTGCGTGAGCTGCGCTCGCTGCGCGTTGCGCGGACTCATCACGGCAACCAGAAGATTTCTGTGCTGGATCAGGATTTTCAGCTGACCGCTGATTACCAACAGCTGATCAATACCGCTAATACGTTTAAGGGGTTGATTGGGGTTGGTGCGGTGATCAAGCGTGGTGAGCGGAGTATGGCTGTTACCGACTTCAAGAGCGCTATGAAGTGGTTGCTGGCTGATGCTGAACGGAATATTTCGAAGCAGCGCTATAAGGGTCTCGGTGAGATGAATCCTGGGCAGCTTTGGGAGACTACGATGGATCCGACCGTGCGTCGCTTGCTTCGTGTGCAGATTGAGGATGCTATCGCGGCTGATGGCATCTTTACGACGCTCATGGGGGATGATGTGGAGCCGCGGAGAGCTTTCATTGAGTCGAATGCGTTGCGGGCGGGGAATATTGATGTTTGAGGAGCTGTGTAGCGGGAGCCATAACCTGAGATTTTGGGAAGCATCCATTGAGACATTTATTGATGGATGCGCTCCGATAGTTCACATGACGGCACCCAGCGGACGTCACAGCCGCAGGAACGACGGCCACAGCGTTTGAGATGGCCGTCGTTTTCTCGGTCTGGGCAACAATCATAGGGTGGCTTTTCAGCCCGACTTCTGCTGCCTTCGCTGGTCCGCGCTTCTCGCCTGTGCTCCAGCCCAATGTACTGAAAGCGATTCAAACTGCGACAGCATCGTCCAGTTCACGCACAGCGGCTTCGTTGACCGCCAAGCATCGTAGTCGGGGTGCCCTTATTTGCTGCTCTAGCGAATGCGCCTCTTGAAGGCGCACGGTGCTCACTGCCTCCCAAAGACGACAAGCGGCGGTGGCCGTTGATGCGCTCCTATCGGACGCCGGCAAAAACGTGGAATCTGGCGAAGTCGGTGATGGTGGAGTGAGTGGACGGCTGGGGCAGGTGTGTTTGCTGAGTTGCATTAGTTTCGGTTACGAGAGCTCGAATTTGTTTCGGTTACGGGGCTCTTACCTGCCGCTGAGCCGTATCTGACAAGGCGCAACCAGAATTAATGTCCGAAGGGCGCTGGAGCTTTTTCCAGCGCTTTTTTTTGCGCCCGCACTCTCGATTTCCCCTTCGCAGTTTGCTCGCTCTTGGAAGGCGGTGCCTCGTTGGCGGCTCGTCAATAGTGAAGGCTCCTTGAAGGTCGAAGTCTCGACAACATCGTCGATGTGAACACCGCGACTTCGCTTTGTCCACAGCTTCCTTTGGAGAGCTTCGGTAGAACGAGGGCGTTAGCTGTAGATAGTTTTTTGATAACTTGTGGCCGCGCAACGATGCAGCAAAGTTGTTCAATGCTCTCCACCCGCTTTAGTCGCAGTAGCCGGGGTTCCTCGCGTCCCAATCTAGACGCCTCGTCGTGCGGAAACCGTGCAGGTCTAAGCGTCAAAATTCTTGATAAAATTAGGGGACCCATCGCCAAAATTGCTTTCAGCGCCGCCCTAGCGGCGTTACCTAATACAACGAGACTGACGCGTGTCTTCTGTCATCGCAGGACCATCAACGCTGCCGGACTATCCACTCAACGACTGGGTGAAGCAGTTTCCCCCGCAGGGCAAGAGTCTACGGTGGGTGCATACGACCAACGCACTTGCACTGCGTACCATCTTGAAATCGGGGGTCCTCTCGCCTCAACAATGCCCGGTCTTCAAAGCGCCGTTGACATATATGTTTTACGGAAGACCGGCCTATCGATTCAAGGGCCATGTTTACATGCAGCAGAGCTTTGCGTCGCCTGTGGTCCTGGTGTTCAAGGAAGAGGTGCTTGCGCTTAGTTCACGACTATTTCCGTTCGACACCGGGGCCTTTGACGGTGGTCGCTACAAGAAGTGGCTTGACGAGCAGATGAAGCTCGACTCTTTCGAGTATCCAACGAACAACGATATGCAAGGTCGGCACGTGACAGCGTTCTACGGGGAGAACTCTAATTACTGGCACGGAGATGGAATTGAGATAAAAGGCATCGCGGGTGAGTTCGAGGTCGAAGTTGTCAAATCTATGATTCAAGCTGCGCCATCGGAAGGAGACGCGGACGACCGTCGTCTATCCATTGAACTCATAATAAAAGATGAAATTCCGATGACGTCCGACTACGTCGAGGCGATGTTGATACCAACGACCTTGGCCGATGCCGATTTTGTTAGGAAATTCAAAAACGAGGTGGGTCTGCATGTTATGCAGTACCGTGCAAGTAAGAATAAACCGGCAATCGAATATCAAGCGTTATTAGAATTTAAAATTGAAGAATACCACGCCCTTGTGGGAGCGCTGTGATGAAAACTAAAATCGTTGCTCGCGTTGTCGGATTTTTCAGAACCGTGCCCTCATATCCAGCATTCGTTGTCCCTGCATTTCAGCTGCTAGGACGGGACGGAGTCTGGGCGCAACTTATCGAACACTCGAAGATTAGCGATTTTTATCAAGTGTGTGAAGACGACGAGGGAGCAGTCAACGAACTGGTTAAATCCGAGTCTCGTATAGAGAGGGACGCTTGGGTTGGCTCACCGGAATTATTCGGTTTTGCATTTGCGGAAAAAGATTGGCATTGTGATAGGGAAATCTCAATGGCCGCTTATCTGCTTGATAACAAGAAGCGCCTGGAAAAGACTCCGTACGTGTTAATCGAGGCCGCAGATTTTTATTTGGACTTTATTCGAGGCTCTGAAGTTGACGATTCTTTCCATGGATTCACGGATGACCTGGTTGCTCGGAGCGCTCGAGCAGCTCGGGCGGAGCTGATGCAAATCCCCGAGAAGATTCGAGGTGCATGGCGCATAGACGTGATTGTTGCTGGCGAACTGAGTCAGGCAGACAGCGCCTATATTCGAAAACTCTCAAAAGAACATGGGAACGTCAATATTATTCCGCTTTCCCAGTTGATGCAGTGGGCTGACACGATGCCATCAGAGAATCGTGAGAGGTGGTTTTGGCGGGCCATGGAGGACCGCTTTGAGACTGTCTCGCACGTTGCTGTAGTGGGAGAGCCGAACGCTGCTCGAGAGCTAGACTATCTGGGCTTGGTATTTGCCGCAACGCGAAATAGGAAAGTAGAAATGGAGCTATTTCGTTCGGTTTCTTCACTCAGGGACTGGATGCGTCGGTTACGTCCGAAAGAAGGTGAGGTCGATGCAGACAGAGCCTATGTTGCTCGACTTTTTGGCCTCAAAGAATCGATAGAGAGAAAAGGAATTGCGCCTATTCTGAGTCGCAGGCAGCTGTAGGCAGCTAGTTTCGAGAGGAGCGTTGACCGATTCCTGTGTCAGGGACGTAGGGCTTGATGCGGCTCTCGGCACGTACCGCCGTTCTTTTGAGCCGCGTGGGGAGCGCTATTAGTTTCGGTTAACGCGTGCCATTAGTTTCGGTTACCCGCATTTCTCGTGCGTCTCCGTGAGCCGGCGATACGACGTCAGGTACAAACCGAGTTGAATGCGGAGCGTCGGGTCATCGCCGAAGCCAAGGCTGCAGAGCAGCAACGACAGGCTAAACTGCGGCGGCAAGCGCTCGAACGATTCAAGTACGTGGAAGACCGGGCTGTGAAGTTGGAGCGAGCAACTCGCCTTAGGAGCCTGGCCGACGAATTTGAAAGCAATGGCCTGTCTTCAACCGATGGGGTAATTGATGCCGAATGGATTCGCCGCGCGGCAGACTGGCTGGACCCGACGGTAGTGCGCCGATGGGATGTTGTGGATGGGCCGCGTGTCGAGACGGTCGAATAACGCTGCGCTCTTCCACGACTCGCCGAAGCGCAGGGGCGATAGCCGCCGCCAGATACAACCAACCGGGCCAGCGGAGATTCGGTTGATATGCATTTAGCCAAGCTTCGCTTTCCGCAGTCGCGTTGCTCATTCGGATGCTCCTTAAGCTTCCGTCAGCCTTGAGCGTCAGCAAGCCGGTCCATCGCCCGTCGACTGCGGACAAAGCTCGCATCAGAAATCCCGCGTCTTGAGCCTCAACTTCCACGCCGTTGGCAACGTCTGCTAGCAGAATCGACAGCAGTTCGACCGCTCGGCCGTCGAAGTCGGTGAACACTAACATGGTCGGGAACGGAGACGAGAGAATATTGGAGCAATCCATTGCCCGCAAAGCGACCTTGTCTAAACGGCACCGGCGCACGGCGCCCGGCACCGGCGCGCAACTGACCTCGGGCGCCACGCCCGTTTTGTGAGGACGTCTGGCCTACCTGACTAGCAAATTCAATTTTTACTGTATATACATACAGTATCCCGCCGTTCTTACGCGTCACCGCCCGCAAGGCCTTCGAGCAACGTGACCGTCTTCCGCGCGTTATCCAAGGCGCCTTTGATTCCATCGGTCGCGCCGGGGTTGGCCATCAGGAAGTCGGCGAGCTGCGAAAGGCAGTCGTTAATCAGGTGCGTCGGTGCTCCTGCCTTCTCGGCTTCGAACCTGGATAGGGAGGACTTGTTGACGCCGTGAGCGGCGGCGAATTCGGCCTGAGTACTTTTGCCGCGCGCCCACCGAATCAACTCGCCTTGGGTTCTGGGTGGAATCATCCTAGTTTTGGTGCTGTAATCGCATCGAGTTGCTATAATAGCACCATCAAATCGGTATGAAGTCTATACTTCGTTTCGAGACTTTTTGAGGTTCCTGATGGCCCGTTCCGACCAAGTGAAGGCACTACTGCGCGCATATGCTGGTGACAATCACGAGCATTTCTACGCGGTCGCCATGCAAATGGCGGCGGACGAAGCGCATCGCGGCCACACCAAGTTGGCGGCAGAACTGCGCGACCTCGTTGACGCAGCGAAGGCTGGAAAGAAACCGGGCCTCTCGACGGTGCGCAGCAAAGTGGCACAGCGTCCGATTCCACTTGCGCAGCCGAAGGGCGAACTGTCGGAATTGCTGACAGTGCAGTACCCGCACGAGCACCTGCAGCAGATGGTGTTGTCAGACGCTGTTCGCTGGAAGCTAAATCGCGTACTCCGCGAACAACGCCACCATGAACAATTGCGCGCGCACGGATTGAGCCCGCGCAGGAAACTCCTCCTCACGGGGCCGCCCGGCACAGGCAAGACCATGTCAGCCGCCGCCCTGGCCGGCGAACTGCGTTTGCCGCTATTCACGGCACGGTTCGACAGCCTAATCACCAAGTTCATGGGCGAGAGCGCGTCAAAGCTGCGCCTGGTGTTCGAAGCGCTAAAGTCGACCCGCGGCGTCTATTTCTTCGATGAGTTCGATTCGCTGGGGCTCCAGCGCGGCAGCCAGCACGACGTAGCCGAGATGCGCCGGACGCTGAACATGTTCTTGCAGCTTATTGAGCAAGACGCCTCCGACAGCCTCCTGATTGCAGCCACAAACCACGGCAAGGACCTCGACACAGCTTTGTTCCGCCGATTCGATGACGTCATCAAGTACGAGGCGCCGGACGAACGGCAGATTGAGTCGCTATTGAAGAACAGCCTTGGTGTGTTCGCGACAGCGGATATCGATTTTCACCGACTCGCCCTCACCGGGAGGGGTGAATCGCATGCAGATATCGTTAAAGCCTGTCTCGACGCATTGAAGGATGCGATTATGGAAGGCCAGAAAACTGTGAGTGAATCAAGCGTCGCACGCCATTTGGAAGAACGAGCGCAGGGTCACAACTAACACAGGTAAAAACTGGAAATCTTGCTGTAGACTCTCAAGCAAAATCTACATGAAGAACTTGAGAGAATGGCAGACCAACTCGTTAGCCACCTGTTCATCAATGGGCATGTCACGGGACTTCCGTTTCAGGCACCTGTAGCTGGTCGCAAAAATAAGACTCCAAAGAGAGACATCGGCGCTCACGGTCAGCGGCTGCTCGCTCAATTGCAAGAGCTAGCCGACACGATTGATGAGCTTGAGGCAGCCAGAGAAGCTTTGGACCTTCCCCTACGTCGAGGCATGTCCATCGCTGTCGAATTCGCTCCACACGGTGCTTTCGATTGCAGCAAAGTCGAATGGAAACGCGACGGTATCGAATTGTTGACTGTCCAAGTTCACACAAACTCCGACATCGCCGTTCTTCATGTTCCAGACGGGAGGCTTTCTGCCTTCGTTAATCGGATTAAGGAATACGTTGAAAGCGAAAACGAGGGTGCGGTTAAGCAAGCCGCATTGGTGAATGCTATTGAGAATATTCGCCGCGCCGCCTTCGAGCAGATGTGGTTCGGGCCCGGCGACCCACCGGGCGACACTGAACCTCACTGGTTTCAGATATGGCTGCGTCACTCTAGCGGGCGGGCTGCAGAAGTCGTTGCGGAATTCGCTAGGCAAGCTGAGATTGTCGGCATTGAAATTGAACCCGGACACCTGGTATTTCCGGGGCGAATAGTCATCGCAGCCTATGGCGCAAGAACGGCCTTTGAACAGGCAATCGAACTGCTCGACCTCATTGCTGAAGTTCGGCCTATCGAGCCCAACGCAGAATTTTTCCTGAGCGACCTCACACCCGCCGAGCAGGCCCAGTGGGTAAATGACCTGCTCGCCCGCACGAGCTTTGCAGACGGTGAAGCCCCGCACATATGCCTGCTAGACACAGGTGTGAATCACGGGCATCCGCTTCTCGCGCCGGCACTGCATGACGACGACCTGCACACGTATGACCCGTCGTGGCATAAAAATGACCATGCCGGCCACGGAAGCGAAATGGCTGGCATTGCGCTATACGGTGACCTGGTAGCACCGCTCAGCTCGGCCGAAGAGCTTCACGTTCCGCATCGCCTGGAATCGGTCAAAGTACTTCCGCCCGATGGGGCAACATCTCCCAAGTTGTGGGGCACCGTCACATCTGAGTCGGTAAACAGGGTCGAGGTGACAGCTGCGAGGCGGTCACGCGTTTTTGCAATGATGACCACATCTGTCGGTCACCTCCTCGGCGCCCCCTCCGAGTGGTCGGCAACTATTGACCAACTGGCATTCGGTCGCTCCGGACTCTGTATCGCCGAGAATGAACTAGAAGACGAAGAGGAAGCCGTCCGAGTTCCTCGTCTATTTGTTCTTTCGGCCGGCAACGTGCCATGGCCTGACTGGGCCGATTACCCAAGGTCAAATAGCCGGAGCCCGATACAAAATCCGGGCCAAGCGTGGAACGCCCTAACGGTTGGGGCCACAACGTCCTTAGCGCAGGTCGACGCGCGGCAGCATCCGGACCTGTCGCCCATAGCGGAGGCCGGCGACCTGTCGCCAGCCTCCACGACTTCGGTACTCTGGGCAAGGTCATCATGGCCGCTAAAACCGGACGTTGTCGCGGAAGGCGGAAATGCAACTCGAGACGCCTTTTCGGTCAACATCGGTCCGGAATCGCTGCGTGTGTTGACAACTTCCAGCACGCCGATGGCGACCTTGCTGTCGGCATCGGGAGATACAAGCGCTGCAGCTGCGGAGATTGCCCGATTGTGTGCTCACGCGCGGTCTCAATATCCTGATTACTGGCCGGAGACCATTCGCGCGTTAATCGTGCATGGGGCGGACCACACGTCTGCGATGCGTGCGCACTTCCCCGACGAACTCAAGCGAGACGAAAAGAACAATCTGTTGCGGACCTATGGCTACGGTCTGGTGAACGCCGATACCGCCCACTTTTCCACGGCGCATCGACCGACGCTCGTCGTGCAACGACGATTCAACCCATATCTGCGGAAGCCCGGCGGCTACATCGGGTTTGGTGCGATGCAACTCCACGACCTTCCGTGGCCCGCGGATGAGCTCCACCGACTGAGTGAGACTCAGGTTGAATTGCGCGTCACGCTCTCATATTTTGTAGAGCCAAATCCCAGCGCTCGTGGCTGGCAGAGCAAATTCCGTTACCAGTCGTTCGGACTTCGTTTCGCCGTTAAGGCCGCATCCGAAGATGAGGAACAGTTCCTGCAACGAATTAACAAACTCGAACGTGAAACCTCCGACGATGAGGAAGTGGACGAGGAAAGCGAGGAGAAATTTCCTGACCCAGACGTAAAGAACTGGCGGTTTGGTCCTCAAATTCGCGCCCGAGGCTCAATCCACTCGGATGTCTGGACGGGCACAGCCGAACAGCTCGCACTGAAGTCGCAGATTGCGGTCATTCCCGTTGGGGGTTGGTGGAAATACTGGAAAGAGGCAAAGCAACATGCCACCGAAGCGAGATACGCTTTGGTCGTCTCTTTGCGCGTAAGCGAAGAAGTCGATGCCGACATCTACACCCCAGTCGCAGTGGCAATTGGACTGCCGGCAATCGTAGACATCGACATCAACGGTGGCGGGCGCGCGCTCTAGCGGGTGGGAAGCTCAGGGAAATTCGACAAAACTACAAGCAGGGGCGATTGAACATGAGTGTCGGGGAATGGTTTTCAGATTTTTGCACTTCGCTTCGGATTACCGGCGAGAAACGAACATCAATCGGATACCGGACCGGACGCATCGTAGGCCAGTTGAATTCGGACCTTCGAAAATTGGACTCCAAGACCGCGTACCGTTTCTACGTTGGCTCGTACGGCCGCAGTACTGCCATACCAAGCGTTAGCGATGTCGACCTTCTGTACGAGTTGCCGTACGAGCTCTATCAGCAATACCACGGACGTGCTGGAAACGGTCAGTCCGCATTGCTGGCACTCGTCAAGAACTCAATCCGCAAGACATACATGCTACCAAAGCAACTTCGGACAAAGCGCTCCTGATTCACGCCCGACATTCGGCAAAGGTGTATCTAAGCAGCGAATCGTGCCTTACTCCTCAACATCCCTGTTGTACCCGACTACGGGGCAAGATGCGCATGAGCCTGAACTTTCACTCATATGTAATAGCGGAACCACAAATCGTCGGACTCTTCGGAGAGCGGGGCCTCGGCATTGGTTCGCTCAGATTTAGTGTCATGTTTACGTTGGTCAATAGCACTGAGGGTGACCCCGCTATGTACATCGACGGGCTACGAGCTACGGTCTCTGTTCTCCCCGCATCGGGGGGGGCCCGCTACCTTGGAGCCGGTGAGTTCGAGGGGCCGCACATTTTGCGTCGACTACCGTACAGTGGGAAACTAACCTCCCTGCTTCGGCTTGACCTTAGCGAAAATCAGCTGGTATCGCTCGACGAATTTAGCGGCGGGGGCGGCATAGTGTTCCAGGTCACCCTCAAGGGGATGGCACATTCGCCGCAAGACTCGCACGCAGTCGAGGACGTATTGCAATACCGGCTCAACCTCAGCCACTGGACCGAGGTTATGGGACAACTCGAGTTTCGCGACGCGTTCGTGGTTGGTGTCGAGATTCCGGCCAATTCAGCTCCCGAATTCACTCCCGCTCTTCAGTTTCTTCGAGCTGCGCGACGTAACCTAGCTGCGGGAGAATACGATGCAGTAGTGAGCGTCTGCCGCCAGGCGTTGGACAGCCTTGCAGTCGTAGTCGAAAGTCGAGACTCGGTGACTACGGCTCGCGCGAGCAAACCCGCACGGGCTCGGGAGCACTCGAAACTTCAGAGAGCGCTCGCACTCTTTGAGTCCGTTCGCAACTACAGCCACCTCGCACATCACGTCGACGAACTCGGGCGTCCCGAAATTTACAGCCGACGAGAAGCATCGATGATTCTCACGACCACCTGCACGCTCGTCGCCGCCGCAATGGAATGGTAACCCTCGCGTCCATTCGACGTCTTGACCGCTCGAACATATCAATGGCCATCGACCTCTTTGCAGACACTGGCAAGCAAGACGAAGAACTGCACCCGCAATTCAAGCACCTTCGTGACCTCCCAGGCTATGCTCCCGCTCGCGGGTTGCTTCGCGAGTTGCAAGAAAGCTTTGTCGACCCTGATGGTAATTTCGTTGAGCAGTTCCAGACCTTCGGGTTTGACTCGAGAACCTTCGAACTGTTTCTGTCCACCATGCTGTCCAACGTGGGGCACGAAATTGACAGAAGTGCTGACCGCCCTGATTTCCTTGTCGCCAAGAATGGCATCACAGCAGCAATCGAAGCAGTCACCGCAAACCCACCCCCGCGAAAAGATATTCAGCCTTACGATATTTTCTCCAAAGAACAGGCGTTAGAGCAGACGCAACTGGATATTGAACATACGCTACCAATCCGACTGGGCAGCCCGCTTTTTTCCAAACTGCGGAAGGAGTACTGGAAGTTGCCCCACGTGAAAGGCCGTCCGCTGGTCCTCGCGATTCAGGACTTTCACGTCGCAGGAGCGCTAGGCTCGACGAATACGCCGCTAATGCGTTATTTGTTCGGTCTCGGTCAGCGCTGGTGGCACGACGAGGAAGGCAACCTCACGATTGAGAACCACGAATTGACGTCGCACAAACTCGGTGACAAGGAAATCCCTTCGGGATTTTTCCGTCAGGATGGTGCCGAAAACATATCTGCCGTGCTTTTCTGCAACACCGGGACCATCCCGAAATTCAACAGAATGGGGCATCAGGGAAGATACAAGACAAAAGGGGTCCGCATGCTCAGATGGGGGACGTGCTATGACCACACGCCCAATGCAAGCATGCCGCGCCCATTTGTATATGAAGTAGGTGACCCGAACGAAGCCCCTGAAACGTGGGGCGAGGGTACCGTGTTGATTCATAACCCGCACGCTTTGCATCCATTACCTAGCGGATGGCTGGGTGCCGCTCTCGAGCAACGGCTGACGGACGGCCAGGTCGTGTCCTTGGCACAAGACGAGTTCCTGCCGTATGGCTCGTTGACGACCGTTTTGGTTAACGCCACGCGAGGTGACGTTCGGAAAGAAACGAAAGTCCTCATGCACATCCTGTTGGCATCAATCGCCAAGGCTCAAGCGGTCATGCCGAAATTCGGACAACGCTGACGAAAAAACGAGCGGATATGACGAAAATTAGAAAGATTGAAATCAGAAACTTCCGAGGCATTCGTGAGCTCGATTCCGGTATCAACTGCCTGATAGGCCCGGGCGACACGGGGAAGTCGACGGTGCTTGACGCTATCGACCTACGCCTCGGCGCCCGCCGGAATATCGGAATTGCGGATTCCGACTTCAATAAGTTGGACGTAGAGCACCCCATTAGCGTCACGCTAACGCTGGGCAACCTAGATGACGAGCTACTGAGTCTCGATGCATATGGCATCTTCCACCGTAGCATCACCCCTACCAGCGGGGTAATCGAGGATGAACCACGCCGTGGATTAGAAACGGTGCTTTCGCTGAACCTATGCATCCAAAGCGACCTGGAGCCGGTTTGGACTTTGCGGTCGGACCGTGCAACAGCGCAGGGTGTGGAACGCGGCCTGTCGTGGAGAGACCGGCAGCGGCTCTCGCCCACTCGCATCGGTGCTCTCGCAGAACATACCTTTCCCCAAGGATAACGGTATATGAGCAAAATACTTGCAGATATCATTCGCGAACTTGAGAGCCTGTCTGCCCGCGTACAGCAGCTTCTGCTAGCTCGCGACGTAGAAAATTTCAGACTTGAACTTCAACGTATGCGGGCCCTCTGCGATGACGCGTTTGACCTGCTATCAAATCCGGTCCATGAGGCTGCGGCGAGCGATATTGATAGAGCATTTGCACGCCAGGCACTGGTCAAGTTCAAGGAGGCGGCCGACACAATTGCGCGGACAGACGTCCAGCTTTTACACGCCTATCTGAATTCGCCGTCTGGAAAGCTGCTCTCGACCGGTATCATCGAGCAATTGAAAGAGCTAAGAAGCGAAATTAACGTTGCGGAAATTAGGGCTCTCGCTTCCAGCCCGCAGGAACTCATCGTTAAACTTGAGGTGTCACCGCCACATGAGCAGCAATTCGTGGTCGCTCGTTTGCTTGCACCTGAAAGGGAACAAGTGCAGAGGGGGGTGACGACTGTCTGGTTCGCAACTGACCGATACCCCGCGAAGAGTCAGAAAGGCAAAGCCGCGAAACACATTGCACGATTCGACGATGGCCGTGGCTCAAACACCTTATCGTATGGCCAGGCGCAGGTCTCGTTCCCCGCAAATCATCAAATCGGAAAAATAGAGAGGCCATCCGTATGGAAACTACAGTTAAGCGAGGACGACCGGAAGCATGTCACAATCAAGTCCTGCAAAGTAGATTCTCTGTCAATGTGGAAGCAATCGGCCGAATCTCGATTTGAGGAAGCTGAGAATCGGAATGCGCTTATCTTCATTCACGGGTACAACGTAGGCTTCGATGAGGCGATTCGACGCACTGCGCAAATCGGGTTCGACATAGGTTTTGAAGGGCTCCTCACGTGCTTTAGTTGGTCTTCGGACCATCAACCGAGTCGTTACCTAGCCGACCTGGACAATGCTGACCAAAGTGCTCCTCGTCTAGCGGAATTCCTGCGGACACTTACATCCGAGCTTCGGGTCAGCTCAGCGCACATAATCGCTCATAGTATGGGGAATCGTGTTTTACTTGGTGCGCTGAAAGAATTGAGTCGTGCGGATTCTCGACACTTGCGTGAAGTAGTGATGGCCGCGCCCGACGTCGACTGTGACGCATTCGAACAAATGTTTCCTAAAATAAAGTCCAAAGCGAAGCGCTATACACTCTATGGGTCCGATAAGGATAAAGCTTTGCTACTTTCAAAGACGCTGCGCGGCGACCGTCCCCGTCTGGGTGATGGGGGAGAAAACATTTATGTGACGCACGGTGTCGAGACATTAGACGCATCGGACGTTTCTATTGCAGCGTTTGACGCGTGTCACGCTTATACCTTTGACCAGAGGCCCGTGCTTTCTGACCTTCACTATGTGATTCGCACTTCGACACCTGTGAAGCAGCGTAATGGCCTCGATGAAGCAATAAAAAGTCATTTGCCGTACTGGAAATTCCGCGTTTGAAGTATGGTTTGTCTTGCACGACGACTTCGCTACTTTCGCGCTTCACCGTCTATATTGAGCATAGACCGCCAAGGCCCTGTCCAATCCCAATTGGACGCTCGCAGGTGGAGTATGAAACGGTGTTAGCACGCACTGGGCAGTTTTCCAAAGACCGGAGCTTGTATATCCTGGTCGCGTTCTCATCCAACCATACGGTTGCTCACTGAGAGGGAGGTGCAGCGCCCGCGGGCGCTGCACCATGTCTTCGCGACGTGAGGCCAAACCCGCGAGGGTTGATGGACTTTCGCCTTCTCGCGAGACGCAGTTGACAGGGAAGCAAGTCGCTAGTGAACCCCGGGTGGCACGACATCGGGAGCCATCCTATGCCGCTTCTTGTAGGTTACAACGGGCTTCGCAGGAGGCGCATCCCATGCGTGCGCCGCCTCGCGGTGTTCGTCGAGCATCTCCCGAAGCGCGAAACTGAATTCCTGAATTTCGTCGCGTTCAGTCGAATCTGACATGGTTACGCGCTGGCTGGACACAAGGACTTCGTCCAAGATTTTGACGGCCTCCCTTTCTCCGATGTGCAGGGCACTCAGCCCAACGGATTAATTCCGTTCAAGTCATCGACGAAGTGCAAAATATTTTGCGTGCGCAGAAGGAAGCCGACCGCTCCCTGTACGACCAAAGCTTCGAAACCTTTTCGCCCAAAAAAGTTGATTAGCACTGCCAGTGGAATATTTTCTCCATGCACGCCGAAGGAGACTCGGTCGAACAGTAAAAAATGTTCAAAAATGGATTTTTTGACATCGCCCAATCGTTGAGCAAACAAATTATTATCCATCTCGCTGACGGACCTCGATGAGTCAAGGTGGTTTCGACAAAAATCATTCAATTGCGGATAAAAGATGGTCTGCCTATTCTTTTGTTTTTCATGTTCACTTCTCTTCGCAAAAAGTTTTCAGAAAACTTGTCATTCAAATATGTCCTACATTGAATCTTTCGCGGCCCGTTACGATACTTGGATGCAGTCCAGTATCGTTCATGGGCAGTCCCGTGGCTCAGACGAGAATAATGGTTCCCGTTCGGGCTGAACGGCGCGACGTTGCGACGCGTGTGAAGCACAGTTTGCGCCAGGCCTGAGGTTCTCTGGCGCATGGGCGCGCCGGACCTAAATCTCTGCCAGACAGCCGCTCCGTCAATAGGCGATGAATACACGTATAAGTGGGCGAAACGCGATTGCGAAGCGTTGGGAGCAGCCCGCCACCCTAAGTTTGTTGAAATGTTCGGCAGAAAACTGCATTCTGATTGGCGCGCTGTTGTTAAAATATGCCGCAGTAAGAAATCTCACGGTCAGTCGCGATTACCGTCGCAGACCATGCAACATTTTTCGGGGCGACGACCGATGAGAAAATTTCAACCAAAACGATTTTCCCCGGGGGCGAATATGGATAATCCAACAAATGTCCGTTCAGTTGAGTATATCGGTATTTCCGACGCCTCGCTTCACATGGGCGGAACGGACTGGTTGAAACAGTATCTGATGCTATACGACAAGATTGGACTTCTCACGCTAGAGGCCGCAAAACATATGTTACGCGGCTATAGCTCGGTGAAGGCTGAGCGAGCGGATACGTACGAGGCACTCCAGGAAATTGGAGTTGTTTTCGAACCCGACAACACGTTTGACTCGGAACGCTACCCGGGGATATCAGAGCATTTGAAACAGGCAGACGACGCCCAAAAGCGATTTGACTACGAACATCCAAGCGACCTTACACAATGGCGCGAACGAGAACAAGCAGGCCGAAAGCCCGCTGAGAATTCCTTCGACCATTATCATGATGCTCGAGTTCATCTGTCTCGAGCATCGGCAGCTGTCATGCGAGCTACGAGCAGTTCGAGAGCGTTTGCAATGTTCAGTCCCGCCGCCTGGGAACATGAGGCGCGTGAAATGAAGCGTGTCCAAGTTGGCAAGCTGCTCATTGCACAGTTTCCGCAAATTGACCAAACCATATCGTTTCAGGACCTTCTCTCTCTACGCGACGAAGATGAGTTTAAACAGAGACAAGGTGGGCTACGCGTTTGGGCGAATAAGGCGACCTCAGGGTCGGCGTCCGTGCCTGAAATCGAAGAGGAGCTTTTGAGTTTAAGAAATCAGTACGAGACTTATCTGCGTAAGATTAAGGTTAAATATGGTCTGTCTGGAGTGAGTTCGCTTTTCCATTTAGCGGCAGACGGTCTAAAAATGAATGCGGGAAACGTACTTGGAAGATTTTTTTCGCTTGTCGTAACGCCAGCGTCGCTTTCCGAAGCAGAGATGAAAGCACCTGGCCGCGAAGTTTCGTTCTTCCACTACTTGGAAAACGAGATAAAGTGATAATTGATGCGCCGCCACTCATTCGATGCGCTCCGCGCATCTGTGGTATTCGCTCAATGCAGGAGGTGCACCTCGTCGCGTACACCGTTGCGCGACGACGTCGATAGAGCATTTCAATTGGTAAGGCAAGTCAGAAACATGCCCATTTCACGATGACATTGTCGGGTAATCGGCACCTGCCGAATTGTCGATTCCCGCAACGCGTTAGCGGCGCCACGCGGTCAGTGGTCACGGCTCGACGAGAACCACGGTCACTGAGTGAATTCCTAGTTCTCGCCCCGCCTGTGGCACCACGATTATTTCGTGCTCTTCTGGGTTTTGCAACGTCGACGTGTGCCGACGCGGGTCCTCCAATGTGCAGCCGGCCGCGACCAACTCTCCGACGGTCACCGCATAGATTACGCCGTCTTCGAGTCCGTCCATTGTCGCAAATCGTCTTGCGACTGCCTCGAGCGTACTAAACGACAGAGCGGGGCCGCTGAACCCTTCGCTGTTCCACTGGTGAGCGTGCACAGCTTGGCTGCGCGGAGGGCCATAAGTGACCGAACCATCGAATTTCCATGTCCCGTCGTGGCAAACATTACGCGCGAACGGCTTGCCAGCATCTCTCGGCCGCAGGCCGATGCCTTGCTTGTGCATCGCGCGACTGACTCCACGGTACAGAACCGTCTCCGGCCCGAGTTCGATTGGGCCATGCAACTTGGGTTGAATCGGCATGAATGGCTGAAGGACTGCGTTTTACGGGAGAGAAGCGAGGATAGCGCATCTCCGGTCTATTCGCCCTGCGGTCGTTGTCTGTTACGGCCAGCTTCAAGGAGCGAGCTCAAAATGGACGGACGAAAGCGGACTGAATTACCCAGTTGGTTGGCTAGCTCAAAGCGATTTGGGATACTCTGACTGCTCCTGACGAAAGTAGCATGCGACGCCGAATTGGATGGCAATGACAGGTAGTCCGCCACCAGGAAGACCACGGCGCGTACCTCGCAGCGTCCTCTCCGCTATTGGCGGATTGCTTTACAGCCGTTCGGCCCCAAGTTTGTAGCGAAGCTTCGCCGAATCGGACTTTGCGCAACTTGCGCGGTGTACTGCTCGCGATTGCTTTCGTGGCGCTCGCGTTGACTCCGGTCTGGTGGCTGACGTTGCCTGCGTGCCTGACGGCGGGTTTTGGGTTTTACGCGCTGCATAGTGTTGTGATGACGAAGGCGACACAGATGGCGCCGACCGCTCGGGGTACCGCGATGTCACTTTTCTCCTGTTCGCTCTTCACGGGACAGTCCGCCGGCGTCATCGCAGTGGCGAGAGTCAATGCGCGATGGTCTAATCGCATTGTTCTGTGCGTTAGCGGGCCTGCATCGCTGTGCTTGGCGATGGCCTTCTCGGCGTGGCTCAATCAAGGTGTTGATAAGTCCGTGGAATCAGGAAGTCAAGGTTCACAATGAGTTAACTGACCGAACACTCTCGTCGAGAAGGGCTCATCTATTGCGGGGTACTATTCCATCGCATGTTGTTGCTTGTTGCATGTGGACGGAGACCAATGCTGGTGGTCAGCTGCCCATTGGATGTATTCGTCAAGGTGCCACGTCCGCGATATCGTCTCGATTTCGGCCACGATACTCGTCGCTTGGTTGTATAGCGCCAGGTGTTGGGTGTCGCATGGGGCTGGTCCGGTTACGTTAACTCCTAGATGGTCGAATTCTGTCATACGTTGCCGGATGTGCTCTTCTGCGGCTGACCGCTGAGTACTTGCAGAAACGGATGACTCGCGAGCCTCGAGGCTGGCCTCTCGTTTGACGAGCGCATCCTGCTCGGCTTGCAGCGCGGCGGACTTTGCGGTCATTTCTGCTTCGCGGTTTGCCAACTCCTTCGACTTTTCGTCGAGCTCTGCGGCTTGCTTGTTCAGTTCGATGCTACGTTGGCTATTCGCTTCGACATCACCGTCATGTGTTTTCGACCTCATCTCAGCGAATTGTGCTTTCTCTTTCTCAAGTTGAGTTCTTTGGTCGGCCACCTGCACCCTTTGGTCCGCGATTGCTTGCGTGTTTTTGATGTTGTAGCTCGACCATGCGAAAAGCCCACCAAGTACACATGTGATTACAGCAGGGGTCAGAAACGGTTTCCAGTTCATATTCTTCGACTTATGTAGTGTGCGTCTGTGCTCGCGCGATTGGCGATTTTTCGGAATGAGACAACCCTTAGCCTTAACGGCAAATGCCACTAGATTCTTAAGTGACACGTTGCCGTGAAGTCACGACTAAAAAATCGGCCTAGGTAAATTATCGATGCTCCGACTGCAGTTCGAAGGTTTGAGCTAAGTGAGGGCGAGACGCTGATGCCCGAGCTCTGTTCAATACAGAAGCGAGCTGCCACCGTCCATGTCGCAGCCCTGTCGAACCGCGTTGCGCGTGCGGCCTGAGGGTGAACGCCAAATCATCTCCGAAAAACTGTTCGGTAATTGGTGAAACCTAAGAGCCACAGTGGTTCCGGCGTCCGTCTATTTCTCAGCCACCGCCAGTGGCACCCGCCAGCAGGCATCTGTGAGGCATCCACGACCAGTACCAATAGCGGACCCGTGCCAAGCGCCAAAGCGCCTAGACCGTCATCGGACAGTGCCGATGCGCATTCGCGCTGTGCGCCGCCAAATTGAGACCGAGTCCGTGCTTTGTATGATTGCTGTTAGACCGTTTATACCCGGTCAGGAATGCCAAGTCGCGAGTCATTGCTCTTGACGGGCAACTTATAATCGGGCGTCGAGTAACTTAAGTATCGCAGTGGCCGTGACCTACCTTCACATCAAGGCGCAACCGGCGGTGCCCCGTCGTGACGCGCTCTCAACGCTTCATACAGCTGCGCTGGTCCAAGGAGAATATCCTTGAGCCCTTCGCGCACTGGCTCAGAGCCAAGCGCTTGAGTGCTCATTGCACTGTGCGCCTCGAATGCATCCATGATGGCGTGAAGCAGCGCGTTTTTCAGGTCTGGCGAGCTGGCGAACTGCTCCTTGCTGTTGCTCATCGCTTGTTGCACCAAGGTAGCGTTTTCGAGCAGCTTGCCCTTGATGACGCCGTTGACGTACACGAGCTGGTCATCGTCCGTGAGCTCACCTTCGAACAGTCCATTAACCTTCTCGATGATTTCATCGAGAAACGCCTGTTGTTTGTCCTGGACGGAGCCGCTTCCGACAGCATCCATCGGCGGCAATTTCGGTGTATCGCCATGCCCGAGATTCAGCGGCTGCCGTCCTGTATTTCGCAGGTTGTGGTGAGTTGTCAACGCCGACTGAAACCTGACCCACATTTCGTGGTTTCGCCGAAGTAAATCTGACCCACCTGGGTCCTGTATCACGCGGCCGCTTTCGCGCTTGCCCGCGTGCTCGTTTGTCCCGCCTTT